>JBPCIT010000418.1:0-10202 GCA_051006015.1 Longimicrobiaceae bacterium
TCGCCACCGGGATCGGCAGCGGGACAGTGCCCCGAATCGTCCGCCGAGACGAGCGCCGCCCGCCTCACGGGTGCTCAGTCAGGCTGAAAACCATCGGATCGAACCTCACGTGCAGGATCCGGGTTCATATCTCAATGTGGACGAGGATCCGCTACGCTGTCCGCGATCAGGGATTCGCCGCCGGAGCCTCGGCTGGCGTGACGCGCAGCTCCCTTCCCCCAATCCGGCTACGGTCCACCTGTTCAGCGAGCGACTGCGGAACGGTCACCACACTCGGGTCTCCGTCCGAGATGAAGCGCCTGCTCGGATTGCGGTCATATGCCTCCAGCTGCCGCTCCAGCGCTCTCGGAGCGACGATGAAGCGGTTGATCGAGCGGGGATTGAAGTTCCTATCGAATGGGGAGACGTTCGGCCCCCCGGAGACCTCTAGCACTGCCTGCTTCTCGTACGTCTTCCCTCCCCGATAGGTGCCTCTCCAGGCGAGCGAGCGGTTCTTGGGCCACATCCCGAGCGGCAGAGCGAAGGTGACGATCTCGTAGTCGTCGGGGAGGTAGGCCTTGATGGAGTCCTGACCGCTCCCGATCTGATCCTGCACGAAGGCATCATCGTAGCGGTCAAGGCGGGCATGCCACATGGTGTGGTTGCAGGCCTCGTGACGGTACTCGATGAGGTGCGCCATCTTCCGGCGGATCGTCTCCTCGCGCTGCGGGCGAGGCACGTCGCGGCTGCGCTGCTCGCCCCAGAAGTTCGACGGGTGCTCGGCGCCGGGAAGGATGCACCAGACAGCGCCATACCTCCATCCCGGATTCTCCTGCTGGAAGGTCGTCCACATCCCCATCATGGTGCTGGGGTCGATGCTCCCGTCCGGGCGGTAGTAAAATTGCCCGAGCGACGAGTCATCGATGGTGACGACGACCGGGGTGGTCCCTGCCGGCGTGTCGATGTGTCCCCGTACGACATCCCGCATCAGCACCGGCCGGTATCCCTTCTCATAGAGAGTCTGCAGATCCCTACGGAAGTTCACTTCGGAGCGAACCCACTCCCCCTCGTTATCTCCGATGCGGTGGTACTCGAGAACCATGATCTGGCCTAGCTCATTGGGCGGAAGATCGGTGACCGGTCCGGTCGGCTCGCTCTGCGTGGGTGTGGTCTCCGGAGCCGTGGCTGTGCTGGTGTCCTGCGGCGCGGTTACATCCTCGGCAACGGCGAGGCGCTGTGAATCATCGGCCTCTGCGCCGCAGCCAAAGAGAGGAAGGAAGAAGGTGAGCGCGAGAGCAGCGGAGCGAGCACGGATTTTCAGCATGGATAACACGAGATGGCGGTGTGACGACAAACCCCGAAGCGCTGCTACGTGGACGGCCGGGGAAGGATTTCAGGGAGTGAAAATGCTTTGTGATCTCGCCACAGCGCAAGTAGTGAGCGCCGCGGCTAATCGGAGGGCTGCTCCACCGGGGATGGGATAGGGCGGGGAGATACCTGGCCGCGAATTCCAGGCGCCGTCGCAGGTCGGCAGGCGCGCCGGCTTGCTCGCGAGGCTACGCTCCGTTTCCCGAGACAACCGTCGGCGATGACGACTGCACTTGGTTGCTCCCTCTGCGCGCGCCGCGTAGTATTGCAAGCTGCGGCCGGGAGCCGTGGCGAGCAACGTGCGCGACGCGCAGGGCTTGGGCAACTCCCCGGGCCACGCCCTCGCAGTTCTACCCTTGTGGAAGAGGAAGAAGCTAATGGCTATGTCGCGGAGTTCCTCCTGGAAGGAACACCGGCTCGTGAACCGTCTGGAGTGCAACGGCACCGAATACAGCGTCGATCTGGTCGCGCGCAAGGCAACCGGCGTCGAGGGGTGGAGGATCACCCTGGTCTACGTGCCGCGGGAGGCGGGAGCGGAGATCACGGTCGAGCTGCCGAACGCCGCCTCCACGGCGGAGGTGCGCCGGCTGGTCAGGGAGATGGATGGCGCCGAGGAGCGGCTTCGCACCCTCTGCCGGGAGCAACAGGCGACGTGATGGAGAGCCCGCTGCGGCAGCAGGCGGACGCCCTCGGCGCCGTGTGGGGAGAGGTGGCGGGACGGAGCGTTCCCCGCCACTTCGGCAACGGCGCCGCGGAGTACCGGGCGGTGCGCGAGAGCGTCGGGATCGCGCACCGCTCCGATCAGGCGCAGATCCGCATCTGGGGTCGCGATCCGGTGAAGATGGTCCAGGGGCTGATCACCAACGACCTGGCCGGCGCGCCTCCGAACCAGGGGGTCTATGCGGCGATGCTGACTCCCAAAGGTCGGACGATCGCGGAGCTGCGCGCCTTCCGGCGCGGGGCAGCCGGCGGCGTGGAGGTGCTGCTGGACCTGCCGCGTGAGGCAGTGGAGGGGACGCGGGAGCATCTCAGGAAATTTGTCCCGCCACTTTTCGCCCGCTGGGCGGATATCTCGCACGAGCAGGGCTGCATTGGCGTCTATGGGCCGCGGGCGCGCGAGCTGACGGGCCGGGTGCTCGGCACGGAGGTGCCGGAGCTGGCGGAGGACGGCTTCGTGGACAGCTCGTTCGGGAGCGAGCCACTGCTCGTCGTGCGAACCCTGTACGCAGGACTGGAGGAGGGATACGACCTCTTCGCGGCCGCTCCTGCGCTGCCCGCGCTCTGGGATGCACTGCTCGCGCAGGGGGCAGATCTCGATGTTCGTCCGGTGGGCTTCGGTGCGCTGGAGACGCTCCGCGTAGAGGCCGGCCGGCCGCGCTACGGATACGACCTGACCGAGGAGGTCATTCCCACCGAAGCGTTCGAGGCGAGCGGTCTGCTCCCGCGCGCCATCTCCTTCACCAAGGGGTGCTATACGGGGCAGGAGGTGATCGTGCGCATCGCTCACCGCGGACATGTGAACCGGCACCTGCGGGGCCTGCTTCTGGGCGACGCTCCCGCTCCCGCGCCGCGCACTCCCCTGCACCATCCGGAAACGGGCAAGCAGATCGGCTGGACGGCGAGCGCCGCGGTTTCCCCGCTCCTCGGGCAGACGATCGCCCTGGGGTATGTGCGGCGCGAGATCGCTCCCGGCGGCAACGTACGCGTGGGAAGTGCGGAGGGCGCGGAAGCCACGGTGGCGGCTCTCCCGTTCGAGGAGGCGCGGAGGCCGGGATGAAGGAACGGAATGCATCCGCGCTCAAGGAGTGGGCCGCTATCGAGCAGGCCCTCGCCACCGGTGAGGTCTCGCTGCTGCTGCGCAAGGGCGGGATCTGGGAGAGGCGCGAGGGATTCGAGGTCGAGCACCGGGAGTTCTGGATCTTCCCCACGCTCTACCATCAGAACCCGGATGAGCTCGCGCCGCAGCTGCGCTGGCTGCTCGAGTCGGCACGCGCATCGCACCCCGGGCCGGACCAAGTGCGGATCTCTCTCTATCTGAAGGTGGAGGATGCGCTGCGCGTCGAGAGCATCGAGGCGCTGCAGCGGCTGGAGGGTCTGCATCCCCTCACACGGCCGACCGTCGAGGCCCGCTTCGCGTATCGGAACATGCCGTATCTGCACGCGCTCCTCGTGCGCGCCTACCGCGTGCCGGAGCCGTACCTCCTCCCGAACACACTCGACTACGAGGGGTGCATCTCCTGGGTGGAGCTGGACGAGGCACTCGCCACGCATGGCGCCCTGCCAGTACTCTCCGACGGGGAGTTCGCTGCCCGCCGCACTGAGATCCTGGACCGACTGGGCGAGGCAGGGGTGGTGCGGCTCTAAGGTCGTGGCGGCGGGCCGCTACGGCAGCTCGATCCGGATGATCTGCACCCCTTCCTCGACGGCGACCTCGATCCGCCGGGGATCGTGGGGGATGACGCTGATCTCCCCCGTCCGCTCCAGGCGGGCGATCTCGACCTTTTCGGGGTCCTGGGCCTTGCCGGCCTCGTGCAGCGCCCCGAGCAGATCTTCCTTGCTGATGTTGGCTCCGCGCATCGCGTCCCAGCGGATCTCTCCGTCCTTGATCAAGGTACGCGGCTCCCCTTTGATGAGGGTGCTGAAGTACGTAGAGTGAAAGGTGAGTACTGCCGAGAGCCAGTGGAGGAAGACCAGCACGACACTCGCCGCGATGGCGGGGAAGAAGGAGGCCGCCCCTGTGATCGCGGCGCCCAGCACGGCACCGAGGATGACGCTGAGAACGATGTCGAACGCGGTGCTCTTCCCGAGGAAGCGCTTCTCGCCGACGCGTACCATCGCAAGGCCCGCCACGAAGACGAGCAGCGCTCGCAGGCTCATCTGGGTGGCCGTGAGCGTCTCTTCCTCCAGACCCAGAGCCGACTCGATCACGGACCAGATCTCCTGAGCCACGGTACCTCCTTTTTGCAGGGCTACCGGCAGAGTCCGCGGACGCGCCGGGCGACATCTGCTGGGGTGAGCGATCCCTCGGTCAAGCCGACACCCATCTCGATCGCTTCCAGGCTGAGGCGCAGATCGTCCTCCTCTCCCGGGTCGTAATCTCCGGCCTGGGCAAGGGCGATCAGCGCGGGAGTCTCCCCGAAGCGCGCAGCGATGGAGAGCACCGAGACGAAGTGGCCGGGCTGGTGGTTGCCGCCGCGCGGATTGCGCTCGGCATCGTCGAACTCGGGGCGAAAGCCGCCATGGCCCGCGTAGAAGTACTCGCGGTTCCACGTTCCCTCCCGCAGCCCCCGCTCCAGCTCGAAGGGATTGTCTGTCCCACCGACCACCTCCTCCTGCAGCGCTCCGAGAAATGCCGAAGGATCGTGGGGATGGCGGAGAGCGAACTCCGCCACCCGCCGGGCGAAGCGCTCGCAGACGCTGGCACCAGAGGCGCGAGCAAGCTCCGCCACCGGTGTGTCGTCCCAGCGGGTGACGCGCGGCGGACGCTGAAGCTCCCGCAGACGAGTGGCGATCGCGCTGGGCAGCGTATCCTCTCGGCCCACGGCATCGCCTGCAGCTTCGCTGGACTCGCCAGCCGGTACGCGGCTCTCCTCTGCCGGCAGACCCGCATCCGGTGCCGCCTGGCACCCGCCGAGCGAGAGCACGGCAAGGAGGAGCAAGGTATAGGTAGCGTGCATCGAAGAGGATCTGGTGTCAGCCACCCGCGGAGAGTGCCGGGCGGCGCTCTCCGGGGTCGGCGGCATGAGGAAGACGACTCAACGCGGCGGCGATGCGGACGGTGGCGACGTGGATGTCCACCGTATCCTCCGTATCGCGCGCGTAGCCGCCAGCCATGGTGAGGGCGACGGGTATGCGCTCGGCCCGGCACGCCTCCAGCACCAGCTGATCCCGTGCGGCCAGACCCTCCTTGGTCATCCCCAGGCGCCCGAAGCGGTCGTCGAGGAAGGGATCCGCGCCCGCGAGGTAGATCACGAGTTGCGGCCGGTGCTCCGCCAGGATCCGCGGAACGTGCATCTCCAGCGCCGTGAGGAAAACCTCGTCCCCCGCCCCGTCAGGAAGCTCGACATCGAGCGTGCTTCGTTCCTTTCGGAAGGGAAAGTTTCTGGCGCCGTGGATGGAGAAGGTGAAGACGGAGGGGTCGGTGGCGAAGATCGCCGCGGTGCCGTTCCCCTGGTGCACGTCACAGTCGAGGATGGCGGCGCGGGCGATCCTCCCCTCGCGCTGCAGGGTGCGCACCGCGATCGCCGCATCGTTGAAGACGCAGAATCCCTCGCCGTGTCCGGGGTACGCGTGGTGCGTGCCGCCGGCGAGGTTGGCGGCGATTCCCCACCCGCGGCTCGCAGCCGCATCCAGCGCGGCGCGCGCGGCATGGATCGTGGCGCCCGCGGAGCGGCGGGAGCGCTCGACCATCTCCGGGCTCCACGGAAAGCCGATTCGCCGCTGCTCGAGGGGAGTCAGTGTTCCCGCGCTGACCCGCTCCAGGTAGTCCGCGTCGTGCGCGAGCGCCAGCTCCTCCCAGGAGGCGGCGGGCGGCTCGCGCAGCTCCTCCCGCGCCAGGATCGCCTCGGCGAGGCAGCGCTCCCGCAGCCGCGCGTACTTGCTCATCGGGAATCGATGACCCGGAGGAAGCGGGAGAACGAAGCGGTCGGTATAGAACGCCTGCACCTTAGCCGTGCCGCAGTGAGTCCGGAGGAGGAGAGAGGCGCGTCATGGAATCTGCGCCACCTTGTGGGTCTGGACGGAGAGACGCCAGGGCGGGCCGAGCTCCATCACGGCGCGCACGGTCTCCTCGTAATTGGGTCCCCCCAGCTCGGGAAGGTCCACCGGCTGGAGGAAGTAGTGCCGGAATCGCGTCCCCTCCGCGAGGCGCTGCACGGCCTCCACATCCGGGGCGATGCCGGGGGCATGCATGCCGGTGAAGAGGAGCTTCAGCTCGTCGCCCTCCTTCTGGGCGAACTCCCTCTGCTTGGGCGAAATCGTCAGCCAATCTACCAGAGAGCGGTCCACGGGGCGCGCACCGTTCGACTCCATCGAGATACGGTAGCCGCGCGCGCGCAGCGCGTCAGCGAGCGGCCGGTCGAGCTGCAGGCTGGGCTCACCGCCGGTGGCGACCAGCAGCAGGCCGGGCCGCTCCGCGCCGAAACCCTCCTCCGCGGTGCGGCGGACGAGCGCCAGCGTCTCCTCCAGCGGGAGCGTGTACTCCGCCTTCACCCAATCGGTGTCACACCAGGGACAGACCTCGTAACCGAGATTGCAGCCGGCAAAGCGCAGGAACACCGCCGGGCTGCCTGCCTGGGCACCCTCCCCCTGCAGGGTCGCGAAGAGCTCTTTGATCGCGTACTTCTTCGGCCTGACCATCTACCTCCATGAAGAGAAAAGCGCCGCATCGGCACCGAAGGGGCAGAGGGCGCAATCCAGGTGCCAGGCAGGGCGAGCCGCTGATCCGTGAGCAATCGCGTCGGTCTGCCGGGCAGGTGGCATGCAATGTGTGCCCGAGACATTTACGTCCCGCTCTGTCTCATGTGTGTCCCACAAGAGCAAGGATGAAGATGCCCGTTCACGAGCCAAGAGCCTGCTATGCAATCACTTGCGGAATTCTGCATCACTGGCCCCCGGATTGCACCTCCTGTTTCCGCACCCGGCGGTGCTGGCATCGCAGCAGGCACCCGCCTGACGAGGCTCTCCCGATGCCTCACCGCCGGAATCGGTTCGGGGGACAGCGTCCGTAGGATTCAAGCTCATCCTCTTTATCCGCAGGGCCTTCCGCGCTGGCGCTCTTCGACGCAGGACATCCTATCACCCATCTCCACGGACGCTGCCGCCCCCCCGACTCCCCCGGGAGTTCGGGGGGTTCCCGCGTGGTATCCCGCGCACCTCCCCAGCCTCACCTCCCCGAGTTCCATCCGCCCCGAGAAACTGTGCGCCCCCTCTCGCGTATAACTCTGGGTTCAGAGCTGTATCGCCACACTCACGAGCAAGGGACGGATAGATCATGGAGACGGGTACATCACGAATACGAGGGATCCTGGCGGTGCTGCTGCTGCTCGGCGCGGCGGCGCCCGCTCTGCCTGCGGCCGCGCAACAGCCGGAGATGCAGGCGGCTCGCACGATCCGGGTGACGGGCACCGGGGAGGTTCAGGCCAGGCCTGACCAGGCGCACATCGACCTGGCCGTGGAGACCTCCGCCGCGACCGCACGCGAGGCGGGGGAGGAGAACGCCCGCACCATGGAGCGGGTGATCCGCGCGCTGGTCGCGGCCGGCGTGCCGCGCGGGGAGATCGAGACACGCAACTACTCGCTCTACCCCGAGTACGTACCGCCAGAGGGGCCACGGGAGGAGCAGCCGCGCATCCGCGGCTACCGCGCGAGCAACATGGTCTCGGTGCGCACCCAGGATCTGGCGCGAGTCGGGCCGCTGATCGACGCCGCGCTGCGCGGGGGCGCCAACCGGATGGACGCCGTGCGCTTCTCGCTGCGCGACGCGGACGCCGCCCAGGCGGAGGCGACGCGCCGGGCCGTGACTCGCGCCCGCCAGTCGGCCGAGAACATCGCGTCGGCGCTGGGGGTGCGGCTCGGACAGGTGGTGGATGCGAGCACCACCATGGAGATGGTGCGTCCCATGCCCTACATGATGCGCGAGCGGGCGGCCGCGGATGTTGCCTCGGCGCCGACGCCGATCGAGCCGGGGGAGCAGACGATCGCCGCAACGGTTCTGGTGGTTTTCGCGATCGACGGGGGGCGGTAGATCACCCGGGCGGTGGGCAGCGGGAGGGGCATCACCCGCTGCCCCACCGCCCGGCGCTACAGGGGCAGATCGCGGCAGCGGGAGCCGCCGTCCTCCGCCACCGCGACGGTGAGCGAGAGGGGAACGAGAGATCCGAAGACGCCGACGCCGTCGCCCACGACACTGGAGATGCGGACGTTCCCGGAGGGGTTGAAGGCGCCGCCCCGAACTGCGTTCACCAGATTGCGGTCGAAGGCGGCGATCACCACTTCCCCCCGCACCCCCTGCGGCAACCCGCCCTGCAGGGCCCGTAGCAGCGTCTGGTCGAGCTCCGCCCGCTCGAAGACCCCGAACTGCGTCGGGAGGATCAGGGTGGTGTCCGACTCCGAGATGGAGATCCCGGTCAGCCGCACCGGCTCCGGGATGTCGTCGATCCCGCGCTCCGCCAGCGCTGCCCTGAGCCCGAAGACGTCCAGCGACGCGAGATAGACCCACGCCCCGGGCGAGGAGCTCCAGACCAGTCGGAGCACTGAGCCCGGTGCGAGCGTGCAGTACGGCACCCCCTCCACCGAATCCCTCGGCGGCAGCGGCGAGCGAAAGGCGAACGCCCCCGGCACCCGGGTGCGGCCGCGCACCCGGCGTCCGTCCGCAGTCTCGATGCGGAGCTGGTACTCCTCGCCTGCAACCACCCACGTCCCTGCCTCCTCGGGGGAGGTGTAGCAGGTCGCCTGCACCTCGAGGGCGGAATCGCTAGCGCTGTCCCCCTCCTCGATCCAGCGCGCGCAGGCGCCCGCGGCATCCTCCCGGAAAACCACCTCCGCACCCTCCGGTGTGATCACCGAGACCGCTGCGCCGGGGGCACCACCCACCACCCTGCCATCGAGCGAGCGGTGCAGAAGGAAGTGCTGCGGGCGAGAGTCAGCCCGCAGCACCGCCTCGATCACCAGTATGTCCTCGCCGGGGGGGGTGACTACCTCGGTGAGCTCACATCCCGCGGCGGCCACGCAGAAGCCAGCTAGCAGGAGCAGCCGTCGTATCGCCATTACTCTCTCAGAGACCGCCGCGGAGCTGGCGCTCGACGCTGTCCTTGACCTCGCGCAGCACCCGCTCGATGCCGTCCTTCGGCCGGGGAAAGAAGAGGGCGTCGGAGAGGGAGTTCAGCGCGGAGCGCAGATTCGGGAACTCCTCGGAGACGCGCAGGAAGAGCTCTCCCAGCCCGTGCCGCAGCGAGAGGTCCATCGCGGCGGCGCTGCGGAAGCCCGCCGCGCCGAGCTCATCATAATAGGAGAGAGGAGGCGCACCCCGCCTCTGGACACGGTGCGTGATGTGGTCGGGGAAGACGCCGCCCAGCCAGAGCGCGAAGTTGCCCAGGTGGACGCGCAGCAGGAACTCTTGCTCTCCACGGGCGACCTCGAGCGCGGCGAGGATGTCGGTCAGGTAGAAGAACTGCTCCTCGTGGCTCTCGCCGATGCGGTACGCCCGGCCGGCCATCCCGAACTCGAGCAGAAGGGCGGCGGTGTAGTCGGCGAGCTGCCGATCGAGAATCTGCCGTGCGAGGAAGGCGTGGCGGACGAGAAGGTAGAAGGCCAGTGGCGCCGGCGCGGAGCTGATGCCGCCCCGCTGCAGAAACGCCCGCACCAGCTCAGCATCGTCGAGCAGCGCATCGATACCACCCTCGCGCAGCCGCGCCTCTCCCGCAGGTCCACTCAACGACAGGAGGATCTCGGCCTCCCTGCGGCCGAACGAAGCCCTCACATTGGGTTTGATCATGTGGACTCCTTCCGTGGGGGGATCAGGCAGACGACCGATCATCTGCCTGGTTCTACCGGCGGCACTCCTGTTTGTTTCCGTCTGCTGTGCAGCCGCCATGCCAGGCGAATTGCCGATTGCGGGAAGGGAAATGCCGCCGCTGCACCCGGCATGCAGCGTGCAGCGGCGAACGGTGCTAGGCAAGGCTGCCCCCGCGCGGCCGTTGCGGTGGGTTTTCCCTTTCGATCGATGGGCGGAAACGAATTGCACGAGCTTTCGCCGGACCGGCTCATCGACGCTCTCCCGGATGGGGTGGTCCTCATCGGGCCGGACTGGCGGGTGCTCCTCGTCAACCAAGCGGCGCTCGAGGTGCTGGGCGGCG
>JBPCIT010000419.1:0-9076 GCA_051006015.1 Longimicrobiaceae bacterium
GCGTGAGCGGGTGCTCGTCTTCGACGGGGCGATGGGCACCTCCATCCAGCGCTACGACCTATCCGCCGCGGATTTCGGCGGGGAGCGGCTGGAGGGGTGCAACGACTACCTGGTGATTACCCGTCCCGACGTGATCGAGGAGATCCACGCCGGGTTCCTCGAGGCGGGATGCGACGTGCTGGAGACCGACACCTTCCGCTCCAACCGCATCACGCTGGGCGAGTACGGGCTGGCCGATCAGGTGCGCGAGATCAACGTCGCCGCCGCGCGCCTCGCCCGCGGCGTCGCGGATCGCTACGCGACGCCGGAGAAGCCGCGCTTCGTTGCCGGCTCGATCGGCCCCTCCGGCTTCCTCCCCTCCGCCTCGGACCCCACGCTGGGCAACATCACCTTCGACGAGCTGGTGCCGGTCTTCGCCGAGCAGGCGCGCGCGCTGATCGAGGGTGGTGTCGACGTGCTGCTGATCGAGACCTCTCAGGACATCCTCGAGGTGAAGGCGGTGGTCTTCGGCTGCCGCGAGGCGATCCGCGACGCCGGCCGCCCTGTCGCGCTGCAGGTGCAGGTGACGCTGGACACCTCGGGGCGGATGCTGCTCGGCACCGAGATCGGCGCGGCGACGGTCACGCTCGAGGCGCTGCGCGTGGATGTGATCGGGCTCAACTGCTCGACCGGTCCCGAGCACATGCGGCAGGCGGTGCGCTTCCTCACCGAGAACTCGCGGCTGCCGATCTCGGTGATCCCCAACGCCGGCATCCCGCACAACGAGGGGGGATGCGCCGTCTACCCGATGCAGCCGGTGCCCTTCGCCGAGCAGCTGGACGACTTCGTCACCGAGTTCGGCGTCAACGTGGTGGGCGGCTGTTGCGGCACCACCCCCGAGCACCTGCGCGAGCTGGTCGCGCGCCTCGACGGCCGCGCGCCGAAGCCGCGGGACGTCACCTACGTTCCGCGTCTCTCCTCGGCGATCCGCGCCATCGAGCTGGTGCAGGAGCCTCGGCCCACCATGATCGGGGAGCGGGTGAACTCGCAGGGGAGCCGCAAGGTAAAGCGGCACCTGCTGGAGGACGACTACGATGGGGTGCTCGAGGTGGCGCGCGAGCAGACGGAGGGCGGCGCGCACCTGCTCGACGTCTGCGTCGCGCTCACCGAGCGGCAGGACGAGGACGCGCAGATGCGTACCGTCGTCAAGCTCCTCTCGCAGAGCGTCGAGGCGCCGCTCTGCATCGACTCGACCGAGGCGCCGGTGATCGAGGTGGCGCTCAAGCAGTCGCCGGGGCGCGCCATCGTCAACTCGATCAACCTCGAGAATGGCCGCGAGCGCGTCGATGCCGTGCTCCCGCTGGTGCGCGACCACGGCGCCGCCGTCATCGCCCTGACGATCGACAAGGATCTGGGCGGGATGGCGAAGACCGCCGAGGTCAAGCTCGAGGTCGCCCGCAAGATCCACAAGATCGCCACCGAGGAGTACGGCCTCGCGCCGGACGCGCTCATCTTCGATGCGCTCACCTTCACCCTCGCTACCGGAGACGAGGAGTTCCGCCGCTCGGCGCTCGAGACCATCGAGGGGATCCGCGCCATCAAGCGTGAGCTGCCGGGGGTGCTCACCACCCTCGGCGTCTCTAACGTCTCCTTCGGGCTGCAGAAGCACGCGCGCGCGGTGCTCAACTCCGTCTTCCTCTACCACTGCGTCGAGGCCGGGCTGGACACCGCCATCATCAACCCCGCGCACGTCACCCCCTACGCCGAGATCCCCGACGAGGAGCGCCGCCTCGCCGACGACCTGATCTACGACCGGCGCGAGGGAGACCACGACCCGCTGGCTGCGTTCATCGCCTTCTACGAGGGGAAGACAGCCGAGATCGAGACCGCGGTGGACCCCACCGCCGAGATGACCCCCGAGCAGGCGCTGCACTGGAAGATCCTGCACCGCAAGAAGGAGGGGATCGAGGAGCTGATCGACGCGGCGGTGCGGGGGCGGGCGCTCACCCCCCGTCCCCCTCTCCCGCATGTGGGAGAGGGGGTGGCGCGAAGCGCCGGGGGTGAGGGCCCCGCCGCCGTCGAAGTTCTCAACCAGGTGCTGCTCCCGGCGATGAAGGAGGTCGGCGACAAATTTGGCGCGGGCGAGCTGATCCTCCCCTTCGTGCTGCAGAGCGCGGAGGTGATGAAGAAGGCGGTCGCGCGGCTCGAGAGCTACCTCGACAAGGCGGAGGGACAGACGAAGGGCAAGGTGGTGCTCGCCACCGTGTACGGCGACGTGCACGACATCGGCAAGAACCTGGTGAACACCATCCTCACCAACAACGGCTATACGGTGTTCGACCTGGGCAAGCAGGTGCCGCTGAACACGATCCTCGAGAGGGCGGAGGAGGTGCAGGCGGACGCCATCGGCCTTTCGGCGCTGCTGGTCTCGACCTCGAAGCAGATGGCGCTCTGCGCGCAGGAGCTGCACCGCCGCGGCCTCACCTACCCGCTGCTGGTCGGCGGCGCGGCGATCAACCCCAGCTTCGTGCGCGCCGCCGCCACCGTGGAGGAGGGCGAGGTGTACGCGTCGGGGATGTTCTACTGCAAGGATGCCTTCGAGGGCTTGGCGGTGATGGACCGTCTGCAGGACGCCGCGGGGCGCGAGGAGTTCGTGCGTGCTCACAACTCCGAGATGATCGAGCGCTCGCGTCGCCATGCGGAGCTACAGGAGAAGGGGAAGCAGATGCGTCCCGCCTCCCGCCAGAACAGCGCGGTCGCCGAGGCCGACGTGCCGCGCCCGCCTTTCTGGGGGGTAAAGGTGCTCGACCCGATCCCGGTGGACGAGGTAGTCGCCTGCATCGACCTGAACACCCTCTACCGCATGCAGTGGGGCGCCAAGAACTTGAAGGGCGAGGAGTGGGAGCGACTGGTGCGCGAGGAGTTCGAGCCGCGCCTGAAGCGCTACACCCGCGAAGCGCGCACGCAGGGGTGGCTCCGCCCGCGCGCCGTCTACGGCTACTTCCCTGCCGGCCGCGAGGGCGACGAGGTGGTGGTCTTCGACCCTGCCAACCGGGGCCGCGAGATCGCCCGCTTCGCCTTCCCGCGGCAGCCGGACCGCGAGCAGCTCAGCCTGGCGGACTACTTCCGTCCGCTGAACGGCGCCGGCCCCGAGGACGTGGTGGTGCTGCAGGTGGTCACCAGCGGCGATCGTGCCGAGGAGTTCATCCGCCAGCGCAACACGGGCGGCGACTACAGCGAGGGCTACTTCCTGCACGGCTTCAGCGTGCAGACCGCCGAGGGCGCGGCGGAGTACCTGAACCGGCGGGTGCGCCAGGAGCTGGGGCTCGATGGCGAGCGCGGGCTGCGCTACTCCTGGGGCTACCCCGCCATTCCCGACCTCGAGCAGCACGAGACCCTCTTTTCGCTGCTGCCGGTCGAGGAGACCATCGGCGTCAAGCTGACCAGCGCCTGGCAGCTCGACCCTGAGCAGTCCACCGCCGCCATCGTGGTGCACCACCCGGCGGCCAAGTACTTCAGCGCGACGTGAGCAGAGTGCGTAGCGCGAGGTGCGGAGTGCCGGAGGCACCGCTGAACCTCCGGCGAATGAATTCGCGGCTGAAACGGCACAAAGCCCACCTGCGTGGGCTTCAACTGCACCTCTGTGGTTGTTGCAGTTCAGTCCGCGAAGGCGGACTTCGTGCGGTTCCAGCCGCGGTTTCAACCGCTGGGCACGGACCGCGGGGACGCGGCGCGGTAGATGTCTCCCCGTAAACGCCGCCTCGATTACGCGCTGCGCTCGAGACAGCGCGGCGTCTGGCTCGCCACCGCGGCGATCCTGCTGATGGGCGTCGTCGCGATCCTGCTCACCACCCGAACCGGCGAAGGGGGACGGATGCGAACTCTCGATCGCGTCGAGCCCGGCGACACCACGACACGCGTGGTCGAGGTGATGGGCGAGCCGGCCCGCCGGTGCGCGACCGGATCTCTCGAGCACCTGCGCACCCAGTTTCCGCCGGGGTGGTCCCCGGCCGCTCTCGAGCAGGCCATCGAGCGGCTGAAGGAGGAGACCGCCCAGCGCTGGATCTACCCGATCGGCTCGAGCGCCGCCGATTGCACACCTCCGCGGGGGATGACCGAGATCGGCCTCGACGAGGAGCAGCGAGTGCTCTGGTACGTTCCCGTATCCGGGAAGCGCCCGCTGGAGCTTCCCCCCGGCCTCACTCCCGCGGCCGTTGACCTTCCCGACGAGCAGACCGATGCCTGATTTTCGTGAGTTGTTGCAGGACGGCCGCCCGCACGTCTTCGACGGTGCGATGGGCACCATGCTCTACGCGCGCGGCGTCTACATCAATCGCTCCTACGACGAGCTGAACCTGCGCGAGCCGGAGCTGGTTCGCGAGGTCCACCGCGCCTACCTCCGCGCTGGCGCCGAGGTGCTCGAGACCAACAGCTACGGCGCCAACCGTCTCAAGCTCGCGCGCTACGGGCTGGAGGAGGAGCTGCGCTCCATCAACGCGCGCGCCGCGGAGATAGCGCGCAGCGTCGCGGGGGAGCGCGTCTGCGTCGCGGGCGCGATCGGCCCGCTGGGAGTACGGATCGAACCATACGGCCCGACCTCCGCCGCGGACGCGCAGGCCCTCTTCCGCGAGCAGGCGGAGGGGCTGCTCGAGGGAGGCGTCGATCTCTTCCTCTTCGAGACCTTCTCGGACCTGCTCGAGATCCAGCAGGCGATACTCGCGGTGCGCGCCCTCTGCGGCCATCCCATCGTGGCGCAGATGGTGATGCGCGAGGACGGCTCGACGCCGTTCGGCACCGACATCGCCCTCTGCGCGGAGCGGCTGGGCGAGTGGGGCGCGGACGTGGTGGGGATCAACTGCAGCGTGGGTCCGCACGCGATGCTCGGCGCCATCGAGCGGATGACTGCCGCCACCTCCCGTCCCCTCTCTTTCCAGCCCAACGCCGGGCTGCCGCGCGAGGTGGACGGCCGCAAGATCTACATGGCCTCTCCGGAGTACATGGCCAAGTACGCGGCGCGGCTCATCCGCAAGGGCGCGCGCTTCGTGGGTGGCTGCTGCGGCACCACCCCGGAGCACATCGCGAAGATCGCGGGGGCCGTGCGCGCGCTCGTGCCCGGCTCGAAGCCGGTGCTGGTGCAGACCGCCGATCCCGCCACACCGGTGCGCGAGCCTGTGCCGCTCGGCGAGCGCTCCCAATGGGGTGCCAAGCTGGCGCGCGGCGAATTCCTGACCACCGTCGAGATCGTGCCGCCCCGCGGCACCGATCCGGAAGCGATGCTCGAGGGAGTGCAGCTCCTGAAGGAAGCGGGGATCGATGGGGTGAACGTCCCCGACGGCCCTCGCGCGCAGAGCCGCATGGGGGTGCTCGCCACCTCGCTGCTCATCCAGAATCGGGTCGGCATCGAGCCCGTCATCCACTACTGCTGCCGCGACCGTAACCTGCTGGGGATGCTCTCCGACCTGCTCGGCGCGCAGGCGCTCGGGCTGCGCAACCTGCTGCTGATCACCGGCGACCCGCCGAAGATGGGTCCCTATCCGGACGCCACCGCGGTCTTCGACATCGACGCGATCGGCCTTACCAACCTGGTCTCCCGCCTGAACCGCGGCCTCGACCCGGGCGGCAACGCTATCGGCGACCCCACCAGCTTCGTCGTCGGCGTGGGTGTCAACCCCGGCGCCACGGATCTCGAGCACGAGCTGCGGCGCTTCTACTGGAAGGTCGACGCGGGCGCCGAGTACGCGATCACCCAGCCCGTCTTCGACGTGGCGCAGCTCGTCCGCTTCATCGAGCATATCGAGAAGGAGGGGATCCGCATCCCCATCGTCGCCGGGATCTGGCCGCTGGTCAGCGCCCGCAACGCCGAGTTCCTCGCCAACGAGGTCCCTGGCGTGGTCGTCCCCGACGAGGTGCTCGACCGCATGCGCCGCGCAAGCGCTCTGGGGAAGGAGCATGGTGTCGAGGAGGGCATCCGCATCGCGCAGGAGATGCTCACCGCCGCCCTCCCGGAGATCCAGGGCGTGCAGGTCAGCGCCCCCTTCGGCAAGGTCCCTCTCGCACTGCGCGTCTTCGAGGCGCTGCCGGGGCGTACGCCAGCTGGCGCGCGCGAGGCGGTGGTGGCGTAGGAGCGCCCTCACCCCCTAGCCCCCTCTCCCACGAGGGGAGAGGGGGAACAGTACAGTACCGGGTCAGCATCAACCCCTCTCCCAGCATGGTGCTGCGCTTCGCGCACCAGACAACAGGGAGGGGGGTGCGAGCCCCAGCGAGCGGGGTGAGGGCACCCGGCCGTAACTCTCCGTCGCACTTGTCCTTCCGCGGCCAAGCTGCTATAATTTTCGGCTTTGCATTCTTCGCCTGCGCCGCGCTTCGGCTCGGTGCCGGCGAAGGTTCTTCGCCTGTGCTGCGCCGTGGCGCCGCGCCCGCGAAGGGTTCCGCGCCTGTGCGCCCGAAAGAGCGATGTTCGACCAACTCACCGATAAGCTAGACGGCGTACTCTCCGGCCTGCGCCAGAGAGGCGTGCTCACCGAGCCGATGGTCCGCGAGGGGCGGCGGGAGATCCGCCGCGTGCTGCTCGAAGCGGACGTCAACTTCCAGGTCACGCGCGAGTTCCTCAATCGTGTCGAGGAGAAGGCCCTCGGCGAGCGCGTGCTCAAGGCGGTCTCCCCCGGCCAGCAGCTCGTCAAGATCGTACACGAGGAGCTGACGGCGATGCTCGGGGAGAAGCGGGCGGCGATCACCATCGCTCCCATCCCTCCCACCATCATCATGATGGTCGGCCTGCAGGGCTCCGGCAAGACCACCACCGCCGGCAAGCTCGCGCGCAAGATGAAGCGCGAGATGCGCCAGACACGCCTCGTCGCCTGCGACGTCTACCGTCCCGCGGCGGTCGAGCAGCTCCAGACGCTCGGCGAGCAGGTGGGCGTGCCGGTGTACGCCGAGCCCGGCTCGCAGGACGTGGTCGGCATCGCGCGTCGGGCGCTCGAGGTGGCGCGCAGCGAGCGCGACCGCGTGGTGATCATCGACACCGCCGGCCGCCTCCAGATCGACGCCGACATGATGGCGGAGCTGCAGCGGCTCAAGAAGACCGTCGAGCCGCACGAGATCCTCTTCGTCGCGGACGGGATGACGGGTCAGGAGGCGGTCCGCATCGCCGAGGGCTTCGACCAGGCGCTCGACGTCACCGGCGTCGTCCTCACCAAGATGGACGGCGACGCCCGCGGCGGCGCGGCCCTCTCGATCTACGGGGTGACAGGCAAGCCGATCAAGTTCCTCGGCATCGGTGAGAAGCTCGACGGGATCGAGGACTTCCACCCCGAGCGGATGGCCGGCCGCATCCTGCAGCAGGGCGACGTGCTCACGCTGGTCGAGCGCGCCGAGCGCGCCTTCGACCAGGAGGAGGCCGCGAAGCTCGAGCGCAAGGTGCTGGGCGCGGGGCGCTTCGATCTCGACGACTTCCTGACCGCCATGCGGCAGCTCCAGAACCTCGGACCGCTCGAGAACCTTCTCAAGCTACTGCCGGGCGTCAACAACAAGATGCTCAAGAACGTCAAGGTCGATCCGCAGCGGATGAAGCACATCGAGGCGATCATCCTCTCGATGACGCCCGAGGAGCGCAAGCGCCCGGAGAAGCTCACCGGCAGCCGCCGCGCCCGCATCGCCCGCGGCTCCGGCCGCCCCGTACAGGAGATCAACCGGCTGCTGGCGCAGTTCAAGGACATGCAGAAGCTGATGAAGCAGATGAAGGGCATCCAGGGGATGATGCCCAGGGGCGGGATGCCCCGCATGCCGTTCGGAGGGGGAGCCCCCTTCGGGCGGTAACTTTTTCTTCGATCGTCCGCGATGCCGAGCGCGGCCACAGAGGGCCGGCGGCTGCAGGACGCCACCTGAACGACCAGGAGAAGCAGATGGCACTGAAGATTCGTCTCCGCCGCATGGGGCGGAAGAAGGCACCGCACTACCGCATCGTCGTGGCCGAGGCCACGATGCCGCGCGACGGCCGCTTCGTCGCGATCATCGGGCACTACAACCCCCGCACCGAGCCGGTCACCCTGGTCGTGAAGGCGGATGAGGCCCGGAAGTGGCTGGCCAACGGCGCGAAGCCGACGGACACGGTCCACTCGCTCTTCCGGCGCGCGGGCGTCTACAAGGAGCCCAGCGCGGTCGAGGCGGCTGCCGCGGCGGTGAGCGGCGCGGCGTCCAGCGCGGCGAGCACCACGGCGGAGGCAGCCTCCGGCGCGGCTTCGGCGGTCGCGGGCGCGGCCTCCGCGGCGGCAGCGACGGTGGCGGATGCGGCCTCCTCGGTCGCCGGGGTGGTGAGCGATGCGGTCTCCGGCGCGGTCGAGACGGTGAGCGACGTGGCGGCGGAGGTGGTCGAGCGTGTCACGGGCGACGACGACGCGACCGAGGCCGAGCCGGGCGTACCGGCAGTGGCCGAGGAAAACGCTGCTGCGCCGGCCGACGACGCCCTCGTCCAGCCGTAGCACGCGGGCACGATGGAGGAGCGAGAGGGCGGAGCCGGCGGCGACGAGCCGCGCTACTTCACGGTGGGCGCGATTCGCAAGCCGCACGGCATCAAGGGCGAGCTCTTCGTCTGGCTCGAGACGGACCATCCGGAGGCGGTCTTCCAGCCCGGCCGCGTCCTCCTGCTCGGCGACGCGCAGGGCCGGCCTGTGGGGGGCACTCTCACCGTCGAGCGCTCGCGCCCCTTCAAGGACGGCGTGCTGCTGAGGGTCCACGAACACGCGACGCGCACCGAGGCGACCGACGCGCTTCGCGGCCGCGCCCTGCTGATCCCCGAGGCCGAGGCGCCGCCGCTCGCCGAGGATGAGGTCTTCTACCATCAGCTCATCGGGATGCGCGTGCTCGGGCCGGAGGGCGAGGTCGGCACCGTACGGGAGGTGCAGGAGGGCCCGGGGGCCGACCTCCTCGTGGTGCGCCGCGAGAGTGGGGGCGAGCTGCTGATCCCCTTCGTCGGCGCCATGATCCGCCGCCTCGATCCCGCGCTCGGGGAGATCGAGATCGACCCGCCCGCGGGGCTGCTGGAGCTTTAACCGGGCCCTCTCTCCGGCTCGCCAGGGCTCGCCACCTCTCCCCCAATTCT
>JBPCIT010000420.1:0-5441 GCA_051006015.1 Longimicrobiaceae bacterium
GGGCCCAGCGTGGTGTCGTGGATCGCGATGATCCCCTTGTAGCCGCACGAGGGCTCGCTGCAGAAGACGACCTGTTCGTGCCCGTCTCCGGACATCAGCTCAAAGAGTTCCATGCTGTCAGATCAAGTTCGAAGTGCAAAGTGCGGGGTGCGGGGCGCCGCGGCGCTGTCACACCCCGGGGGAGAGGCCAATTCTCTCTCCCTCCCGGTATAGCTCGCGAGCGATCACCACGCGCTGGATCTCGCTCGTTCCCTCGTAGATCTCCGTCACCTTGGCGTCGCGGAAGAGCTGCTCGACGGGGTACTCCTTCATGTAGCCGTACCCGCCGAAGACCTGCACCGCCTCGGTGGTCAGGTACATGGCCATCTCCGAGGCGAAGAGCTTCGCCATCGAGGCGAGCTGGGTGACGGGCTCACCCCCGTCTCTGGCAGCGGCAGCTCGATAGAGCAGGGAGCGCGCCGCCTCTAACCGTGTGGCCATGTTTGCCAGCTTGAACTGCATCCCCTGGAACTCGCGGATCGCGGTGCCGAACTGCTCCCGCTGCGCCGCGTAGCGCAGGGAGTGCTCCATCGCCGCCTGCGCGATGCCGATCGCCAGCGCCGCGATCCCCATCCGCCCGCCGTCCAGCCCCTCGAGCGCGTAGATGAAGCCCTGCGAGGGGTCGCCCAGCAGCTGATCGTCGGGGACGAAGAGCTCCTGGAAGGCGATGGAGACGGTCTCGGAGGCGCGCTGCCCCATCTTCTCCTCCTTCTTCCCCACCACGTAGCCCTCGGCATCGGTGGGGACGATGAAGGCGCCGATCCCCCGCGCGCCCTTACGATCCTCGGGGGTGTCGGTGCGGCACATGGCGATGACCACGTCGCCGAAGCCGCCGTTGGTGATCCACGCCTTGCTGCCGCTCAGCACCCATCCGCCGTCCGCTCGCCATGCCTGCGCCGAGAGCGAGGCCGCATCCGAGCCGGAGTCTGCCTCCGAGAGCGCGAAGCCGCCGAGCAGCTCGCCGCGCGCCATCGGGCGTAGCCAGCGCTCCTTCTGCTCGGCGCTGCCGTGGCGCAGGATCATCTGGGTGGGGAGCGAGTTGTGTACTCCCATCGCCACCGCCACCGAGGAGTCACCCCAGGCGATCTGCTCGAGCGCCAGCAGGTAGCTGGTGGTGTCGAGCCCCAGCCCGTCCCACTCCTCGGGCAGCAGCATCCCCAGGAAGCCCAGCTCCCCCAGGTGGTCGATGACCGAGCGGGGGAAGCCCTGCTCGCGGTCCCACTCCTCCGTGTGGGGCCGCAGCTCCTGCTCGGCGAACTCCCGCGCCAGCTCGCGGATCTGTTGCTGTTCGGCTGTCATGAGTAGCTGTAGAATCCTTCCCCGGTCTTCCGCCCCAGCTTGGCCGCCGCGACGTACTTGCGCAGCAGCGGGCAGGGACGGTACTTGTCGTCGCCCAGGCCCTGGTGCAGCACCTCCATGATCGCCAGGCAGGTGTCGAGGCCGATCAGGTCGGCGAGCGCCAGCGGTCCCATCGGGTGGTTCATCCCCAGCTTCATCACCGTGTCGATCGCCTCGCGCTCCGCGACACCCTCCATCAGGCAGAAGACCGCCTCGTTGATCATCGGCATCAGCACGCGATTCGAGACGAAGCCCGGGTAGTCGTTCGCCTCCGCCACCGTCTTGTCCAGCCTCTCGGCGAGCTGCACCACCGTGCGCGTGGTCTCCTCGGAGGTCGCCAGGCCGCGGATGATCTCGACCAGCTTCATCACCGGCACGGGATTCATGAAGTGCATCCCGATCACCCGGTCGGGGCGCTGCGTCTGGGCGGCGATTTCGGTGATGGAGATCGAGGAGGTGTTGCTGGCGAGGATGGCGGAGGCGGGGGCGATGGCGTCGAGTTCTCGGAAGATGCGGAACTTGAGGTCGCGGTGCTCGGTGGCCGCCTCGACCACCAGCTCCGCCTCCTCCGCGCCTCCCAGCTCGGTGGCGGGACGGATGCGCTCGAGCGCCGCGTCCCGGTCCGCCTCGGCGAGCAGCCCCTTCTTGATCTGCCGCTCCATGTTGGCGGCGATGGTGGCGCGCGCCCCCTCCAGCGCGTCCGGGCGCACGTCGATCATCGTGACCTCGTAGCCGTGCTGCGCGAAGACATGCACGATCCCGTTGCCCATCGTTCCCGCGCCGACCACCGCTACTCTGTTGATCTCTGCCATATCTCCATCATCGTTACGGATCAGCGAAGCACCAGCCACGCCGCGAAATAGATCGCCACCAGCAGCCCCCCGGTCGAGACAACCCACCAGGCGAAGCTCTGGTGGAACGGGCCCTCCCCGAATCTCGTGAGCGAGCGACGGTGGGTCTCGACCGCCTCCGAGGTCGAGCCGGCCTCCATCACCTCCCGGAAGCCCATGCCGGAAAACGCTCCCAGCAGGGCGGAGAGGCCGAAGAGGACCGCCAGCACCCCGCCTGTCCACACCGTGAGCAGCCAGGCGCGCTCGCGCTCCTCGAGGGTGCGCAGGCCGAGCGCGTCGAAGGGCAGCAGGAGCGCCGCGAAGAGCGCGAATCCCAGCGCGACCCCCAGCGCCGTTCCCCAGAAGATGCCGGCCTGTCGGCTCATGGATCTCCTCCCTCCATCCGGCGCTCGACGATCGGCCCCAGCTCGACCATCTCAGGGGCCGGGCGCAGCCGCGGCGTCCGCAGCATCCAGAGCGTTCCCGCCACCAGCACCACCGTTCCGGCCAGTCCTGCCTCCGGCCCGAAGGCGCCCCCGGTCCACCACTCCGGCCCCCCGAGAACCGCGCTGTAGAGCGGGGTGTTCAGCCCCTCCTCCAGCCCGCTCACCGGAACGTCGATCAGCGAGCCCATCGTCCAGTTCCAGCCCACGTGCAGCGCGGTCGCGAACCAGAGCGAGCGCGTCCGCAGATACGCCACCGAGAGGAGCACGCCGGCCAGAAAGATGTTGACGAACGCCAGCGCGGTGATGTTCGGATTCTGCGCGTGCAGCCAGGAGAAGGCGGCCGACGAGATCAGGATGGCCGGCCACACCCCGACTCCCTCGACCAGTGCCTGGAACGGGTAGCCCCGGAAGACCAGCTCCTCCCACGCCGCGGCGAGGCTGAAGAATGCGAAGGTCCACACCAGCAGCCGCACGTAGTCCAAAAGCGTACCGTCGTCCGGCACAAAGTGGGCCGCGCCACTCACCAGGACCAGCAGCGTGGCGGCCCCGATCAGCACGCCTCCCACCAGCAATCCGACGCCGATCTCGCGCGGCACCGCCGGGACCAGCGCGAAGCCGAGCGCGCCGATCGGCCGCCCGTCCAGCCGCGCGAGCACGATCCACCCCGCCAGCAGCGCGGAGGCCACCAGCAGCGAGAGCGCGACCCACATCACCATCGCGGCGGGCAGGAGCGCCAGCAGCACCTGCCCCACCGCGAAGAAGACCACGAAGAGGAGGAAGAAGATGGCGATCCGCCACCCCGACCTCAGCCGGCGCTCGTTGAAGAGGAGCCGGTGAAATGTTGAATGTTGAGCTGCGAGCCCTCGCTCTCCTTCGGATTGAACGTCGAATGTCGAATGGTTCGGCGGCGGGACGGTGCCGCGCGCCTCCGGCGGAGGCGTGCCCCGCCTCTCGTCATTTGGCATCTATCATTCAACATTCAACATCGGTCTTCACTCCCGCTCAACCGAGAGCGCCACCGCGTTGCCACCGCCGAGGCAGAGGGTCGCCATCCCGCTCTGCCCGCCCCGATCGTCGAGCGCGTAGAGCAGCGTGGTAAGCACCCGCGCGCCCGAGGCGCCGATGGGGTGCCCGAGCGCGACGGCGCCGCCGTGCACGTTCACCCGGTCCCAGTCCCAGCCCAGCTCCTTGCCGTCGGCGAGCGCCTGCACCGCGAAAGCCTCGTTGGCCTCGATCAGATCGTAGTCATTGATCTGCTTGCCCTCCTTCTCCATCAGCTTCTGCACCGCGACGACCGGCGCGAAGAAGAGGTCGCGCGGGGCGGTGGCACCTACGGCGTACGCGGTGATGCGCGCCATCACGTTCAGCCCGTGTGCGCGGGCGTACTCCTCCGAGGTGACGACCAGGGCGCTGGCGCCGTCGTTCAGCCCCGGCGCGTTGCCGGCGGTGACGATCAGATCCTGGATCTCCTGCGGGGCGTCCTTGACGAAGGCGGGCTTCAGCTTGCTGAGCGCCTCGAGCGTCGTCTCGCGCCGCGGCGACTCGTCGGTGTCCACCACCGTCGTTCCCTTGCGGCCGGGGATCTCGATGGGGACGATCTCCTGCTCGAACTTGCCGTTGTCGATGGCGGCGATCGCTCTGCGGTGCGAGTTCAGCGAGAACTCGTCAGCCTCCTCGCGGGAGATGCCCGCCTTGTTCGCGGTGTACTCGGCGTGGCCGCCCATGTGGCAGGTGCCGAAGGAGCACCAGAGCCCATCGTGGACCAACCCATCGACGATCTCCTGGTTGCCGAACTTCACCCCCTCGCGGTAGCCGCGCAGCAGGTAGGGTGCGTTGGACATCGACTCCATCCCCCCCGCCACGATGACGCGCGCGTCGCCGCAGCGGATCGCCTGCGCGGCGAGCATCACCGCCTTGAGTCCGGAGCCGCACACCTTGTTGACGGTGAACGCCGGCACGTCCTCCGGCACCCCTCCGTGGTAGGCGGCCTGGCGGGCCGGCGCCTGTCCGACGCCCGCCTGCACGACGTTCCCCATGATCGCCTCGTCGATGTCGCCACGCTCGACCCCGGAGCGCTCGAGCGCCGCGCGGATGGCGGCTGCCCCGAGCTGCGGCGCCGAGAGTGAGGAGAGCCCGCCCATGAACTTCCCGATGGGGGTGCGCACTGCGCTGACGATGACCGGCGTGGTCTTCGGATCCCTTGCCATATCATTCACCTCGTTCAGAGTGGTCGGAAATGCGCGATCTCACGCGGGAGCATACCCCGGAAGATCGGATGCGTGCTCGTGCAGCACGACTGCCTTCTCGCCCTGGGCGACGTACCCCCAGGGGGTCTGCGGATCGTGGGTGGAGATGAGCAGCCACCTCTCCTCGGCCGCGCGGCGCAGCAGCGCGCGCTTGGACTCGAGGGTACGCAGCGGCTCGACGTCGTAGCCCATGATCCACGGCAGCGGCAGGTGCGCCATGGTGGGGATCACGTCTCCCAGGAAGCAGGCGGCCTCGCCTCCGGAGCGCACCAGCACCGACTGATGCCAGGGGCAGTGGCCCGGCGTCAGAAAGACCGAGATCCCCGGCACCACCTCCGCTTCCCCCTCCAGCAGCTCGAACTTACCCGCTTCCCACACCGGATCGAAGTTGTCGGGCAAATAGCTGGCCTGAACGCGCTCGTTGCGGGTGTGCGCCCACTCCCACTCGCCGCGCTGCACCACATAGCGTGCTCGGGGAAAGGAGAGCCGCACCTGCCCCTCGGCGTCGCGATAGCTGTTCCCGCCAGCGTGGTCGAAGTGCA
>JBPCIT010000421.1:0-4572 GCA_051006015.1 Longimicrobiaceae bacterium
TGGGCCGGCGAGGGCGTGTACGGCGTCGTCTACAAGCAGAAGCACGAGGAGCTGCCGCCCCTCGAGGTGGTGCGGCCGGACGCGCCTGCGAACCTCTGGATGACAGTCGAGGGTGCTCTCCGGAAGAAGCGGGAGGAGCGCTGGGCGAGCATCGAGGATCTCCTCGCGCAGCTCGATCCGGACGCGGAGGGGCGCACCAGCCGCGCGGCGGTACGGCGGCGGCAGCGTGTCGTCTCGCACGTGCTGCTCGCGCGCCAGCGGCGCGGCGCGAGCATCGCCGGGGGCTCGGCGCTTATGCGGCGGTGGCAGCTTCCATCGCTCCCCGATCTGCAGCTCACAGAACGGCTCCGGGCCAGCTCTCCCGCTGCAATAGCCGCGGGCGTGCTGCTCGTCGGGGCAGGCGTGGCGGTGGCGGCCTTCAACAGCCGTCCCTCGGAAGCAACGGTCGGGACCGCAGCGGCCCCCGTACCGCTCCCGCACGATCGCGGTGACATCGCTGCCGCCATCACCCGATCCGAGGCACCGCCCACCGCCACCGAGCAGACCATCGCGGAGCCGCTCGTGGTGGACGAGCAGGAGAGCGTCGCCACCTTCGCTTCGCTCCCGACCATGGGCGCCAGTGAGACAACGACGGCGCCGCCATTGGAGGCACCGGCGTCCAAGCCGGCCGAGGCTGCCAGAACGCTCCCGCCTGCCACACCGCCGCAGGAGCGACCGACCACTCCAGCGGCCGCTGCGGCGACCGAGCCGGAGCGCCGCGTACCCGCCCGCTCTGCGGCGGCCAATCCTGTCGCGCCCCGCACCGCGGCTGCGCGCCCGGGGCTGTACCTGGCGACACCCGTTGACCTGCCTCGGGAGCGGCCCGCCACCAGACCGAGCACGCAGCCGGCTGACTGCAACAGCTCGCGCTTCGATCCCTTCGGTCAGCACGCGAGCACCGACGCGAGCTGCAGCATCCAGCTCACCGTCGGTGAGACATTCCGGATGCGCGTGGCTCCGGGTCCGCTCGCCGGTGCGCGGCAGCCCGTCAGGCGCGTGGCGTGGAGCAGCAGCGATCCCTCCGTCGCGGTAGTGGATCGCAAAGGCGTCGTACGGGCGCTCCGTCCCGGCGGCGCGACCATCACCGCTAGCACCGGCGCGATGGGTGGGACAGCTACCATCCGCGTCGTTACCGGCGCACCCGCGCAGCGGGCGATCGCCAGCGGCGACGGTCAGGTCGGACTGGTGAGCCGTTCCCTCGGCGCGCCGCTGGTGGTGCGCGTCACCGACTCGAACGGCAACCCGGTGAGCGGTGTGCGGGTGAGCTGGGCCGTGACCTCCGGAGCCGGTTCGGTGCGGGTGATCTCCGTACGTACGAACGGTGGGGGCCTCGCGCAGGCGAGCTGGACGCTCGGCCCGGTCCTGGGGGCGCAGACCGCCACGGCAACCGTCGACGGGCTACCACCGGTCACCTTCACCGCCACCGCCAGTCCGAGCGGCGAAGGGCAGCCGGAGAATCGCTAACGGCTATTTCGGATTGGGGAGCCCTCCGGCACGGAAAAACGCAATAGAGGATACTAGAAGGGGCCACTCAGTCGAGCGGCCCTTCTTATATGACGTTGTTTGCCGGTCTTCCCTGAGCGCTCATCGGGGAGAACTCCGGTGCCGGAGCCGGGCAAGGATTTTTACCGCCGCTCCTGACTTCCCACGTAGGCCCGCAGCACCGCATTGATGCGCGACTGATAGCCGCGGCCCTGTCGCCGGAAGTAGCGAAGCACGTCCTTGTCCAGGTACATGGTAACGCGCTCTTTCCCCTGCTCGAACGGAAGCACGAGTAGCGCGCGGGCCAACTCCTCCTCGCTCCACGGCGGATTGTCGGGATCAGAGCGCGCGCCCGCTTCGATCTCCTCCTCGGTCATGGCATCGATTCGCGCCCAGTCAGTTTTCGTATCCCGCGGCAACGTCTCACGGGTGTGCCTGACGATACGCTCTTCGCTCATTCTCCCTGGCCCTCCGTGCGGAAATGATCCGGTAGCGGCCCTCCCGGATCGTGTAAATCACGGCAATCTCGCGGCCACCCAGCAGGCCGATCGCCTTCCAGCGTTCCTCTCCCCGCAAATCGGAGCGCGAGGTGAGCACCGGGCCGTCGAAGATCGTGGCGGCACCGAGAAAGCTGATGCCATGCTTCTCCAGGTTCGCAGCGGCCTTCGCCGGATCCCATTCAAATTCCATCCGAGAGAATATGCATATAAACATGCATATACGCCAGGGCGCCGCGGGAGCCAGCCGCTCTTTGCACTCTCAACAATATGAACCGCTCCGACGAGAGACCCTTCTCGTTGATTACCGGCCTTCGCGCCTTCACCAGATTGAAGACCTTCACTGTATCCAGCGCATCCTCGCGGGCGATCTGCTCCAGGGTCGTCCCGTATAGGCGGTAGGTCGCCCTGGGAGCGATCTGAGCGCGGCGGTATTGACGGTGGGCTGACCGCAATCGCGGGTTGTGACCCGGAACCTTGCCATTCTTCTTGCTTAAACACAACTTGCCGGAGACCACGCAGACTGCTGGTGATGTAGAGGCGGAATCCGTGTGGTTACCTCCCGGTTCGGCGCTCTCGGCGTTCTTCCAAACAACCCTAGTGCCACCTTCCTATGAGCAAGAGAAAGTCTCGCCTTCAGCCGCTAACCAGCCGAATCCCTCGCGGAGAATGGAGAACGCCTGAACCTGTTCGGCCGTCGTCGCCCGGTACTGGAACCACAACCACATCGAAGTCTCCGCGTACCGGTGACACGGACCAACCTGTACCTGTGGAAGTGCGCGTGCGAATCAGCAAGCGACGGCAACCTGAATCCAATACGCAAGAGCAGCAACAGCAACGCGAAAAGAGGAGGCTGACACGCCGGCAGCGGCACATCTACACCACTCTACATGGGATGGCTCACGGTTTGGAAAACAACCTGCGAAGGATCGAGAAGCTGCAGCATGGCATCAACGAGTTCCGGAAACTCCATAGGAAATCGCCAGAATTACAAGGAGAGACAGAGAGGATAATCAAGGAGCAACAGGACGAGATACGGCGTCTCAAACAGAAAAATGAAGACCTTTGCATATGCTTCCGCCAGCGACTCGATGCACCATCCCTGCAGATCGAAAGAAGAGCCGGCGTGGTGAAGATGTATTTGGCGCTAGAAGCGCGCGTCAAAGGGAGAAATCCAGGCTCTCGTGCGAAACCCGTTAAGGCGAAAACAGGCCAGGCCACGTCCAGGAAGACCAAGGAGAGGCCGCCGCGCGATCCACAACGCGAGACCGGCAAGCGAGTCCGCGAGGTGCTCCACGCCATCGGATTGACGCTCGCCCGAAAGCGGCGCGGCGACTGATACGTATGCAACCGCGTCTTCCGACGTGCGAACGCGTCACGGCCCTCGCGCGAACTGTGCCGGACTCCGTGCAGCAGCCGAATCTCATCGACCTGGAGCCGGCGACCCTCGCGCAAAGCGCCGCCCGCTCCCGCTGGGCGTTGCCACGGATTCCTCGCCAGTCTCCGCGCGGGACAACCTTCGCATCCGGGACATTCTGCCTGAGCCTTGCTCACGCGTCCTGCCTCCAGGTGCTGCGCTTCAGCCCGAGGCAGTCCCCGCGGGCGCACCGGCCGGCAGCCACAGCGTGAAGCATGAGCCCTCGCCCAACACGCTCCGCAGGGTCAGGTCACCACCCATCCGCCGCGCGAGTTCCAGGGCGATGGCGAGTCCCAGGCCGGCACCACCGCGCTTTCGGGTGTTCCCCTGGTCGACCTGAACGAAGGGCTGGAACACCGTCTCCGCCTCCACGGAAGATATTCCGACGCCCGAATCCTCCACCCGGATGAAGACCCACGGGCCATCTCCCTGGAGCTGCGCACCCGCATCCGGGGAGCTGGTGGCGCCGCAGCGCACGCTCACGCTTCCGCCGGGCTCGGTGAACTTCACCGCGTTGCTGAGGAGAATCGCCAGGATCTGACGAACGCGATCGCCATCGCCCAGATAGAAGTGGCCGCTCTCAGGGCATGTGGTCGTCACACGCAGCCCGGCCGCGGTGGCCTGCAGCTGGATCAGGATCAGCGCCGCCGCGATGCATTCGTCAACGGGTTGGACCTCTCGTTTGACAACCATCCGCCCCGACTCGACCTTGGCGAGATCGAGGATGTCTTCGATGAGCCCGATCAGATGGCGGCAGCTGGCGAGCATGCGGTCGAGGTACCCTCTCTGCCTGGAGGAGAGCGGCCCGGCGATCTCCAGTTCGAGGAGGTCCGCGTACCCGATGACCGCGTTGACGGGGGTGCGGATCTCATGGCTCATGGTGGCCAGGAATTGCGACTTCGCAAGGTTCGCCTCCCGCGCTTCATCCGCGAGTTCCTGCTGGCGAATGCTGGCGACGACCAGCCGTTCGTTCATCTGCGTCGCCCGAGCGCGGGCGTGCTCGGCCTCCGCGCGGGCCTCATTGGCGTCATGAAGGAGGCGTGCGTTGTCGAGGGTCAACGCACAGCGGGCTGCGAGGTCTTCGGCGAGTTCCAGGTCTGCGTCCGCATACGGCTCTCCTGTGTCCTCGCTCACGAA
>JBPCIT010000422.1:0-5212 GCA_051006015.1 Longimicrobiaceae bacterium
TCATCCGGAGGACCGTATTCCAGGCGGCCTCCAGGAATCGCTCCGCCTTTCCGCACCGATGGTGGCGCCCGGTTACTTCGCCGTCATGGGCATTCCGCTCGTGCTCGGGCGCGAGTTCGCCCCGACCCAGGCCGGCTTTTCACAGGAGCACGCCGGGGCCGAGATTCCCGTGGTCATCGAAACCGATCTCGCCCGACGGCTGTGGCCGGGAGCCAACCCGATCGGTCGAAGGCTGCAACCGGCGGCCGATGCGCCGCGCGGGGAGCACACTCTCTCGGTGGTGGGCGTGGTGGACCAGCCCGTTGATGAAAACCGCGTAGAGGACTTCGGCCACCGCGTGTACCTTCCGCCCGATTCCGCTCGTGCCGGAAACTCCTTTGCGATGCTGATCCGGACCACGAGCGATGCGAAACCTCTCATCCCGACCATTCGGAGCGTGGTGCGCGAGGCACTGCCTGGGATAGGCATCGCCAACCTCCGAACGGTGGCCGAGATGGAGGCCAGGCTGCGTCAGGACTACCTCCTGGCGGTGGCTGTGCTCGCGGGAGGCGGCTTTCTGGCGCTCTTCCTGGCGGCGTTCGGACTGTACGCGGTCGTGGCGTTCGCGGTGGGGCAGCGCACCAGCGAGATCGCGGTCCGGATGGCGGTCGGCGCCCGGGCACGGCAGATCATCGGCAGGTTCATCGGCGACGGCCTGCGCCTGAGCGCGTTCGGACTCGTCGTAGGGTTGCCGCTCAGCCTGATCGGACTGCGGATGCTGATGACGGTGCCGGATCTCCTTCTGCCCGTGCGACTGGCGCCGGTGGCGGCGACTGCGGCGTTCGGTGCTCTGGCGGTCGCTGTGGCCGCCACCTGGCTCCCCGCGCGCCGTGCCGCCGCGGTGGACCCGGCTACCATCCTCCGGCGGGAGTAGCTTCGCGGTGAACTCGCGCGCAGCGGCGCCAGCGAGAGCCCCGAGGAGCCCCGATGAAGCGTGAGCGCCAGAAGATGCTGGCCGGGGAGCTGTACGACCCGATGGATCGCGAGCTGGTCGCGGCCTGGGAGCGGGCGCGGGACCTCTGCCAGGTGTTGAACGCCACGCGCGAAGGGGAGCAGGAGGAGCGGCAGTGCCTGCTGTGCGAGCTGTTCGGCGCGAGCGGCTCGCGACGCTGGCGGGTGCCGGGGAGGTATGGGTGGATGGGAAGGGGCGCTACAATCAGTTCGAGCAGCCGGTGTAGGACGGGACCACCTCCAGTCCGTAGTTGCCTCGCCACCGCTCGAGGTTGGTGTTCCTTATTGGCTGTCTCGTACATGATGCCTCTTGATGCAGATGCTGGATCTCTCTAATGCCAGGCGCTATATTTCTTCTTACGCCCAACAACGATATACCGACGAGCGGGAACGGGATGCGTATGCCGACCAGAAAAACCAGCGTTGAGATCGATGAGGAACTGCTGGAGGATGCCCGCCGGATCCTGGGTACGACTACGCTGAGGGAAACGGTCGAGGAAGCTTTTCTCAGGGTCCTGCAGGAGCAGGCACGCCGCGAGGAGGTAGAGGCGCTCCGCACGATGCGTGGGATGGACCTCGCTGATCCTGCCGTCATGGCTGCCGCGTGGCGGACGTGAGTGCACGGTACCTGATCGACAAGAGCGCTCTGGCTCGTATGCCCCTGGCGGCGGTACAGGCGCGTCTCGCGCCGATCATTGAAGCAGGTGAGGCGGCAACCTGCGCGATCATCGATCTCGAGGTGCTCTTCAGCGCACGCAACCAGGTAGAACACGCGCGGATCCGCAGCCGGCGCAAGCTGGCGTACGTCCAGGTGCCGCTGACCGAGGTGATCTTCCAGCGCGCGATTGATGTGCAAGGGGAGTTGGCCAGGCTCGGTCAGCATCGGCTGCCAATTCCAGATCTGATCGTCGCTGCCGCGGCCGAGGCGGCCGGGCTCACCGTGCTTCACTACGACGCCGATTTCGACCGGATCGCGGCCGTCACAGGTCAGCAAGCCGAGTGGGTCGTGCCACGTGGGAGCGTGTAGGGCAATTCAGCCACCGGTGAGCTCCCGGCGAAGCGCGTCCAGGAACTCGAGCCGCGTCATGCCCGCGATCTGTCCAGCCTTGCTCCCACTGATGCGGCCCTCCTGATACCACTGAACAGCCGCGGCGAAGCGCATCTCCGCCGCTTCGCGAAGCGCCGAAAATGCCTCTTCGGGGACCTCTATCGTGAGCTCGACCATACCGGTATCCCGATGAATCCCCTCCGTCTACAGGAAATCCGCCGACTCGAGCTTCGCTTCCTCGTTCGGGCACAAAGCGGATGGTGGCATAAAGGTGCGGCGCGGGCAACCGCTCTCCCGCGGAGCTGGTAACAGGCCCCACCGTTCGGTTGTGGGATTCGCTTGTCCCACCGCCGCGCGATCTCGCACAGCTCCTCTGTTGCCGGGAAGAGGCGTAGACGCGGATGTGGCAAGAGGATGAGCCTCGCGACGTGACGCGGAACAGATGCTGCTCCCCATCCGGCGAGGTTTCCTCTCCCGCACGCAAGGTGCTCGATCGAGCGCACCTCGCACAACCCGACAGGTGGCGAAGGCCTCATGAGCACTGGTATCTCCTGGCTGGACTTCAAGCTCGGCGCCCGAATGCTGGTCAAGTACCCGGGGCTGACGCTGGTCGGCAGCCTGGGAATGGCGGTTGCCATCGCGATCGGCGCGGGCGTTTTCAGCGTCCTCAGTACGATAGTCGACCCGACGCTACCGCTGGACGAAGGCGACCGGATCGTCGCGCTCCAGAACCTGAACGCGGCCGCCGGCGACCAGGACCGCCGCACCCACCTGCACGACCTCGAAAGCTGGCGCGAGGAGCTGCGCGCGGTCGCGGACTTCAGCGCCTACCGGATGGTAGACCGCAACCTCGTCGGTCCGGACGGCCAGGCCGAGCCGCTGCGCATCGCGGAGATGACCGCGTCCGGATTCCGGGTGGCGCGTGTCCCCCCGCTGCTGGGGCGCCACCTCGTCGAGGAGGACGAGCGACCGGGAGCGCCGCCGGTGGTGGTCATCGGCCATGAGGTCTGGCAGAACCGCTTCGACGGAGACCCCGAGGTGATCGGCGCCACCGTCAAGCTGGGGATAAGCACGCACACCGTGGTCGGCGTCATGCCGGCTGGCTTCGCGTTCCCGGTCAACAACCGGCTCTGGACCCCGCTGCGGCTGGACCCGTCGGAGTACGCGCGCGGGGAGGCGCCCCCGATCGACGTCTTCGGCCGCCTCGCGCCGGGCGCCACCCTGGCGCAGGCGCAGGCGCAGCTGACGACCCTGGGACAGCGGATGGCCGCCGCTCATCCCGAGACCCATCAGCACATCCGGCCCAAGGTCCTGCCGTACGCGCGTTCCTTCATCGACAGCCCCGAGCTGATGTGGACGTACTACCTCGCCCAGCTCCTCGTCAGCATGCTCCTGGTGGTGATCGCGATCAACGTCGCCATCCTGGTGTACGCCCGCACCGCGACGCGAGCCGGCGAGATCGCGGTGCGCCTCGCCCTCGGAGCCAGCCGCGGCCGCGTCGTCGCGCAGCTCTTCGCGGAGGCGCTCGTGCTCTCCGCGGTGGCGGCGGCGCTCGGGCTGCTGGCTACAGGGTTCGTTCTCCAGCAGGTCAACGCCTTCCTTTCGAGGATGGGAGGTGAGGAGGTTCCCTTCTGGTGGGACTTCCGCCTCTCCTCCGCCACGCTCCTCTACGCCGCGGGGCTCGCGGTTCTGGCGGCCGTGATCATGGGCGTCGTGCCCGCCCTCAAGATGACCGGGCGCCAGCTCCAGGCGAACCTCCGCCGGCTGGGCGGCGGCACGGGGATGCAGATGGGGAGGACCTGGACGGTGCTGATCGTCGCCCAGGTGGCCGTGGCCGTCGCGATCCTGCCGCTGGCGGTCGCCACGGGGTGGAACGAGTTCTTTCGATCCGGGATCACCGGTCCCGGCGTCGCGGCGGAGCAGCTCCTCTCGGCCCGCATCGGGATGGACCGGGAGACGCCCCCGAGCGCGGAGGCCGACGCGTACCGGCAGGAGTTCGCCAGCCGCTTCGCGGATCGCCAGGCCGAGCTGGTAAGCCGTCTGGAGCGCGAGCCCGGCGTGGCCGCCGTGACCTTCGCCTCCCACGTGCCGGGCGACTGGGCATGGTCCTCGGGCGCCGCTGGCACCATCGAGGTCGAGGATCCGCGGCGGGCGGCGGAGCCCGCCCGGCATCACGTGAGCTTCGTTCAGGCGGATCCGGGGCTGTTTGCCGTCTACGATGTCCCGATTCTCATGGGCCGGTCGTTCCACTCCGCGGATCTCGCTGGCACGGCGACCGCCGTCATCGGCAACCGCAGCTTTGTGCAGCAGGTCCTGGGCGGCGGCGATGCGCTCGGTCGCCGGTTCCGGTACACCCGCACGGAAGACGGCCTGGAGCCAGGGGGCGTGGAGATGGGTGGGTGGTACGAGATCGTCGGGGTGGTGAGCGACTTCCCTGCGAAGTCGACCATATCCGGGCGTGGCATGGTGACACTATACCACCCGGTCGCACCGGGACGGCTCGACCCCGTGAGCCTCGTCGTGCGGCTGCAGGGGATCGCTCCTGAAAGCTTCGCCGGGCGCCTCCGGGAGATCACCATGGCGCTCGACCCGACGCTGCGGCTGTCCGGCGTCCGAGGCGTGGCGAAGCTCTACCGGCAGAGGCTGCGGACGGAGCGTCTGATGACGTGGGCGATCGCCATGGTGACGCTGAGCGTGCTGCTCCTTTCGGCCGCAGGCGTTCACGCGCTGATGTCCTTCACCGTCGCCCAGCGCCGGAAGGAGATCGGCATCCGCGTCGCCCTGGGCGCCCAGCCGCGCCGCATCCTGGGGAGCATCCTCTCGCGGGCACTGCGCCAGCTCGCGCTGGGGGCGGCCGTCGGCTGCCTGCTGGCGGGCGCGCTGATGTTCGGAGAGTGGGGGTTCGCAGCCGAACGGGCAGCCGTCCTGATGCTCGCCATCGCGGCGATCGTGCTGAGCGTGGGCCTGCTCGCGGCGCTCGGACCCGCGCGGCGGGGGCTCAGCATCCAGCCGACGGAGGCGCTGAGGGCGGAGTAGGCCCTCACCCCCCGACCCCCTCTCCCGCCTGCGGGAGAGGGGGAGTTGTCCGGTTCACGAAGTGCAGCGCCACAGTACCGCGCTAGTGCAGCATCAACCGACCTTTTCGGTAGGCGCCGGCATCAGCCGGGCCGATAG
>JBPCIT010000423.1:0-9896 GCA_051006015.1 Longimicrobiaceae bacterium
ACCGGCGTCTGGCGAGAGACTATGAGACCGATCCAAAGAGTAGCGAGGCGTGGATCCGCCTCGCCATGATCCGCCTGATGCTGTGTCGTCTGGAGCGGGCTGCCTAGGTTTCTCGACAGCTTCTAAGATGTCCATATCACACACAACTACGGTGGGAAGCCCTCACCTTTGAGCAGCCGGGGAGTACGTGGCGCAGCGGGGGAAGCGGCTCCGCTTGGGTATGGTTCGTGCGTGAACGGCGAAACGACTCCCGCGCAAGCGTAGTTCAGAGCTTGCTGCTTTTGCCGGCGGCAGCTAGTTTGTGTTCATACGTTCCTAAAAAGGGAGCGCGGCGGATCTGCTGTCGCGCCGTGCTTTGCCGTCCCGGCCGTCCGGGAGAATCGATCGTTCGTTCACCGTCCATGAGAGTGGCACGTGAAGAGCGGCCGAATACGTTTGTGGTGGGTTCGGGCCTGCTGGCTATGCGCGGCGGCCGTGATCCGGTCCGGCCCCCCTTCCTTTTTCACCGGTGACCAGAGGAGGCGCATTCCAACGAGTTTCATGGTCGGACTGTCGCATTGACTCATCCCCCCAGGGGGGGGAGGGTCGTAACCCCGGCCGCAACCGCATGCAGCGGCCATTTTCAGGAGAACCCCGTATGTCAATGAGTAATCTTCGTTGGTTGTTTGCAACCGCTCTGCTGCTGACCGGCTTGCCTGCCGCAGCCTACGCCCAGGGAGGGACGATCACCGGGCAGGTGGTCAATCAGGATACGCAGGCACCCCTCAGCGGCGTCCAGGTGTTCGTCACCGGTACAAACCGGGGGACGCTGACAAATCAGGAGGGACGCTTTCTCATTCCAAACGTTCCGGCGGGGCAGCAGGTGGTCCGCGCATCCCTGATCGGGTTTGCTCAGGGCGAGCAGCGCGTGAACGTGACCGCCGGTGAGACCGCGACGGTCAGCTTCAGCCTTCGGACCTCCGCTGTCGAGCTGGGTGGGGTGGTGGTGAGTGCGGTCACCGGGCAGGCCCAGCGCAAGCGTGAGCTGGGCACCAACACCGCCAGCATCAACGCCACCGACCTCGAGATGGCGCCCATCACCAAGATGGCCGACGTGCTCACCGGCCGCGCGGCGGGTGTTACGCTGCAGGGTGTGGCGGGGACGACCGGCACCGCGCAGCGCATCCGCATCCGCGGCGCCAACAGCATCTCGCTCTCGAACGAGCCGCTGATCTACGTGGATGGTGTGCAGGTGAGCAACTCCACGAGCACTGGCAGTGTCGGTGGGTCCGGCGGCATCGGCGTGGGTGGGCAGGACGTCTCCCGCCTGAACGACCTGAACCCCGAGGACATCCAGAACATTGAGGTGCTAAAGGGCCCGGCCGCTTCCGCCCTCTACGGTACCGCGGCGGCGAACGGCGTGCTGCTGATCACCACGAAGAAGGGACGTGCCGGCACGCCCCGGTGGCGAGCGTACGTCGAGGGTGGCCAGCTCAAAGACGTGAATGAGTACCCGGACGTCTTCCTATCGTATCAGGTCAACGATCCCACCCGACCAGCCTTCACTGACTTCGGCCGTCTGAATACCGGTGGGACCAGCCCGGCGTATCGGGCGTGCCCGAACGTGGACGCGGCCCGCGGACTCTGCCGACAGGATGAGGTGATATCGCTGGACGCGGTCCGCACCGCGCCCTACAATCCGTTCCAGAAAGGCCACCGGCAGAAGTACGGCCTCAGCGTCTCGGGCGGCGGAGATGCGGTCACTTACTACCTCTCCGGGGACATGGAGGACGAGCAAGGGGTGTTCAGCACCAATCGGCTGGACAAGATGAGTCTGCGGGCGAACATGAACGCCAAGGTCCTCAGCAATCTCGACGTCCAGGTGACCTCCGGATACATCAAGAGCGATCTGGCGCTGAACTCGAACGACAACAGCATCTTCAGCTCGATCATCAACGCGATGCTGGCGACGCCGATCGTGCCGACCGAGGAGATGCTCGCGGCCCCCACGAACACGGTGGGCAACCGTCCGGGCACCGGTTTCGGGTACTTCCCGGAGGACCTCGAGAAAATCGTTGTCTTCCAGGACGTCGACCGCTATATCCTCGGGAGCACCGCCAGCTACCGGCCGCTCTCCTGGCTCTCCGCCAACGCGAACGTGGGGCTGGACTTCTTCACACGCTGGGATCAGCGGACCGTCCAACCGGGTGAGCTCCCGATCGCCGCGACCTGGACACCTGGGCAGCGCTGGGCGATCCGAAGCAACCTGTACAACTGGACCGCCAACAGCTCCGCGGTAGCTACCACTGAGCCGATGGAGGATATCGTTTCCACCTCCACGCTCGGCGTGAGTTACAACCGCAGTCTCGACCGGAATACGGAGTGCTTCGGCGTCGGCATCGTCGTGGGCACCAATTCCTGCAGCGCGGCAAGCTCGCTCTTCTCGGTGGGTGAGGGTTTCGCGGAAACCATCACGGTTGGTGGGTTCTTTCAGCAGCAGTTCGGCTGGAGGGATCGCGTCTTCCTGGCCGGCAGCATCCGTGGTGACAACAACAGCGCCTTCGGCCAGGACTTCGGGTTCATCTATTACCCGGGCGCGAGCCTCTCGTGGGTGGTCACAGAGGAGCCGTTCTTCCCGCAGACCAGTGTGCTGAGCAACCTTCGCTTGCGTACGTCGTACGGCACCTCGGGGCAGCGGCCCAACTTCCGGGACGCGGTCACGCTGCTGGAGCCGGTTTCCGTGGCACGGAGCGGGTCGGACGTGTCGGCGGTGCAGCTCTCGCGCACCGGCAACCCGGACCTCAAGCCGGAGCGGACTACGGAGTACGAGGTGGGCTTCGACGCCGGATTCTTGCAGGACCGGCTGTCCTTCGACTTCACCTACTTCAACAAGGAGTCGCGTGACGCGCTGGTAGCCCGGCGTCTAGCACCGTCCTTCGGGCTCACCACGTCGCAGTGGCAGAACCTGGGCAGCATCCGCAACTGGGGGACGGAGCTGGGGGTGAATGCCCGGGTGTTCGAGCTGCCGCGGGCGGCGCTCAACATGCGCCTCTCCGCCAGCACTCTCGACAATCAGATCGAGGAGCTGGGCGCGGGGGTCGAGCCGATCATCTTCAACCGTGGCAATCAGCGGCACCAGGAAGGCTTCCCGACGGGCGGCTTCTTCGGGCAGCCGTACACCTACACTGACGCGGACGGCAACGGGTTGCTCTCACCCTCGGAGGTGAGGATGGATACGACGCAATTCACCGTGATCCGCCGTACGCGGTTGGACGGTACTGAGTTCATGGACACCATCCCGGAGGTGTTCCTGGGTCGTGCGCTGCCGACGAACACGCAGTCTCTCTCGGCGGATCTGACGCTCTTCCGGTATATCACCCTCTCGACGCTATTCGAGCGGCGGGCGGGCATGTACACGCTCAACGACACGGAGCGGTTCCGCTGCGCCACCGGGTTCAACCGGGTCAATCGGGGGAACTGCCCGGCGGTCTCTGATCCGAATGCCTCACTCGATGATCAGGCACGTTTCATCGCGGCGCGCTTCCTTGGAACCACTTCCGGATACGTCGAGAAGGCGGACTTCATCAAGTGGCGGGAGTTCTCGGTAACGCTCGGCGCGCCGGAGCAGCTCTCGCGCAACCTGCGCGCACTGCAGGGCGCCAGCCTGACGCTCTCCGGCCGCAACCTCGCGACCTGGACCGACTACACGGGTGTCGATCCGGAGATCAACGAAACCGGCGGGAGCTCGAACTTCACGCAGGGTGAGTTCAACACGCAGCCGCCCGTGCGGTACATGACCATCCGGCTTAACTTCACCTTCTGAGCTAGAGACCCGGAATCGATATGAGAATGCCAAACACGAACCGCGGAAGGGGCCACTGGCCCCTTCCCAGGCTCGCCGTGCTGGGAGCGGCTCTGCTCCTCCCGCTGGCGGCGTGCGATACGGAACGAATCCTCGAGGTGGAGGATCCTGTCTTCGCCTCACCCAGCTCACTCGAGAACGCTTCGGGGGTGCCGACGCTCATCGCGGGTGCGGTCGGGGACTTCCAGATCGCTTACAGTGGTGCGGGAGACGATTCATTCCTCACGGTGACCTCACTGATCACCGACGAGCTCTTCTCGTCGGGCACCTTCATTACCCGGACGGTGACGGATCAGCGCCAGCAGCAACCGACCGCCCAGGGGAACACGTCGGATCCCGCCTTCACCCGCCTGCAGCGCGCGCGGAGGTCATTGCGGGACGCGGGGGCAGCGGTGGAGAGCTTCCGTACCGATCCACTCGTCAGCCCGACCGCTACCGCCCGGATCACCGAGCTGAAGGCGCTCGAGGGCTTCACCTATGTGGCTCTCGCTGAGGGCTTCTGTTCGGGCATCCCCTTCAGCGAGACGGAGCGCGGTGCACCGAGGGAAACTGGACAGCCGCTGAGCACCGAGCAGGTCTTCAATGAAGCGATGCAGCGCTTTGACGCGGCACTTGCTGCTTCGGCCGGTAGCAACCTCGCCAAGGTCGGCAGGGCCCGGGCTCTCCTGAATAACGGCGATTTCCAGGCGGCAGCCGCGGCGGTGGCGGATGTGCCGACCAGCTTCGTCTACTTCATCGAGCACTCGCCCAACTCGGGGCGGCAGTACAACCCCATCTTCTCGCTGCAGGCGAACGGGCGCTACTCGGTGTCGGATAGGGAGGGCGGTAATGGGCTGCCTTTCCGCTCGGCGATGGATCCACGGGTTCCCTGGATCGAGGATCCGGCGGGTGGTTTCGACAAGGCGTATCGGCTCTTCATCAACCTGCGTTATCCCTCGTTCAGCGCGAACGTGCCGCTCGCGGACGGAATCGAGGCGCGCCTGATCGAGGCGGAGGCGGCGCTACGGGCGGGGGATGTGGGCACCTGGCTCACCAGGCTCAACGACCTGCGCGCGAACGTACGGAGCCTGATGACCGCGCGCTATGAGGATTATGCCACCTTCGTCCCGGGACCGAACAACCCGACCAGCACACTCGCGCCGCTCACCGATCCCGGCACGGGGCCGGCACGTGAGGACCTGATGTTCCAGGAGCGGGCGTTCTGGCTCTTCAACACTGGACACCGTTTGGGCGACATGCGCCGAATGATCCGCCAGTACGGCCGTCCCGCGGAGTCGGTGTTCCCGAGCGGAGAGTACTTCAAGGGTGGCAACTACGGCCCCGACGTGAATTTCCCAATCCCGTTCGACGAGGCCAACAACAGGAACTGGCGACCGGAGATGTGCAACACGACGCAGGCCTGAGCGACCGCTCGTCAAACCTTTTCCGTTGCTGCGAAGGGGGCGCCGATCCGGTGCCCCCTTCCGCGTCTTGTTCGCCGCCGCTCTGTGTCGTATTCTCGCCGAGAGCGCCCCGCCAGACAACCTCATCCAGGTATCGTACCATGCGAATTCCATGGCTGAACCGGCTGCTTCTGGTCACCATTGTGGCGGTGGCTGCCGCGTGCGTCTCCAGTCGGGCGGGAGGCTCTGCCTCAGGCTACGATCCCGACCGGATCACTCCGGAGGAAGTTGCCGCCACAACCGCAACCATCGCCCTGGAAGTCGTCGAACGGCTTCGGCCACAGTGGCTGCGCAGCCGGGGTCCGGACAGCTTCCGGACGAGCAGCAGGATCGTGGTGTATGTGAACGGTCAGCCGCAGGGTGGAATCGCCGTGCTGCGCCAGCTCCCGATCAACACCATCCGTGAGCTGCAGTACCTCAATGGTACGATCGCCACGCAGCGTTTCGGCACGGGTCACGGAGCGGGAGTCATTCTGGTACAGACGCGGTAGCGTCCTCGCGCGTGGTGCTCCTCGGCCTCGGAGCCAACCTCGGCGACCCCGTCCACCAGCTCACGGAGGCGGTTCGCCATCTCGGTGAGTGGCTCGACCTGCAAGGTGTCTCCTCCGTCTACCGCTCCGCGCCCGTCGGGTACCATGACCAGTCCGACTTCTATAACCTGGTCTGCCGCGGGCGCACGGATCTCCCGCCGCTCGAGCTTCTGCGCATCACGCGCCACATCGAGGACGCGCTCGGCCGCGAGCGCAGCTTCCCCAACGCCCCGCGCACCCTCGACATCGACATGCTCGCGTATGAAGCGCTGGTGCTCGACACCCCGGAGCTGATCCTCCCCCACCCGCGCCTCCATCAGCGTGCGTTCGTCCTGCTCCCGCTGCTGGAGGTCGCGCCGGACTGGCGGCACCCGCGGCTCGGCAGTACGGCTGCGGAGCTGCTGGCAGCCGCGGGGCCGCTGGAACGCATCGAGCGCTGGGGACCGCTTCCTGCAGGCGAGTAGGCGCGGATACGGAGCGTTCACCCTGACCAGGCGCCGGCGTGTCGACGTTCTCCCCTGAAGCCTTCACCCTCGGGGTGGAGGAGGAATACCAGCTCGTCGATGCCGAGACAGGCGAGCTGCGCAGCCGCGCCCGCTGCGTCCTCGAGTGGGACTGGACGGGCGAGATCCAGCCGGAGATGCAGGAGAACACCCTCGAGGTGGGCACCCGCGTGTGTGAGAACGCCGGCTGCGTGCGAACGGAGCTGCGGCGTCTGCGGCTGCTAGCCGCGGTCGCGGCGGAGGCCCGGGGGCTGCGCGTCGTGGCCGCTGGGCTCCACCCCTCCGCGCACTGGGCGGGGCAGGAGTTCACGGACCGGCCGGTATACCAGCAAATCCGCCGCGAGTACCGCCGCCTGGCCGACTCCCAGATGATCTTCGGGATGCACGTGCACGTGGGCGTCCCCGCCGAGGTGGACCGTGTGCAGGTGATGAACGTGGTGCGGCTCTACCTTCCCTACCTGCTGGCGCTCACCGCCAGCTCGCCCTTCTTCCTGGGCGAGGACACCGGCTATGCCTCCTACCGTACTATCCTCTGGCGCCGCTGGCCGCGCTCAGGGCCGCCGCCGCGCTTCGGGAGCCGGGCAGAGTACGAGCAGCTCATCGAGTGGCTGCTGCGAACTGGGCGGATCGACGCACCCGGCCGGCTCTACTGGGACATGCGCCCGCACCACACCTACCCGACGCTGGAGCTGCGGGTCGCGGACGTGACGCCCCGGCTGGAGGACGCGGTCGTGGCGGCGGCACTCGTCCGGGTGGTCGTGGTGGGGGCGATCGAAGGGGTGCTGCGGGAGCCGGAGCTTCCCACCTCGCTGCTGCAGACGCTGCTCGCCGACAATGCGTGGTACGCGGCCCGCGACGGGCTGGAAGCGGAGTTCGTGGATCTGACGGCTGCCACGCCCCGCACTCTGCCCGCGCGTGAGGCGCTGCTCGGCCTGGCGGAGCAGCTCGCTCCCCTGGCGCAGGTGCTCGGCGACGGCGAGGTGCTCGCCGGCCTTCCGGCCGTTCTCGAGCGAGGTGGCGCCGCCGCGCGGATCCGGGCGCAGCACCAGCGTCATGGAGGCGATATCCCGGCGCTAATGCGGTGGCTGGCGGATGAGGCGCTGCTCGGGCTGGGATTGGATCGGCGGAGGGAGCAGCGGGAGAATGCCTGAGGGCTCGCTACCGCACCGCATCTCCGTCCCGATCACCGGCCCGTCCTCCGCCTACGAGATCCTGGTCGGTGCCGGGCTCCAGCGCACCCTTCCCGAGATTCTCATGCGCTCCTGCCCGGCGCACCGCTACGCGCTGATCACCGACGAGAGGGTTCGCGATCTCTACGGCAACGCTGCGGTGCAGGCGCTGTGCGGCGCCGGCCTGCAGGCGGAACTCTTCGCCTTTCCCCCCGGAGAGGAGCACAAGACGCGCGAGAGCTGGGCCGCCGTCACCGATGCGATGCTCGCCGCCGGCATCGGTCGCGACGGCGCGGTGCTCGCGCTGGGCGGCGGGGTGCCGGGCGACCTGGCGGGCTTCGTCGCCGCGACCTACATGCGCGGACTGCCCTGGGTGCAGCTCCCCACCACACTGCTCGCGATGATCGACGCCTCCATCGGCGGCAAGACAGGGGTGGATACGCCTGCCGGAAAGAATCTGGTCGGTGCCTTTCACCCGCCGCGGCTGGTGGTGGCGGACACCGGGCTGCTGCGGACGCTTCCTCCCGCGCAGCTGCGCGCCGGGCTGGCGGAGGCCGTGAAGCATGGCGCAATCGCAGACGCCGCCTACCTGCGCTGGATCGTGGATGCGGCAGAAGCACTCCTCGCCGCGGAGGCGGAGCCGCTGCTGCGGCTCGTCGTCCGCTCGATCGAGATCAAGGGCGAGGTCGTGGCGCGCGATGAGCGCGAGTCAGGCCCGCGCAAGGTGCTGAACTTCGGCCACACGCTGGGCCACGCGCTGGAGGCCGCCTCGCACTATCGCCTGCTGCACGGAGAGGCGGTGGCGATCGGGATGGTGCTCGAGGCGCGGATCGGCGAGCGAACCGGCGTCACGGAGCCGGGCACCGCCGAGACGCTTCGCGCGGCCCTCGCCACCCTCGGCCTGCCGACGGAGGTGCCGCCGCCGCACGGAGCGGAGGAGCTGCTGGCCTGGACGCGGATGGACAAGAAGGCGCGCGCCGGACGCGTCGAGTACGTGCTGCTCGAGCGGCTCGGCGCGGCGGGCGCGGGGGAGGACGGGCGGTGGGGGTACGCGGTGCCGGACGAGGTGGTGCGGGAGGCCCTCACCCCCTAGTCGCCGCCCGCCCCCGGCGGTTGAAACCGCGGCTGGAACGGCACAAAGTCGGCCTTCGCCGACTGGGGCTGCGGTGCATGTGTGGTTCAGTCCGCGAAGGCGGACTTCGTGCAGTCGTAGCAGCGAATTCATTCGCCGGGGGAGGGGGCGCCGTCGGGCCGGGATAAGGGGGATCTCACCCCGCCAGCATCTGCCGCATCTGGTCGAAGAAGCCCGCCCGCATCTGCCGGCGGTCGCCCTCGCTGAGGGAGCTGCCGCCGCCGGGGGAGCGCACCTCCAGCAGCTCGGCGGGGATCTCGTTCAGGAAGCGGGAGGGCTGGCGTGGCGCCAGGTCGGAGCCGCGGCGGCGGGTGGCGCAGCCGGAGAGGGTGAGCCGATGGCGCGACCGGGTGACGCCCACGTAGAAGAGGCGCCGCTCCTCGGCGATCGGGTCGGTCGGCGTCCCCTCGGCTACCGTGGCGATGCTGCGCGCATGGGGGAGGATCTCCTCCTCCATCCCGACCACGAAGACGTGCGAGAACTCGAGCCCCTTGGCGCTGTGCAGCGTCATCAGCGTGACACGGTTAGGCTCCTCCTCTCGCTCATCCCTGCGGGACGTGTCCTCCTCGCCCTCGCCGATCAGCGATACCCGCTCCAGGAAGGCCTGCAGCGTCGGCGGGCTCCACTGCGCCGTCTCCTCCTCGTCCGGCAGCGGCTTCTCCGCCCAGCTGCGCGACTCGAAGGTGGCGATCGAGGTGAGGAAGTCGCGCAGGTTGTCCACCCGGATCTCCGCGCCCTTCTCCGACTTGTTCTCCGCGCGGATCGCCTCCTCCAGGCGGATGCGGCGGAAGAGCTCCTGCGCCCAGCCGTGCAGCGAGCAGCGGTCGGTGAGGCCGAGCTGCAGCGCCGCTTCGGTGGAGGCCAGCTCGGCACCCGCCTCCCCGACCATCTGCACGAAGTTCAGCACGGCCTCTGCCTGTGGACGGGTGATTCCCTCCACCTGCGCGGCGCCGGCGAGGATCTCCCAGAGCGGAGCACGCTGCTCGCGGGCGGCCTCCACCAGGCGCAGCAGGGTGGTACGGCCGATGCCGCGCGTGGGGTAGTTGATCACCCGCCGCAGCGCCACCTCGTCGCGCGGGTTCAGCGCGACGCGCAGATAGGCGATGGCGTCCACCACCTCCTTGCGGTCGAAGTAGGAGGTGCCGCCGACGACGCGGTACGGCACATTGGCGGCGCGTAGCGCCTCCTCCAGCGGCCGCGACTGCAGGTTGGTGCGATAGAGCACGCCGAAATCGCTCCATTGCAGCTTCTCGTGGTAGCGCCGCACGGAGAGCTCGCG
>JBPCIT010000424.1:0-8313 GCA_051006015.1 Longimicrobiaceae bacterium
GATCAGCCCGGCGCTCAGCATCCCGTGCGCGATGCGCCCGCCGAAGCGCGACTTCTCCGCCTCCACCTGGTTGATGTGCGCAGGGTTGAGGTCACCGGTGATCCCCGCGTAGAGCACCACGTCCGCCTCGGTGACCGTCTTGGCGAACTCCGCCGCCTGTCCAATCTGTAGCTCCTCGAAGCGCATGCTCATAGCTGGGCAGGCCCCCTCCCCCGGCCCCTCCCCCGATGTCTGGGGAGCGGAGAACCGCAGGTCAACCTCTCCCCCAGAATTGGGGGAGAGGTGGCGAGCCCAAGCGAGCCGGAGAGGGGGCGCATGATCATGCCTCCATCACCAGGCGCACATCGGGGGCGATGGCCGCCTGCGCGCCGTGCCGCGTCAGCCAGGAGACCACGAAGAAGACCAGTAGCGAGAGAACCAGCGAGAGGCCGGAGACCGCCACCCCGGTGGGGAAGCTGTAGACCCGGAAGTAAGCGAGCGTCTCGAAGACGAGGGTGATCGCCAGCCCGGTCGAGATGGAGGCGATCGCCCCCTCGCGGGTGGCGCCCTCCCAGTTCAGGCCGATCGCCAGCGCCGGCACCAGCGTGGAGGCGAAGAGCCCCCAGCCGAAGATCCCGAGGAAGGCCACCAGCGTGCCCGACAGCTGCGCCATCACCGCCGCGGCGACGGAAATGAGCACGGTGCAGACCCGTCCCCAGAAGAGCTCGCCGCGCACCTTGCGTCCCAGCGCGACCGGAAGGTCGTGCATCAGGGCGGCGGCGCCGATGTTCATGAAGGAGTTCACCGTGCTCATGATGGCAGCGGCGACGCCGGAAAAGACCAGCGCGGCCAGGAGCACGGGGGTGAAGCGCAGCAGGAAGGTGGGGGTCGCCTGATCCGGGCTGGCGAGGGCGGGGAGACTGCCCTGCACCACCAGCGACTTGACCGAAACGCCCACGCCGAAATATAGCAGCATGGTCAGCATCAGAGCCAGCGTCACCAGCAGCGGATACCAGCGCAGCCGCCGCGGGTCGCGCAGCATGTAGAACTTGTGGATCACGTGCGGCTGGCCGAGCGACCCCATCGCGAAGACGAAGTAGAAGGAGAGCGCCGCCAGCGGGGTGAGATGCCCCCAGGGCCCCAGGAACTCCGCGTCCGCGGCGAGGATGGTGCGGGAGATCCCCTCCATCCCGCCGCCCGCCTGCAGGGTGAAGAGGAAGACGAGCACGGAGGCGACCGCCATAAGCAGCCCCTGGAAGACGTCGGTGTAGATTCCCGCGACGATTCCGCCCGCCACCGCGTAGGCGAGGGTGATCCCCATCCCCAGCCAGATCCCCCACCCCAGCCCGATGCCGAAGATCGCGTCGATCACCAGCCCCAGCGCCAGGATATTGGTCGCCATGTAGCCGATCACCGCGATCAGTATCGCCACCCCGGAGAGCCCCTGCGCCAGCCGCGAGTCGTAGCGCGCGCCGATCGCGTCGGGCACGGTGATCAGACCGCGTACCTCCCCCAGCAGCCGCATCCGCTTGGCGAGCACCCAGGCGCTCATCGAGCTGGTGATCGCGGCGGGCAGGATGATGAACATCGCACCCAGGCCGATGGCGTAGACCAGCCCCGGCCCGCCGATGAAGGCGAAGCCCGAGAGGGTGGCGGACATCGCGGAGAGGGTGAGCGCGATCAGGCCGATCCCCTGCCCCGCCACGAAGAAGTCGCTTGCGGTACGCGTGCGGCGCGTCGCCCAGATCCCGATCACCGAGACGATAGCGAAGTAGGCGACCGCCACCGCCACGATCGTCGGCTGCAGGCTGACGGGCGGCAGCTCCGCCGCCTGCAGGAGCGCGAGCGTCATCGCGGCTCCCCCGCCTCAACGACCACGGGCGTCAGCTCCTCGACGACTGGCCTCTGGACCGCGCGTGTGGCGGCGCGCAGCCGGGCGAGATCCTCTGTGCTGAGCGTCTGATTCTCGAAGGTCAGCGCGTAGGCGATCGGCACCGCGAAGAGCGGCAGCAGCCCGATGCCGAAGAGCACGATCGCGGCGCGCGGCGGCAGCCCCAGCCATAGGTCGGGATTCACCGGATCCACCCCGGGCAGCGCCAGCACCAGGCCGAAGCCGCCCGCGAGCACCAGGAAGACGAAGGCGAAGGGCACGACGAGCGACCCGATCTTTCCGCCTCGCGCGGCACCCAGCGCCATCATCGCGACCAGCATCGCGGCGGTTCCCACGGCGAGCGCCCACGGCGCCCACGCCGGCACGCCGCCCGGCAGGAAGCCGGAGGCGTACGCCGCCGTGATCACCAGCGTGGAGAGGAAGACGGTGACCAGCGCGATCTGCTTCGCCATGACCTCAGCGGTAGAGGGCGTCGAGCCGCTCGCGGAATCGCTCCGCGACGACCGGACGCCGGATCTTGAGTGTGGGTGTGAGCTCGTCCTCCTCGAGCGAGAGCTCCCTCTCCAGGATGACGAAGCGCCGGATCTGCTCCGTGCGCGAGAGCTGTTCGTTCACCCGATCGACCGCCTCCTGCACCCGCGCCACCACCTGCGGGTGGCTCGCCAGCGCCGCCGCATCGACCGCGAGGCCGGCGCCGCGTGCCCAGGCCTCCACGAGGGAGGGCCGCAGCGTGATGAGCGCGGCGACGAACTTCCGGCTCTCGCCGTACAGCATCGCCTGCGAGATCCAGGGATGCTCGAGGAGCCGCGCCTCGATCGGGGCGGGCGCCACCTTCTTGCCGGTCGAGAGCGCGATCAGCTCCTTCTTCCGCCCCGTGACGTGCAGGAAGCCGGAGTCGTCCAGCGCCCCCAGGTCGCCGGTGCAGAGCCACTCGCCATCGGGGGTGAAAGCCTCCCAGGTCAGCTCCATCCGGCCGTGGTAGCCGGAGAAGGTGAGCGGGCCGCGGCGCACCAGGATCTCCCCGTCCTCGGCGATGCGGATCTCGCTCCCCGGCATCACCGGCCCCACGGAGTGGAAGGCGTAGCGGGCCGGCTGGTTGAAGGCGACGCAGAGATGCTCCGTCAGCCCGTAGGCGCCGAGCACCGTCAGCCCCAGCGCGTCCAGGTACTCGGTGACCTCGACCGGGAGCAGTGCGCCGCCCGAGGTCGCCATGCGTACGCGGCCGCCGAAGAAGCTGCGCACCCGCTCGAAGAGCGGCGCCCCCAGCTCGCGCCACTCCGCCTCGCGCTCGGCCGGGAAGACGCCGCCCGTCTCGCGCAGCCGCGAACGCTCTCGCCCGAGCTCGAGCACCCGCTCCCAGCGTGCGCGCTCAGCTCCGGTCGCGGCTTCCTGCTCGGCACGCAGCGCCTCGTACGCCTTCTCGTAGAAGCGCGGCAGTCCGCCGAAGATGGTGGGGGCGAAGCGCTGCGCCGCCTCCGGCACGCGGGTGTGGTCCTCCACTAGCACCGCCTCCATCCCCGCGTGAATGCGCGTGTAGAGGCCGAAGACCCGCTCGGCGGCGTGGCAGAAGGGAAGAAAGGAGAGGCTGCTGTCCGTCGCGGTGAGTCCCAGCGTCGCCCCGATCGAGGCGGCGGAGGAGAGCAGGTAACGGTGCGAGATGCGCGCGCCCTTGGGCTCCCCCGTCGAGCCGGAGGTGTAGATCAGCAGCGCAATGTCGTCGGGCGTGCCCCGCGTGATCCGGCGCTCGACCTCGGCGGCGGCGCCGTTGGCCAGCGCATCCGCCCCGCGGCGGAGCCACTCGTCCCAGAGCACGACGCCGGGCGCGCCGGCATCCTGGCAGATGATCGTGCGCAGCGCGGGCAGCTCGTGGCGCACCTGCAGCAGCCCGGCGAGCCGCTCCTTCGTGTCCACCACCGCGACCGTGGCGACGCTGTCCGCGAGGATCTGCCGCACCTGCGCCGGGGCACTGGTGGGATAGAGCCCGACACTCAACATCCCCGCGGAGAGCGTGCCCAGGTCCCCGATCGGCCAGAGCGGTCGGTTGCCCGCCCAGATCGCCACGGTGTCGCCAGGTTGGCCGCCGGAAGCGGTGAGCGCCGCGGCGAACTGCCGCGCCTGCGCGCCCCAGTCGCCCCAGGTGACCGCAGGAGAGTCGCTGCCGTGGCCACTCAGCACCCGCAGCGCCACCCGGTCCGGGTGCCGGGCGACCCGCTCGTAGAAGAGGGAGACCGCCGTCTCAGACATGCGCGCCTCTCCCCCACCGAACCGCGGTGGCCGCCCAGCTGTACCCCGTCCCCGCGGCGAGCACGACCGCCAGCATTCCGGGGCGCAGTCGCCCCTGTCGCTCGCCCTCCCACAGCGCGATCAGCGGGTCCACCGCGGAAATGTGCCCGTAGTGGTCGAGATAGACGGACTGCTCCTCATGCAGCTCCAGGCGGTCCAGCACGGCATCGAAGAGCGAGCGTTTGGTGTGTAGCATCGCGAGGAAGCCCAGCTCACTGAGCTCGCACCCGCTGCGACGCACGGCCTCGATGGCGACCCAGACGAAGCGGTCGAGCGTCAGCGGGTCGAGCCGATCCTTCATTCCCCCGACGTCCTGCACGTCGAGGAAGTGCGGCCGCTGCTCGACCGTCTCGTGGCTTGCCGGGAGTCGCGATCCACCCGCCGGAACCCGCACATGGTCGCTGAAGCTGCCGTCGGTGAGAAAGGCGGAGGCGAGGATGCGGCTGCTCTCCCGCCCGCGCCGCAGCACCGCGGCGGCGGCGCCGTCCCCGAAGTTGAACATGAAGCGGGCGCGGCGGTTGCCATAGTCGAGGAGCGTCGATTCCTTCGACGCCGCGACGATCAGCACCGTCCGCAGCCCCTCATCGGCCGCCATCATGTCCGCCGCCACCCTCAGCGCGTACGGCGCTCCCGCGGAGACCCCGCCCACCTCGAACGCCCACGCGCGCTCCGCCCCCAGAAGGTGCTGGATTCGCGGTGCGGCGAGCCACACCGGATACTCCTTGTGCGGGCTGCCGAAGTAGATGAGGCCATCGACGTCCGCAGCGGTGATGTCCTCCCCCAGCCCATCGGATGCGGCCGCGAGCGCGCGCCGGCCGGCCTCGGCGGCCATCTCGGAGACGTGCTCCTCCGGCGCCGCTATGTGCTTCTGCAGCAGCCCCAACTTTTCGCGCACCACCTCGTCGGTGATGCCGGCGCGCTCGCCCAGCTCCGCCGCGCTCATCACGTGGGCCGGGGTGTACACGCCGATGCCGGCGATGCCCTCACCCCCTAGCCCCCTCTCCCATGAAGGGAGAGGGGGAACACTGCCGTGCAGGGGCGCGATCCGGTGCCGCTGGTCAACCCCCTCTCCCCTTGTGGGAGGGGGGTGGCGAGCCCTAGCGAGCCGGGGTGAGGGCCAGCCGGGGTCGTGCATCATACCTCCACCGCCTCCTGCCCGTAGCGCTCGATGAGCGCGGGGCGGTCCGGCTTGCCGATCGAGGTGCGGGGGATCGCCGCGACGAAGGCGAAGCAGGCGGGGACCTTGAATCGCGCCAGCCGCTCGCGGCAGAAGTCGCGCAGCTCATCCTCGCCCGCGGTGCTCTCGGGGCGCAGCGCCACCACCGCGACCGGGACCTCGTTCCACTTCGGGTGCGGTCGGCCGATCACGCACGCCTCCGCCACCGCCGGGTGCAGCAGGAGCACCTGCTCGACCTCGGCCGGGTAGATGTTCTCGCCGCCGCTCTTGATCATCTCCTTCTTGCGGCCCGCGATGAAGGTGAAGCCGTCCGCGTCACGCCGAGCGAGGTCGCCAGTGTGGAACCAGCCACCGCGCATCGCCTCCGCCGTCTGGTCGGGCAGACCCCAGTATTCGCGGAAGAGGTTCGGCCCCTGGATCAGCACCTCGCCGACCTCGCCGGGCGCGGCATCCGCGCCGTGCGCGTCCACGATGCGCGCGTCGGTGAAGAACGCCGGCTTGCCCGCGAAGCCGGGGGCGCACGAGGCTTCCGCGAGCTGGTCCAGCTCGGTGAGGAAAGCGGTGGGCGCGGTCTCGGTGAGGCCGTATCCGCCACCAAAGGGAACTCCGCGCGAACGATACGCCTCGACGACCGCCAGCGGGCAGCGGTCGCCGCCGTTGTAGGCGAAGCGCAGCGAGGAGAGGTCGGCGGTCGCGAAGGCGGGCGACTCGACGAGCAGCTTGTGGATGGTCGGCACCCCGATGAAGACGCTGACGCGGTGCTCGGCGATCAGCCGCAGCGTCTGCTCGGCGTCGAAGCTGCGCGGCAGGATCACCGTTCCCCCACAGAGCAGCATCGGCAGGGTGAAGAGGCCGATGCCGCCGACATGCATCAGCGGCAGCACCGTGAGGGTGATGTCCTGATAGGTGAGGCCGAGCGCGAGGATGTCGTTGATCGCGTTCCAGAAGAGGTTGGCGTGCGTCAGCACCGCTCCCTTCGGCTTCCCCGTGGTGCCGGAGGTGTAGACCATCAGCACCGGATCGTCATCGCCTGGCAGCTCTCCGGGGAGCGAGCCGCCGCTGAGCGCTGCCTCCTCCACCTCCGCCAGGAGGGCATCGTAGCTCTCGGGAGCGGAGATGATGCGGCAGCCGCAGCGCGCCTCCAGCTCCGCGCCGAGCTCGCGCTGCTCGGGGCCGACGAAGAGAATCCCGATGCCGGCGTCGCGCACCACGTACTCCAGCTCCGCCGCAGCAAGTCGCCAGTTCAGCGGCACCGCGATCGCGCCGACGCGGCCGGCGGCGAAGAGCAGCTCGACGAAGCGGCGGTCGTTCAGCATCAGGATGCCGAAGCGGCTGCCGGAGCGGACTCCCAGGCGGTCGAGGAGCGTCGCGGCGCGACGCACCCGCTCATCCAGCTCCGCGTAGCTGGTCGAGCCCTCCGGCGTCACCAGCGCGGTGCGCTGCGGGTGGAGCAGCGCCGCCTTCGCCGTCCAGTACCCGATCCCCGGAATGCTGCTCATGCGCTCGCCGTCGCAGCCGCGGGATTCCACTCGAGCGCCACGCTCCCCATCGCCAGGCCGGCACCTGAGCCGGTGCGCATCACCAGGTCGCCGGGCTGCAGGCGATCGCTGCGCACCGCGTCATCCAGCGCCATCGCGAGGCAGGCGGAGCCGGTGTAGCCCCACTTCTCCATGACGGTGTGTGTCTTCTCCATCGGTTCGCCGAGACCCTCCATCACCGCGCGGATCGTGGAGAGGTTGACCTGCGTCCAGAGCCAGAGCGCCACCTCCTCTTCCCGCCTGCCGATACGCGCGAGCACCGAGCGCACGATGCGCGGCCACCCCTCGAGATTCACCTCGGGCGGGTACTTCTGCACGAAGCGCAGATGGTTGCGGTAGCCGTCGCGCAGCACCTGCTCGGTGATCGGCTCGGCGGTGCCGCCCGCGAAGACACCCATCCCCGGCGCGAGCCGGCCGTCGGCGTACAGCTCGGAGGCGAGAATCCCCGGCTCCTCGGCCGCCTCGACCACCACCGCGCCCGCGCCATCGGCGAAGATGGTGGCGGTCTTCTTGTCCCGGTAGTCGAGGAACTTCGACATCGCGTAGGCGCCCACCACCAGCACCCTTTGGTAGCGCTCGTCGGCGCGGATGTACTTCCAGGCGGTGTCCAGCGCGGTGACGAAGCCCGCGCAGCCGCAGTTCATGTCGAAGGTGCCAGCGCGCGCCGTCCCCAGCCGGCCGTGCAGCACCGAGGAGGTGGCGGGGGAGACGTACTCGGGGGTGTCGGTGGCGACGATCAGCAGATCCACATCCTCGGGACCCAGCCCGGCGGCCTCGAGCGCCCGGCGCGCTGCTCCCTCAGCGAGATCCGCGGTGGATTCGTCGGGGCCGCAGACGTGGCGCTCGCGGATCCCCAGCACCCCGGAGACAAAGTCGTCGATCTCCTCGCCGAGCATCCCGGAGAGATCCGCGTTGGTGAGCACCCGCTCCGGCACCCAGGAGCCCGTTCCGGTGATGGTGGCGTGCCGCATTCGCTATCGTCTGAGCGCTTCAGGGGAGCCGCTGGTACCGCGAACGACGAGCTGCACCGGCAGCGGCCGGGTGGAGGTCGCCCGCGTGGCGCCGCCATCGAGCTGCTGCAGGAGCAGCCGCACCGCCCGGGCACCGATCCCACGCGCGGGCACCATCACCGTGGTCAGCTCGGGCGTCACGACACGCGCCATCTCGATGTCGTCGCACCCGACGAGGGAGACCTGGCGCGGCACCTCGATGCCGGCCATGAGACATGCCTTGAGCGCGCCCAGCGCGATCAGATCGTTGGTGCAGAAGACGCCTGTCGGCAGCCGGTCCCCGGTGAGCAGCTCCCGCATCTGCTCGAGCCCGCCCGCCACCGACGCCGGCCCGCGCCGCATCCGCGTCGAGGAGAGGGGGATGCCGGTATCCCACAGCACCCGGGTTAAACCGCACTCGCGTCTGCGGGAGGTGTAGGAGTCTTCGGCTGGTCC
>JBPCIT010000425.1:0-10362 GCA_051006015.1 Longimicrobiaceae bacterium
CCCCCGAGTTCGGGGGAGAGGTTGGAACTACAAGCTGTTCTCCCCTCCCCCAGCATTGGGGGAGGGGCCGGGGGAGGGGGCCTGCAGCGACTAGGCAAGGATGAACTCTTCCAGCGGACCTGGTATCGTATGGGTGGAGGGCAGGCTGCTCTTCTCGCGCCGCACTTACGGCGGCGGGGGTACGGATCCTCCGCGAGAGCGGCGCGCCGCGGCGAAGTCGATGAAGAAGCGCAGCGCCTGCGGATTGCGCAGCGATCCCGTGTTCACCGCGCGCTCCGGAGGCTCGCCGAGCAGGATCTTCTTGATCGGCACCTCGAGCTTCTTGCCGTTCAGCGTCCGGGGGACTTCCGGAATCTGCACGATCTCATCCGGCAGGTGGCGTGGCGTGAGGGTAGTGCGTATCTGCTGCCGGATCGTCTCCCGGAGCGGCTCGTCCAGCTGCAGCCCCTCGCGCAGCGCCACGAAGAGCGGCATGTAGTACCCGCCGCCGGGCTGCTCGACCCCGACGACCACGCTATCCGCCACGCCCGGGACCGCTTCCACCGCTCGATAGATCTCGCTGGTGCCGATCCGTACCCCGTGGCGGTTCAGCGTCGCGTCCGAGCGGCCGTAGATCACCGCGCTGCCACGCGGCGTGAAGCGGACCCAATCCCCGTGCCGCCAGACGCCGGGGTACATCTCGAAGTAGCTCTCGCGGTAGCGTACTCCCCCGGCATCATTCCAGAAGAAGAGCGGCATCGAGGGCATCGGCTCTGTGATCACCAGCTCCCCGACCTCATCCGCCACCGGCCTGCCCGATTCGTCGAAGGCCTGCGCGCGCACGCCGAGCGCCGCTCCCTGCAGCTCACCCGAGTGGACGGGAAGGGTCGGGCACGCACCGAGGAAGGCTGTGGCCACGTCGGTCCCGCCGCTGGACGAGGCCAGCCACACGTCCGCTTTCACCGCGTCGTAGATCCAGCGGTACGCTTCCGGCGGGAGCGGCGAGCCGGTCGAGCCGATCGCTCGTAGCGCGGCCAGATCGAAGCGGCGCCCTGGCTCGAGCTCCGCCTGCATGCAGGAGGTGTAGTAGCTCGCGCCCGCTCCGAAGTGCGTCACCTGCGTCTCCTGAGCCAGCTCCCAGAGCGCCTCCAGCGTCGGATGGGCCGGGCTGCCGTCGTAGAGGACGATGGTGGCGCCGGCGAGGAGCCCTCCGACCAGGCGGTTCCACATCATCCATCCCGTCGTGGTATACCAGAGGAGCCGGTCGCCCACCTTCACATCGCTCTGGAGAGCGAGCGCCTTGAGGTGCTCGAGCAGGATCCCCCCATGTCCATGTACGATCGCCTTCGGTGCCCCGGTGGTGCCGGAGGAGTAGAGGATCCAGAGCGGGTGGTCGAAGGGGACCGGTTCGAAGCGGAGCGCCGTGTCGCGCCCGAGCAGCTCCACCCAGGAACGGGTGCCCTGGACACGTGCCGAGGGATCCAGGTACGGCACGAGCACCATGTGCCGGAGGGTGGGGAGGGACCTCTGCAGCTCCATGATCGTATCCCGGCGATCGAGCGCCTTCCCCGCGTAGGAGTACCCGTCCGCGGCGAAGAGCACCTTCGGCTCGATCTGGCGGAAGCGCTCGATCACTCCCTGTGTGCGGAAATCGGGCGAGCAGCTCGACCAGACAGCCCCGAGGCTGGCGCAGGCGAGGAACGCGACCACCGCTTCGGGGATGTTCGGGAGGTACGCGGCTACGCGGTCGCCTCTCTCGACGCCCATCTCCCGGAGGGCATCGGCGACCGAGGCGACCTGCCCGCGGAGATCCTCCCATCCGAGCGCGGTGAGCGGCCGGATCTCGGAGCGGAAGAAGAGGGCGGGTCGCTCAGGGACGGCGTGGCGGAAGGCGTGCTCCGCATAGTTCAGCTCGGCGCCGGGGAACCACCGCGCGCCCGGCATGCGGCGCTCTTCGAGCACGGTAGCATATGGCCGGGATGCCTGCAGCTGAAAGAAGTCCCAGAGCGAGCCCCAGAACTGCTCGATCTCGGTGGTGGACCACTCCCAGGCGTCCCAGTACCCCGTGAAGCGCAGCCCCCGCTCCCGCGCTAGCCACTCGAGAAAGCGCGCGAAGCTGGACTCCCGGTTCAGCGCCGACGACGCCGTCCAGAGCAGCTCCGGGATCTTACTGTCTCCGATGTGCGCGAAAGACACTACGCCTCAAGCACCCGGTCCATCATCGCCTGCACCTGCTCGATCTCATCCTCGTTCACCAGGTGCCCCATCCCCGGGTAGAGGCGCATCGTCACCTCGCCGCCGAGCCGCTGCATGATCTGCGCGGAGAGCTCGACCCGCTCCTTGGGGATGTGGAAGTCCACGTCGCTGCAGCCGAGGAAGACCGGCGTCCCCTCGAGCGAGCCGGGATAATCGCGCGGCGTTCCATCGGGGCCGATGAGGCCGCCGCTCAGGCACGCGACGCCGCCGTAGCGCCGCGCGTGGCGCGCCGAGAACTCGAGCGCGAGACAGGCGCCCTGCGAGAAGCCGAGGAGGATCGTCCGCTCCGGCGTGACCCCTGCCTCCTCCACCTGATCGAGCAGCTCGCGTATGGCCTGCATGCCGGAGGAGATGCCGGGTTCGTTGCTGGGGATCGGCGCGAGGAAGCTGGTGGGGTACCAGGTGCCGCCCGACGCCTGTGGCGCGAGGTAGGCGAAGTCCGGCCGGTCCAGCGCCGGCACGAGCGTGAGGATGCTCTCCGCACTGGCGCCGCGTCCGTGCACCATCACCATCGCCGCGCTGGCCTCGGTCAGTGGAGCACCCGCCGTGCCCACCGGCTGCCTCTGGTGCGGTCCCTTCATGCGCCCTCCTCGTGGTTCATCGTGAGCGGGCGCAACGCACCCTCGATTCTCGCCCGCTCCCCCTCCAGCGAGGGCGGGAGCACCAGTTGCGTGCCGAGCGCATCCGGCGGCTCATCCACCTCGAAACCGGGACCGAGCGTAGCGATCTCCACCGGTTGTCCGTGTGGATCCTCGGTACGGAAGCTTCGGAGGTACACCCCGTCTTCGATCTCCGCGGCGGGAAAGTCCGCCGCGACCAGCCTCTCCCGCGTCGCCTCCAGGGCATCGTCGTCCGCGACCGAGAGCGCATAGTGGTCGATCTGGCCGGGACCTCTCCGCACCGCGGCGGCGCCCTTTCGCTCGAAGTAGGTCACGACGGTGCCGGGCTCGCCCTCGCCTACGCCCCAGTACCAGTGATAGGAGTCGGGCATGTCGAAGTTCGAGGTGCGCTTCACCCGCCGCAGCCCCGGGCCGCCCGCAACGAAGGCGTGGGTGCGCTCGATGTCGTCGCCGATGGCGGTGACGTGGTGCATCTGCCGGAAGCGCATCTCCTCGGTGATCGCGGAGACCGGTTCGGGCCAGCTCTCTGCCTTGATGCGCTCCCGTTCGAGGTTGCCCTTCAGCATCTCCGGCGGTGGCGGGCGGTGCTCCATGCCGATGCGCTCCGGCGCCTCGTCGCGCGTCCAGCCGGCGCCGCGCGTGGCGATCTCGATCACCTGTCCATCCGGGTCGCGGTGGTAGATGGACTCGAAGTAGTGGCGGTCCAGCGGCCCGCTCACCGTGACGCCCAGGTCGGTGAGCCAGCGCTTCCACTGCAGCAGAGCGTCGCGGGTCTCCACGAGGAGAGCGAAATGGTGGGATCCCCCTACTCCCTCGTGGCCGGGCTCGGCTCCCCGGCGCTCCACCACGGAGAGGAGGCAGCCCGGCGTGCCGGTCTGGTCGCCGAAGTAGAGGCGGTAGCTCGAGGGATCCTCCGCGTCCACCGTCTTCTTCACCAGCCGCAGCCCGAGCACGCGGGTGTAGTAGTCGAGCGTGCGCTGCGCGTCCGAGCAGACCAGCCCGATGTGATGGATCGCCAGAATGCTCATGCTCTCCTCCCGATGATCGGGTTACTGTTCGGCCAGATACTCGTGCACGCACTTCACCGCCATCGCCCCCTCTCCCACCGCCGAGGCCACGCGCTTGATCGAGCCGACGCGCACGTCGCCGGCGGCGAAGACGCCGGGGTGGCTGGTTTCGAGCAGGAACGGCTCGCGTGCGAGCGTCCAGTGCGGCGAGTCGGCCGCCGCCCGCCCGGTCACGATGAAGCCCTTGCTGTCGGTCGCGATCTCCGTCGGCAGCCAGCCGATGCGCGGGATCGCACCGATGAAGGTGAAGACGGCGGGCGTGGCGATCGTGCGGAACTCCCCGGTGGCGGTGTTCTCGACTTCGACCGCCTCCAGCTTCTGATCCCCGATCATCCGGCGGATCTCGGTGTTGCTCAGGACCTCGATGTTCTCCGCTCCCTCGATGCGCTCGGCAAGGTAGCTGGACATGCTGGCGCGCAGATCGCCCCCGCGCAGGAGGATGAGCACGCGCCGGGTGTGCTCGGAGAGGAACATCGCGGCCTGTCCCGCCGAGTTACCTCCGCCGACCACCACCACGTCCGAGCCGCGGCAGGAGACCAGCTCCGTCTGGGTCGCGGCGTAGTAGACGCCCAGGCCGTCGAAGCGCTCGCGCCCCGGAACGTCGAGCTTGCGGTAGTCGGCGCCCGTGGCGATCAGCACGCAGCGCGCGGAGACATGCTCGCCATCGTCGAGCCGCACGACGGGGTGCGCGCTCTCGCAGCTCAGCGCGACGACGCGTGAAGGCGTTGAGAAGCGGGTGCCGAACTTCTGCGCCTGGAGGGTGGCGCGTCCCGCGAGCTCGGCACCGGAGATGCCGGTGGGGAAGCCGAGGTAGTTCTCGATCTTGGTCGAGGCACCAGCCTGTCCCCCCGGCGCGGTATCGTCCAGGACCACCGTGCTCAGCCCCTCGGACGAGCCGTACACCGCCGCGCCAGCCCGGCCGGGCCGGCGCCGACGACCACCAGATCGTAGACCTTCTGCCCCAGCGGCGGCTTGAGGCCGACGATCGCCGCGATCTCTCTCGTCGAGGGATTCCGCAGCAGAGGCCGCGTTCCGAAGGCGACGACGGGCGTCTCCTCCTCAGCGACCCCGAAGCGCCGGAGCAGCTCGCCGACGTCCGGATCGTGGTCAAGATCGATCCAGGTGAAGGGCACCTGGTTCCGGGCGAGGAACTCGCGGATGCGAAAGGTGTCGCGGGAGCTGCCCGCCCCGATCACCCGCAGCCCCTGAAAGCCCGACTGTACCAGCAGCTCGCGCCGCGCGATGAAGGCCTGCAGGATGCGCTCACCGAGCACCGGACGCTCGCTGATGATGCGCCGGATCTCGGCGGAGGAGATCTCGAGCGCCTCCGTCTCTCCCCGCGCCACCGCGCTCACCGCCGGGGGGCGGCGACTGACGATGTCTACGTCGCCGGTAAACTCCCGGGGATGATGGAGGGCGACGCTGCGCGGCTCGCCGCTCGAGAGATCCAGGATCTCCACCGCGCCGGAGAGCACGATGAAGAACCCGCCGCGGCGCTCCCCTGTGTGGAAGAGCGATTCGCCGTCGCGGAAGCGGCGCGGCGTGCCCACGCGCGCGAGCACGGCGAGCTCGTCGTCATCGAGCCGCGGAAATGCGATCTGCTGCTGTGTGTCCGGTGCAGTCATCGGGATTGCTCATCGGTTACGGAGCACCTGCTGCCGGCCGCGAGCGGAGGAATCCAGATCGAGGTGCGTACACGGGTGCCGGGTGAGTGAAGCGCTCCCGCAGCCTGCGTGCCGGTGCTTCCGCCAGCGCGTGTCGACCGGCCCCCACAGCAGTTGTCTGGCAGATCCGCGTACAGCGGACCGATCGCAGCAGCTATTCGCTTGCGTGCTCTCGAAGCAGCCAGAGAGTCAGAAAGGAAGCAGGATTCGTCACGGGTATGGGCGGCTCCCGGCCGCTCAGCACGAAGTGGCGCTCGTTTCCGGTAACCAGCGCATCCGCCCGCCCGGCGATGGCGACCTCGAGGAATGGCAGATCGTCGGGATCCGGAAGGTCGATGGCGAGCGGTGGGGCGGACACGAGAATTCCGTCGCGCTCGACGAGGTCCAGAACCGCCGCCGCTTCCACCGGCCTGATCCCGAGCCGGAGGCGTGCGAGCAGCTCTCGGTACTCCGCCAGGATCCTGTCGTCGTGCAGGACCAGCACACGCAGCGCGGTCACCAGATCCACGATCCGCCCCGGCGGACCTCCTGGCGACAACAGCCCGGAGACCAGCACGTTCGTGTCGAGGACGATCCTCACCGCCGCTGCCGCTCCGCCCGTGCGAGGCGGATCTCCTGCTCGATCTCCTCCGGGGCGATGCGGTCGAGGCCGGTCTGCTGAGCACGCTTGCGGATGCGCGAAACCGCCCACTGCGCTTTCGCCTGACGGATCAGGCGCTCGAGCTCCGCTGGATCCTCGCTCTCACCCAAGCCGATGATCAGCGCCACCGGCTTGCCATTGACGGTCAGCGTGACCGCTTCCTCCGCCACCGCTTCCTGAAGCTGCCCGGACTGGTTCCGGAGCTCACGAACGCTCATGAACTTCATCGACTCACCTCCTGGTGTAGCACAATTGTGCCGCGGATTGCGCTACGCAGCAATGGACGTGCGCGCCGCCAGGGAGAGCCTGGGCGAGTCGCGAATCTCGAGCGGCGGGTTCGGTGGGCGATCACCGCCTGCACAGCGGCTGAAGGAGCGTTGGGATCTCCTCACGCGTGGAACGTGAGTTGCACTGCCGATCATAGCCGCAAGCCATCGAGTGATCGCTCGCGACGAGGAGCAGAGGGTGCTCGACAGTCCGCCTGGATCGGGGTCGCGGGGATAGCCTCGACCGCGTCGCGAGAGTATTCTGTAGATCGGAAGCCGTCGGCCGCGCGCTGAGCATCGGGTAGGTCGAAGCAAACGGAGGGCGGCGCTCCCCGCTCCACCGGTGGGGGGACGCGAATGCCGCATGCGATTCCCGGAGGGAGCCTGCTATGGGAAGGTCGAGGCGGGTGCAGGATCGGCGGAGGCTGCCGCGCCGTAGCGCCAACGAGCGGTTGAAGGAGCGATGGAGTGCCTGCCTGTTCTGGTCGATGACCGCTGCCACGGCCGCGCATCTGGCGGTGTTCGCCGGGTGGCCGGCGTACGAGGTTGCGTATCAGACGTCAGGCGCCCAGTTGGCGATGGCGCATCTGGTGCCGATCGCCTCACGCGGTGTCCCTGCCAATCCGCGGGACGCTGCCCTGCCGGAGATTCCGGAGTCGGAGCGCCCGCTCGAAGAGGAGGCTGAGGCCGTCGAGGTGGAGAGCGACCCGCTCGAGATGATCTCCCTGCCCCCGCCCTCGGTTGCCTCTTTCGATCTTCCCACGGCGGCCGAACTCGCGCCGCCCAGCAGGATGATCCTCAGATCGGCCTCTGCGGGACGAGTCGGCTCCGGTCTGGCAACGCCTGCCTTCGTCTGGCCGGAGCTCCGTAATCCACGGACGGTCGTCCGCTTCCTCCGTTCACGGTACAATCCGGTGGCCCTGGAATCCGTCGCGGAGCGACAGGTTAGCGTTGCCATGTGGGTCAACGCGAAGGGTGTGGTCGAATGGTCCGAGGTCCGGGGATCGAGCGGTCATCCCGTCGTCGATCAGATCGCGCTGATCGCCGTCAACGAGATCGCGCAGTTCGCGCCCGCCACTAGAAAAGGCTTTCCGATCCCGGTGGCCGTGATCCTTTCGATCCCCTTCGAGGAGCTATGGTAAGAGGGGGGCGAAAGCGGTGCAGCACGCCTCACGTTGAGCCGGCGAAGCGACGAGACGAAGGCACCGCTACATCGATGTGAACTCGACCCTCGCTAGGAAGCCGCCCGATCGCGGGCCTGGCGATCGTGCTCAGGATCAGCCCTCTCCTTACCAATCTCCGAGCGGTCCGCGCTTGCAGCATCCAGCGCGACTCCCTCACTCGTGCCGCAGCGCGACCATGGGGTCCACGCGCGCTGCACGGCGGGCAGGGAGGAAGCTTGCGAGCGCGCCGGTGAGGGCGAGCACCGCCGCGATGCCGGCATAGGTGAGCGGATCGCGCGCCGAGATGCCGAAGAGGAGCCCCTCCAGGAGTCGCACACTCAGGAACGATCCCGCCAGTCCCAGCACGAGCCCGATCGCCACCAGCCGCAGCCCCTGCCGGACGACCAGGCGAACGACGTCTCCCTCGCCGGCACCGAGCGAGATGCGAACTCCGATCTCGCGCGTGCGCTCGGCCACCAGATAGGCGAGCACCCCGTAGAGGCCGACGGCGGCGAGCGCGAGGGCGAGCACGCCGAAGAGGCTGAAGAGCACCGCGCCGAGGCGGAAGGGCAGCACGTCGTTGCGGATCAGCTCATCCATCGGCCGAACGCTCACATACGGCAGGTCAGGTGCGATCTGCTGGATGGCGTTACGTACGGGTGCGATCATCCCGGAGGCCTCCCCACGCGTGCGCACGAGGATCGAGGGCACGGTCCACGCAGCCCAACCGGGATGCTGAGCCCGCGGAAGATAGACGTAGGGGACCACCTGCTCCTCCAGGAAGCGGTGGCGGCTGTCGGCGGCGATCCCGATGATCTCCGTGCACCCACCCTCCTTCGTCTGATTCCCGAAAGGGATACACTCTCCCAGTGGGTCTCCTTCCGGCGCGATGAAGCGGGCCATGGTTTCGTTCACCACCGCCACGAGCGCGCTGCCCTCCCGGTCGCTCTCGGTAAAGCCGCGGCCCCGCAGGATCGGCACGCCGACGGTCTCGAAGAAGGCCGGTCCGACGGCGTTGCCGTACGGCCCCTCCTGGACGCGAATCGTGTCGCGCTGCGGAGCGCTGAAGGCGACGGCGGCAGCGGCGCCGCCGAACGGGGTCATGCGCGCGAGCGCGGCCCGCTCGACCCCCGGCACAGCAGCCAACCGCTCGAGAGCGGCTGCGTAGAGCGCCTCCCGGTCCGGCTCGCCATAGCCCGCCTTCTCGAGGTCTACGGAGACTACGAGCACTCGGTCCAGATCGACCCCCGGGTCGATCGCGTGCACCTGACCGAGGGAGCGCACGAAGAGCCCGGCCGCGACCAGCAGCGGGAGCGAGAGCGCGACCTGGGCGATGACCAGTCCGGTTCTCAGTCTGCCGCGGCCTGGGCTCCCGGGTAAGTGTCCCCCCCTGAGCCGGGTCGCGGGGTCGGTGCGAGCCGCCTGCAGCGCGGGCACCAGACCGAAGAGCAGGCCGGCCGCGAGGGAGATGGTGAGGGCGAAGCCCAGCAGCCGGAGGTCGAGCTGCCCCGCGGAGGCTGGGAGCGGGAACTGGCGGATCAGCCCGGTGCCCCAGAGGGCGACCAGCAGACCCGCGGTTCCGCCCAGGAGACCCAGCAGCACGCTCTCGCTCAGGAGCTGCCGCACCAGCCGCCAGCCCCCCGCGCCGAGCGCCAGACGGACGGCGATCTCTCGCTGGCGTGTCGCGGCGCGCGCCAGCAGCAGGTTGGCCACGTTGGCACAGGCGATCAGGAGCAGCACGCCGGTCACCAGCAGCAGCCAGAGCGCGACGCTGGCGGACTGGGCGCGATGGGGGCCTCGCGCCTCGTTCAGCGAGCCCGCGAGCACCTCCGGCGCGGGATCAAGCCCGGCGACTCCCTCCGCCGCCCGGCGGAGCGCCGCCGCCGCGCTCGCCGTCGCGTGCTCGCGCGAGGTACTGGGCGCGAGCCGACCGACGAAGTTGATGGTGATGGAGAGCGGCTGATCCCTCCAATCCGCGCCGCCTATGGTGAGGCCGAGCGCGCCCGCCATGGCGGTGGGGACCCAGACGTCGATGCGGTCCGCAGTCACACCCGTGAACTCCGGCGCCGCCACCCCGACGACAGTCAGCTGCTGACCGTTCAGCAGGAGCGACTGCCCGATGACCCCCGGATCGCCGCCGAACTCCGCCCTCCAGAAGCCGTGGCCGAGGACGGCGACGGGGTGTGCCCCGGCGATGCTGTCCTCCTCCGGCAGGAAGAAGCGGCCGTGCGCGGGACGGACTCCCAGCGTCGCGAAGAAGCTGCCGGTGACCCCCTGCCCGCGGACCCGCCGGGCGCCCTCACCGCGCCCGAGGTCCATCTCGCGCGGGAAGAGGAAGGCGGCCACGTCGGAGAAGCCGTGCGCCGCGGCGCGCAGCGCGCGGTAGTCGGGGTATGATCCGGGGCCGCCCGACGGTGTGGTGACGTTGCCCGAGCGGCGCACCACGTAGAGACGGACGACCTCGTCCGGCGCATGAATTCCCGCGGGCGGGCGGAGGAAGAGAGCATCCACCGCGCCGAAGATCGCGGTGGTTGCGCCGATCCCCAGCGCGAGGGTGAGGATCGCCGCGAGCGTGAAGCCCGGGTTGCGGCGCAGCATCCGCAGGGCGTAGCGCAGGTCCCACCGCACCCCGTCCCACCACTCGCGCCGCTCGGTGCGGCGCACCACCGCGCGGTCCACCTCCTCGCACTCCCGGCGGATCCGCTCG
>JBPCIT010000426.1:0-4923 GCA_051006015.1 Longimicrobiaceae bacterium
TCGGCGGTGGGACGCTCGGCAGGATTCGGGTTCAGGCAGCGGTGGATGATCTCGGCCACCTCGCCATTGCCCGCGGGCGCGGGCATCGTCCCGCCCAGCTCCGGCCGCGGCGCGGAGTACGCCAGCACCTTCTCTGCGTAGTGCCCCTGATCCTCCGACCAGTAGGGATGGCGGCCGGTCAGCAGCTCGTACAGGATCAGGCCGCAGGTGAACACGTCAGAGGCGAGCCCCGGAGCGGCGCCGGGGGTGAAGTGCTCGGGCGAGCGGTAGTTGTCCGTGCCGACGTATCCCTGGTAGCCGTGCCAGGGCGCGGTCTCGTCGGCGAGCACGGAAAAGTCCATGTCGATCAGCTTGAGCTGGTAGCCCGCGCTGATCGACGGATCCTCGATCAGGAAAGCATTGTCCGGCTTGAGGTCCGCATGGACGACCTTGACCTGGTGAAGCGCGTTGATGCCGGACATGAACACCTTCGCCCAGATCACGTGGCGCTCCCAGAGGCGCGGGTCGGGGAAGGGGAGCGGGAGCGCACGTCCGCCGTTCTCGCTCCGCTCCTTCTCGAGGATCTCGGCGAGGTCGTCCCCGCTCTCGATCAGCTCGAAGGCCTGGAAGTAGGTACGCCCGCCCCAGATCGCCTCGAAAGCGTCCACGAAGCGCACGCAGTAGTTGCGGGCCGGGCTCTCTGCGATGCGCCGGTGCAGCTCCTTCTGGTATCTCACGAAGGGCCGGTACCACTCCACCGTCACCGAGGGGGACTTGTACTGCTTGAAGAACACCCTCTCGCCGGAGGGGCTCTCGGCCGCGTAGGAGATCGCCATCGCGCCCGGCCCGAACACCTTCGTGATCCGGTAGCCGTTCACGACATCGTCCACCTTGAGCTTCTTCGCCATCGGGATCTTTGGAGTGCAAGATGATAGAGATCCCTCACCCCCCGTCCCCCTCTCCCAAACTTGGGAGAGGGGGTGCCGAGCGCTGCCCGAGCGGAGTCGAGGGCGAGCGAGGCGGGGGTGAGGGCCAGTCCTTACAGCGCCAGTGTCTCCGCCGACTTCGAGACGCTGGCGGCGAGCTGCCGCAGCGTGTTGCGGAAGTTCGCCTGGTCGGCGGTGAACCTCTCCAGCGCCTCCTGCGGGTTCAGCCCCGGATAGGAGATCGCCTCCCACTCCGACTTGTCCACCTGGCTGAGCTGGTCGTAGCCCGGCATGTCGGGGGCGAAGAGGCTCAGGATGATGCGGTTGTTGACGATCGCGTTCATCACGTCCTGGATGCCACCGCCGCGCGCTTCGGGGATCGACATCGTCTCCTTGAAGGAGGCGTCGGTGAAGACGATGATCACCCGCGCGGCGTCGCTCCGGTAGCGCCACTGGTTCGGGTCCTCGCTCTGCGCGCCGCGCTCCGTCTGCCCCACGTTGGCGATGCGGAAGAGCGCGTCGAGCAGCGATTCGGGCTCGTCGCCCCCGCCCTGCGCCACCAGGCCGGTGAGCTGCGCCTTCAGCGCCGTTACGTCGCGCACGAAGGGGTTGTCGATGAAGGGCTCCGCATCGGCCTCGAAGTCGCGGTAGCCGACCGCCTTGGCTCGCCAGTCCCTCACCGGCGAGACGTTGTTCCCCTCCCCGGTGCTCAGCGAGTCGATGAACAGCTCGATGTTGCGCTTCAGCGCGTCGATGATCGGCGCCATGCTCCCCGAAACGTCGATGAGGAAGACGATATCCGCGACACCCCGTGTCTTGGTCTGCTGCTGGTCCATGTGCTTGCCCTCAGGGTCGGTAATTTTTCGCTGTTTACGACATCCGCCGGCGCCCCGCTCGCCTGTAGCTGGCGAGCCGGGAAGCCGCGGCAGATGCATTTTCCGCTCCGCAGCGGCCGGAGGGCGTGAGCGCGTGGAGGTGCCGGGGAGGGGAAAGGCTCGCTACCGCCCGAACCAGTAGGTCGCCTTGATGAGGAAGATGTTGTCGGGGCGCTCGCGGAAGAGCTCCCCGGTGTCGCGGGAGAGCGCGAAGTCGCCGAATGGGCCGCTGCCCGAGCGCTGCTGCTGCCAGACGAGGAAGAGCGCGCTCCCGGGGCGGTACTCCCAGCGCAGCACCGCGTTGCCGCGCAGGCTGCGGAGGTTGAAGTTGGGATCCCCGAAGGAGAGGGTGGTCGCCGGACCCTCCCCATCGGGGTCGATGCGGATGCAGCCCACCTCGGCACCGGTGGTGGGGCTCGAGCAGCGCCCGGCGGGGTCGAGCGCGACGCTCCCCACATCCACCCCGAATACCTGCTTCTCCAGCGTGCGCGGCCGGACGAACTCTTTGAAGTTCGAGTAGTCGCCGGTCGAGACGAAGGGCTGCGCGAAGAGCTCCAGCGTGAGCGTGGGCGTGAAGGTCAGGTTCAGCCGGGTATCCATCGAGAGGGTGTGCTGCGCCAGATCGGCGAAGACCACGCGTCTCCCGTAGAAGTCCGTCGCCGTCGGGTCCTCGAAGCTGCGGACGAACTGCGCGGTCGAGCTGCTGCGGTTGAAGGCAGGCGCCAGCGAGAGCGAGACGTTCGAGGCCGGCTTGTAGCGGATGTCGAGGTTGGCGCTGTAGCGGTAGGCACCCTCCGCGTTGCGGCCGTAGCTGGGATTGGTCGCGAGGACGATCTGCCGGCGCGAATCGGTGCTCAGATTGGCGATCCACGTCCAGTTGCGCGCTCGCCGCACCACCGGCCCGCCACGCGTGAGACGGTCCTCGTACACCTCCGGCTGGAACATGACGAAGGTGCTGGCCGACCAGTAGTTGAGGAACTGCATGGCGCCGAACGCCTGGAGCTGCTGCTCGGTGAGGTCCCCATCGTAGTTGAGCTGCTGCTGCCCCCCGACGATCACGTCGGCGCGACGGTAGTGCCGCGTCGGCCGGGTCCACATCCGCAGCACGTTGCCATTCATCCACAGGTAGTCGGCACGGGTGAGGAAGGCCAGATCGTTCACCTCGAAGCCGGGGCTGCGGTAGTTGACCGCCGTCTCCCAGAGGAGGTTGCCGGCCTGTTTCGCCAGGCGCATGTAGCCGCCGTAGCCGCGCATCGAGGTGAGCGACGGGTCGTAGCGGTCGGTGAAGAGCCTGTTCGAGCCGTGCCCCCGGTCCGGGCGCTGGAAGTAGCGCGCGGAGGAGAGCTGCAGGCGGTGCATCGCCTCGGGTTCGCCACTCACCTGCGAGAGGGCGAAGTTGCCCATCAGGCTGTAGGTCTTCTGCCTCCAGGCGAGATCCCAGTCGAAGCCGAGCGCCTCGGCGTGCTGCGGAATCTGGAGCGCGAGCGAGTCGTAGCCGAAGCTGCGGATCACCGAGGTGCCGATCGCGCCCAGCCGTACGTCGCCGCCGCGCAGGTTGCGCCGCGTGCGGCCGACGAAGTAGTTGGTGAGCGGCTCCAGCTCGCGCGTGATCTGCCGTCCATCCAGCGTGATCGCGTCGGCGGCCTCGGCGCGGGTGAGCGCGTTCAGGATACCCACCTGCTGCCCGCCCGCCGTGCGCCCCGTAACCTTGGCGGCGCCCAGGATCGTCGTGTTCTCCGGCACGTCGATGTGCTCGATGCGGTAGGGCAGATTCCCCTGCGGCCGCCGGCCGATGCGCCGCGAGTAGAAGAGCGACATGCTGCTCACGTTGCTGCAGAAGAAGCAGCTGAAGCTGCCGAAGCCGAAGAGGCCGCTCCCCTCGACGAAGAAGGGGCGCCGCTCGGGGAAAAAGGTCTCGAAGGCGGAGAGGTTGACGACCGCCGGGTCCACCTCCACCTGCCCGAAGTCCGGGTTGAAGGTGGCGTCCAGCGTCAGGTTCGAGGTGAGCAGCGCCTTCAGGTCGCCACCGGCGCGCCAGTGGTAGGCGCGCGGGTCGTGGAAGGGGCTACCAGGCTGCGTCGGCTGCAGATATGAGGCGCGCGCCACCACATAGGGCAGCAGCTCCACGCCGAGCGGGCGCGAGGCGATCCGCAGCCCCTCCAGGTGCCCGAAGCGCGAGGGACCCCCTGCCTCGTCCCTCCTCCAGAAGGACCACATCGACATCTCGTTCAGCCGCTCCACGTAACGCCAGATCTGCAGCCCCCACGTCTGCGTACCGTCGCGGGCGAAACGGAGCTGTGAGAAGGGGATGCGCAGCTCCGCCGTCCAGCCCAGCGAGTCGATCTGCGCCCGCGCCTCCCACACCGGATCCCAGGAAGGATCGGCGGAGGACGCCGCCTGTCCCGCGTCGTACCTGACGCCGGAGGGATTCACCCGAAAGACCGTGCGCCCGGTGTGGTCATGGAAGGTGTCGAAGATGAACTCCAGATGGTCCCCCTCGATCTCCTGGTCACGGCGCGCGAGGCGGGTACGCACCCCCTGCGCTCCCAGCGCATCGTACATCCGCGCGCCGATGTAGAGCGCCTCCGCATCGTAGAGGAAGCGTATCTCGGTGCGCTGCGTGGCGGGCTGCCCCTCGTTCGGATCCCGCTGCGTGAAGTCCGTCGCCGCGGGCACCGTGCTCCACAGCTCCTCATCGAGCCTGCCGTCCACCACGATGGTCGAGGTGCGCTCCGCCGCTCGAACCTCGGGCGGGGGAGTCGGATGGACGGAGCCGCCGCTTTGACCCGGTAGCGGCGAGGCTGCCGCAGCGCAGACGACGAACAGAGCAGTGATCCGGAGACGCGGGAGAGCAGTCATCGCTCACGATCGGGTGTGAGGTCGGGTGGAGGGATCACTACTTGGATGCCGCCGCGGCGGATCGGGCTTATCCGTACCTTGAGATCCGCGCAAGGTGCTGAAATTTTAGCATGATCCGCGAAAGATAGCCTGGCGATGAACGATCCTGTTGGGAAATTCAGTGCAGCGGGCAAGACGCCCCCTCCCCCGGCCCCTCCCCCAATGCTGGGGGAGTGGAGAACAGCATCTGCGGGTCAGCCGACCTGGGGAGAACGGCGAGATCCAATCACCCTCCCCCCAGACTT
>JBPCIT010000427.1:0-3230 GCA_051006015.1 Longimicrobiaceae bacterium
GGCGCGGAAGTACCCGGGTGCGGCGCGGAGCTGGAGCTGGCAGTATGTCTTCCCCTCCCGCACGCGCTCAGCCGACCCACGCTCGGGTGAGGTACGCCGCCACCACCTCTCGGAGTCGGCGGTGCAGAGGGCGGTGCGTGAGGCGATCCGCGGCGCGGGAGTGCAGAAGCATGGGAGCTGCCATACCTTCCGCCACTCCTTCGCTACCCACCTGCTGGAAGACGGATACGACATCCGTACTATTCAAGAGCTGCTCGGCCACGCGGATGTCAGTACCACGATGATCTACACGCATGTGCTGAATCGCGGAGGCAAGGGCGTCAGGAGCCCGCTGGATTCACCATGAGAGCCGACGGGCACTTACCGTGCGCCCAGATGTGAACCGGCCCGCGCCCCTCGTTCCACTCACTCCTTGTACAGCCGCGAGACGCGCACGATCTGGTCGGTGAGGAAGTCCACCTCGCAGCGGCCCTCGCGCGGCTCCTCCTCCGCAGCCTGCTTCCAGCTCTCCGCAGAGTCAGTCTGCTTGATCCAGCGCCCGCGGTAGGTGACGTAGGGGACCGCGCGGAGCACCAGCAGCGCGGCGAGCTCGTGGAAGGCGACCCGGCGGCCGTCGGGGGTGAAGAGCTGGGAGTCCTTGTCGAAGCTCCAGCGCTCGCCGTTGGAGAGCCGCACCACCACCTCGGCGGCGCGGGGGGGACGCTGCGACTCACGGATCAGGGCCTCGATCTGCTTGTCCATCGGTTCCTCGGTGATCAGGGTTGTGGACTTCCCTCCTCACCTCGCCCGTCCCATTTGCCGGCGGGGGACCTCCGGACTCGCCGAAGATCCCCCGCCGCGAAACTCACTCTGTCATCGCCGCCTCAGCCACACTCCGAGTAGCCGCAGGCGTGGCACTTCATACAGCCCTCGGCGAACTCGAGCTGGCTCTGGCAGTCGGGACAGACGCCGATGAAGGTCTCCCCCGGATCGTAGCCGTTCAGCGCGAGCTGTGGCTCCGGCTGCGCTGCGGCAGCGGCAAGTGTGGAGGGAGCGGAGCCTCCATAGCTGCCGTTCGGGATCAGCTCCTGCTGGATGCCTAGCTTCTCCCGCTCGCGCAGCTCGATCGCCTGCGCGATGGCGTCGGGCACGGAGAGCACCTTGTTCAGGCCGAAGCCGATGGCGCGGTCGGAGGAGATCCCGCGCAGCTGCGAGTGCACGTCGTTCACCGGCACCCCGAAGCGCAGCGCCAGCGAGATCAGCCGCCCCACCGCCTCCGCATCCGCGGTGGCGATGCTCCCCGCCTTGCCGAGAACGGCGAAGACCTCGAAGGGGTTCCCCTGCTCGTCCTCGTTGATGGTGACGAAGACGTCCCCCAGCGGCGAGGTCATCTTGCGCGTGACGCCGCGCAGCACGTCCGGGCGACGGCGCTTCTGGCGACGCACCTGCTGCGCCTGCACCTCGGCGCGCTGGGCGGCCTCGCGGGTGCGCTTCAGCTCGGCCTCGAGCTCGGCGACGCGCTTCTGCAGCTCGGCGACCCTGCTCGCCTCCTCCGCCTGCTGCGCCGGGGTCTTGGTGGCGCCGGTCGAGAGCACCTGGTTGTCGCGCGAGCCGTCGCGGTATACGGTTACGCCCTTGCACCCCAGGCCGAACGCCAGCTCGTAGATCTGCCGCACGTCGTCCACACTGGCGTCGTGGGGGAAATTGGTGGTGTTGTGCGAGACCATGCCGTTCACCACGTATTCGTGGGCGTGCTCGACCTCGACATCGTACAGCTCGACCACCCCCGCAGCCTCGACCTCCGTCACCCGATGCAGCAGGGTGTCGGTCGGCAGTCCCAGACGTGCGGCCGTCGTGTTGAAGAGATGCCGCCGCCCGCTGTTCTGAGCCGTGCGCAGCGCATTGTACTCGGTGCTGGAGTATGCGAACTGCGAGCGGCTCATCGCCATCACCTCGGCCAGCACTTTGTAGCGCTTGTAGACCGTCTGCGACCGCTTGTGCGGCTCTATCGGCGTGATCAGCTCCTGCAGCTCGTTCGAGATGACCACGTCGTAGGCATAGCCCTCGGTCTCCTTGACCCATTTCCTTCCCTGCGCAACCCACGGCAGACCAAAGCTCCGCGCCAGCTCCGCGACGTGGTAGGCGAGCGTCTTGGACATACCGCCATAGAGAACCAGCCCCTGCGGCGTGGCGTATCCATCGAGCGTGATTCCCTCCAGGAAGTTGAGCTTCTCCTCGAAGCTGCCCCGCAGGATCGCGGCGGGGGCGTGCTTGTGGTATGCGCCCCGGCCGATCAACGACTCGATGAACCGTACCAGGTTCCGTGAGGTCAGATAGAGGCGCTTCACCTGATTGCGCCGATCCAGCGTCTCCTTCGGCTCCACCCCGAAGATCTCCTGGCAGAGGCGACGGAACTCCCGTTCCACGAAGTCGTTCTTACAGGTGATCTCGACGCGTCCGTCCGCCTCGAGGGTGTAGCCGTCGGCCGCCAGCATCCCGAGGAAGCGGGCGAACGCCGGGGTCATGTGCCGGGGGGTCGGCAACGCAGTCGCGCAGGTGCGGAAGTCGTCCTCCCACTGCAGCGCGGCGCCGCCGGGACCGTGCGACTCCTGGAACCGTCCGAGCACGAAGTCACCAGGCGCCAACTCGGACATGAGCTTCCACCCGTCGGGAGTCAGCACCCGGTGGCTCTCGGTCGCGCCCACCAGCTCGGCGCCGTTGTCGAGGCGGATGCGAGTGGCGCGCTTCTGACCGGCTCGATAGTGCGAGAGAATCCGGTGCTGCCCGGTGCGATACTCGTCGTTGGGCTGCGCGAAGGTGTCCGGCGCATGCTCTGCCGCGAACGCCTCGACGGGAACGAGTCCCTTGTCCGTCGGGATGAGCGTGCCGGCAGCGATGCACTTCGAGATAGCCGAGTCCGTGTACTCCTGGAAGCCCGCCTGCATGCGCACGTGCCACTCGGGGGTGATGTCGTGCGCGGTGACGAAGGTGCGCTGTACCTCCTCCGGGACCTCGGGGAAGTGGATGTGCCCCTGCTCGGCGATCTGCTGCATCAGCTCCTCCGAGTACCACCCCTGCTCCCTGGCGATGCGCACGAAGTCCTCGTTCACGTCGGGCATCAGCGCGCCCGCCTGGTTGCGCATGAAGGCGACGGCGAAGAGCGGCTCGATCCCCGAGGAGCAGCCGGCGAAGATGGAGATGGTGCCGGTGGGCGCCACGGTGGTGACGTTGCAGTTGCGCAGCCGGCGCAT
>JBPCIT010000428.1:0-2814 GCA_051006015.1 Longimicrobiaceae bacterium
TCTGGCGGTGGCGGAGCGGCGCTTCCGCTGGGCATCGACGCTCATCTGGCCGGTAGCGCTGGCCTCCTTCGTGGCGCTCGGCCGCTGGGGCGACGACCCGATGGTGCGCGGCTGGGTCCTTGCCGCCGGGATGCTGGCGCTGCTGGCACAGGCGGGCGCGGTGATCGGCCTCGGGCGGCTCGAGCGCCGCGGTCCGCGCTGGATCGACCGCTCGGCGGGGATCGGCCCCGGAGTGCGGTGGAGCGGGCGATGGGCGTTTGGCTTCGGACTCGCCCTCTGGCTGGTCATCCCGCTGGGCATCTTCTGGGGTCTCTGGGCGCCTGTCGGCTCAGGGTGGCTGTGGCTCCTCGCCGGCGCCGCCACTGCCGCGGTGGCCGCTCTCGCCTCGGTCTCCGCCGCCGGCCGGTGACGCTCCCCCTCGCCGTCGAAGAGCTCGGCAAGGCCTATCGCGGGCGGGCGGTGCTGCGCGAGGTCACCTTCGCCGTATCCCCCGGCGAGGCGGTTGCGGTGCTGGGACCGAACGGCTCCGGGAAGTCGACTCTGCTCGGCTGCATCACCGGAGATCGGCTGCCCGATCGCGGCCGGATCCGCCTCTGCGGGGTCGATCCCTTCTCGGATCTTCGCGCCGCGGCAGGGTGTATGGGTTTCGTCCCTGAGCAGCCCTTTCTCTACGGAGAGCTGACGGTCGGGGAGATGCTGGAGTTCGTCGCCGCGGCGCGCTCTCTTCCGCGGGAGGAGTCGCAGCGGGAGATCGGCCGGCTGCTCGCGCTGCTCGGGCTGGAGGGTGCGGAGGGACTGCTCTGCCGGGAGCTCTCGCAGGGGATGGGACGCAAGGTGGCGATCATCGCCGCGCTGCTGCACCACCCCCGGATGCTGGTGCTGGACGAGGCGCTGAACGCCCTCGACCGCCCCTCCACCGAGCGGCTGGTGGCCGAGCTGGACAGGCGCCGCGAAGCTGGCGCCGCGGTCCTGATCTCCAGCCACGACCTCGGCTTCCTCGCCGCATGGTGCGGGCGGGGTCTGCTCCTCGCTCCCGGCGCGCGCTGGCGCTGGCTGGAGGGCCCAGCGTGGGAGCACTGGCGGACGGCACCGGGGCTGGAATTTTGAGCTTACAGCATACACGACGAGCTTTATCATGCATACACGCTTCGTTTCTCGTTTTCCGATCCTGGTGCTCGCGCTCGTGATCTTCGGCGCCTGCACCGGACCGATGTACCGCCAGCCCGAGGTGACGCTGCAGAACGTGCAGCTCGCGGGGCTGGGACTGCGCGGAGGGACGCTGCTGGTCAACCTGAAAGTGGTCAATCCCAACCGCTTCGCCCTGAATGCCGAGCGGCTGCGCTACGACCTGCTCCTGCGCGACTCGCGGACGGTCAACGACACCGTCTGGATCAACTTCGCCTCCGGCGTCCTCAACCAGAACTTCACCGTCGCCGCGCGCGATTCCGGCTCCGTGGAGATCCCGGTCGAGTTCACCTACGCGGGTCTCGGAGGCGCCGCCTCGTCGTTGATGCGCGCCGGCACCTTCGACTATCGCGCCAGCGGCACGGTGGACGTGCGCACCCCCCTCGGCCCCTACGAGGTACCTTTTGCGCGCCGCGGCACGATCACCCTGATGGGAGAGCGGTGACGCCGATCCGCCTCCAGAGCATCGCGAGAGAGTAAGGCCGGCCGTCTAGCGAAGAGTGGCAGCGGGGGAGGGCGCTCGCGGAGAGCGCCGAGCTATTGCGGCGCGGGTGGGGGAGGCGCCGAGAGCAGTCTGATCGAAAGGAGGAACCAGACCATCGCTACTCATGAAATGATCGAGATCCAGGCACCGCGTGAGCGCGCGATCCTGGTGGGCGCCCCGTTGAAGGGGCTGCCGCAGGGGCTCGCCGACGAGTACCTCGAGGAGCTGGGGCGGCTGGCCGACACCGCCGGCGCGGAGATCGTCGGCAGTGTGCGGCAGAAGCTGGACTCGCCGCATCCGAAGCTCTACATCGGGCAGGGGAAGGCGGAGGAGCTACGCGATGAGGTGAGCGCCAAGGACGGGACGCTGATCATCTTCGACGAGGAGCTGACCCCCGCGCAGGGAAAGAACCTCGAGGAGTTCACCGGCACCCGCGTAATGGACCGAGCCGAGGTGATCCTCGACATCTTCGCCACGCGCGCCCGCACCGCGGAGGCGAGGATGCAGGTCGAGCTGGCGCAGCTCCAGTACATGCTGCCGCGTCTCACCCGCATGTGGGTCCACCTCTCGCGCGTGCGCGGCGGCATCGGCATGCGCGGTCCAGGCGAGACGCAGCTCGAGACCGACCGGCGGATGATCAACCAGCGCATCGCGCGGCTCAAGGAGGATCTCGCGCGCGTGGCGCGGCAGCGGGCAACCCAGCGCAAGGGGCGTAGCGACCTGCTGCGTGCGGCACTCGTCGGCTACACCAATGCCGGCAAGTCCTCCATCCTGCGTGCCCTCTCCGGCTCCGATGTCTTCGTCGAGGACCGCCTCTTTGCGACCCTCGACGCCGCCACGCGCGCCGTGGAGCTGGGCGAAGGCTACGAGGCGCTGGTGACCGACACCGTGGGCTTCATCCGCAAGCTGCCGCACCACCTGGTCGCCTCCTTCCGCGCCACCCTCGAGGAGTCCGCGGAGGCCGACCTGCTGCTGCACGTGATCGACCTCTCGCATCCGACCTGGGAGGAGCAGAAAACGGTTGTCGAGGAGGTGCTGGCGGGGCTGGGGCTGGCGGAGCGGCGCACCGCGCTGGTCTTCAACAAGATCGACCGCCTCACGCACGACGAGGAGGCTTCCTGGCGGCAGCGCGCCGAGGCGACGTA
>JBPCIT010000429.1:0-6767 GCA_051006015.1 Longimicrobiaceae bacterium
ATGAGACCGACCAAAAGAGCAGGGGGGTGTGGCTCCGCTTCGCCATGATCCGCTTGATGTTGTGTCTTCTGGAGCGGGTTGCCTGGGTTTTTCGACAGCTTTTGGGGGGTGGCCCGGTGGGCCGCCCCTAATCGCTACTCCTTCCCCATCCGCCGCTTCATCTCCCTGAGCTTCTCCTCCACATCGTTCTCGCTCCCGTCGGGCCGTGCCGAGCCGCTTGCGGGTGGAGCATCCAGATCCGCGAGATCCTCCAAGGCGTCCGCATAGGCGCTCTCCCCCTGTACCTTCTCCGCCATCCGGGAGAAGGCGTCGAAGGGGTTGTTCGCCCCTGCCGCCGTGCCGTGCAGCCGCTCGTTCGCCCGCGCGCGCCGCAGCTCCGCCAGCAGCGCGAAGCGCTGCGTGTCCGCCTGCTTGTAGCGGCTCGACATCTCCTCCACCTCGCGGCCGCGTAGCTCGCGTTCGGCGCGGGCCGCCTCCAGCTTCTGCTCCAGCACCCGCAGGCGCTCCGCGTGCCGGCCCGCGAACTCGTTGGCCACGCGCACCGTCTCCGCGTCGGCGATGCGCTCGGCGAGCGAGCCGCGGCGCTGCGCGTCGGCGAGCGCGCGCCGCTCCACCTCGATCTCCCGCTGCACGCGCGCGATCTCCTCGTCCAGCTCGGGCAGCAGCGCGCGCGCATCGACCATCTCGCGGCGCATCATCCCGAGCAGCTCGGCGACCTCATCCTCCGGCTCGCGGCGGCCCAGCTCCCGGCGGAAGGAGTCCCAGGTGTTCTTGAAGATCGATTGCAGATCCTTGAGCATGGCGGCGGCGGAGCGGGTAAGGGTGTATGCGCGACGCCGCAAAGATAAGCGGCGGACCGGCGCCCGGCAAAACAGCGGGCCGCCGGAGCCCTGTGGCAGGCCCGATCCTTGCTCGCCATGCGCACCATTCATCGAGCCCGAGGAGCCTATGGAAGAGATCCCGGCTACCACGCCGCGCACGCCGGAAAAGCTGTCCCGCGAGGAGGAGAAGTCGTTCACGCACGGTGACTTCTGGATTCCGGACGAGGAGCGCGAAAAGTACAAGCGTGCGCTGCAGGCGCTCAACCGGTCGGGCGCTCCCTACATCGTCACCGGTGCGTACGCCATCTACGAGCACACCGGGATCTACCGGGAGACCAAGGATCTGGATCTCTTCGTCGAGCCGCAGCACCTGGTCGCAGCCATGCGCGCCCTGCGCGAGGCGGGCTTCAGGACGCGGCTCGAGCAGCCGCACTGGCTCGCGAAGGCGAAGCTGGGCGAGCACTTCGTGGACATGATCTTCGGGATGGGCAACGGGCTGGCGCTGGTGGACGCCGACTGGTACCAGTTCAGCTCGCCCGCCATCCTGGCGGCCAACCCGGTGCGGGTGGCACCCGCCGAGGAGCTGATCTGGCATCGGCTCTTCAGCAATGAGCGGCACCGGCAGGACATGGCGGACATCCTGCACCTGATCCAGTGCGTTGGAGACACCCTCGACTGGCGCCGGCTGGTGGAGAAGACGGGCGAGCACTGGCCGCTGCTGCTCGCGCAGCTGCAGATGTTCAGCTACGTCTATCCCGAGTCGCGCGGCCGGGTGCCGAAGTGGGTGCTCGACGCGCTCTTCGAGCGAGCCAGACTCGAGATGAACCGCGAGCGCAGCGGGGAGAAGGTGACGCGCGGCACCCTCGTCTCACGCTTCAGCTTCGCGATCGACGTCAACGAGTGGGGATTTCGCGACCTGCGCGAGGAGATGGTCCGGAAGGCTCTCGCCCTACCCATCATCCAGGAGATCGCGCGCAGCGACGTGTGGGACGAGATCTCCGAGGTCGCGGAGGAGTACCGCGCCGACCTGGATTGATCACCGTGTGGGGGAGGAAGCTGGGATGAGCACCGAGACCGACAGCAGGGAGGCTCCGCTACTGGAGCGGAGGGAGGGCCGGGGCGACCGCCGCAGGCAGGTCGTCCGCGTGGCCGCCGTCGGCGACTTCCACTGCGGCGAGCAGGACGCGGGGATGTACCGCGCCGCCTTCGCGAAGGTCAACCAGGAGGCGGAGGTGCTGCTGCTCGCCGGCGACCTCACGCGCTGGGGTACCCCGGCCGAGATGCGCGTGGCAGTCGGCGAGCTGGCCGACGTCACCATCCCGATCGTGGCGGTGCTCGGCAACCACGACTACGAATCCGACCAGGTCGAGGAGATCTCCTGCATCCTGCGTGACCGCGGGGTGAACCTGCTCGACGGCGACATCTTCGAGCTGAACGAGCAGGTGGGGATCGCCGGGGTGAAGGGATTCATCGGCGGCTTCGGGCGCCGCACCCTCACCTCCTTCGGAGAGCCGGAGACGAAGCGGCTGGTCACCGCGACGCAGGAGGAGGTGAAGAAGCTCGAGCTGGCGCTGCGCCGCCTGGCGCAGCCGGTCCGCATTGTGCTCCTGCACTACGCGCCCATCGTCGACACGGTGCTCGGCGAGCCCGAGCAGATCTTCGCCTTTCTGGGCACCGACCGCCTGGCGGAGCCGATCGACCGCTTCGGCGCGGCGGTGGCCTTCCACGGCCATGCGCACACCGGCAGCTTCCGCGGCGCCACGCCCGGAGGCGTTCCGGTCTTCAACGTCTCGCACGTGCTGTTGCAGCAGGAGGGGGCGGGCGAGATGTATTTCGTCTACGAGATCCCGCTCTCCCCCCGCGGGGAGCCGGCGGCGGAGCGGGAGGAGGCGGTGGTGGGCCAGGGATAGCGGCGGCGCGCTACTTCGACCACCGCTCGAGGGAGCGCATCAGCGCCGCCTCCTCCGGGTAGTAGGTGACCGGCGCCTCGGCCTCCACCGGCCGGGGCGTCTTGCGCATCACCGGCTCGATCGTCTTTCCGGAGAGGTACTTCTCCAGCACCGCGGGATGGATGTAGGCGCTGCGGCAGACGGTAGGGGTGTTGCCGAGCTCCGTCGAGACCAGCTTGCAGGTGAGAACGACGTTCTTCTCCGCCTCGCGCTTGCTCTTCGCCGGCCCCAGATCGGCGAGGATGGTAGCGGCGCGCACCGTGCCCCCCCAGGTGCGGATGTCCTTCGAGGTGTAGCGCTCGCCCAGGATCTCCTTGAGGTACTCGTTCACGTCCGACGCGGTGACGTCCCTCACCGTCCCCTCCTCGTCCAGGTAGCGAAAGAGCCGCTCTCCGGGCAGCTCGAGCAGCTCCTTCAGGATCTCGACCAGCGGCGTCTCGGCCACCACCCGCCGCTGATCGATGGACTTCTTCCCCTTGTAGTGGAAGATCAGGTCGTTGCCCCGGATCTCCAGGTGCGACTTGCGGAGGGTGGCGATCCCGAAGGTCTTGTTGGTGACGGCGTAGCGTTCGCTCCCCACGCGGAAGAAGGCGCGGCTGATCAGCCGGACCACCGTGGCGAGGACGCGCTGCCGGGTGAGACCCTTCTGCTTGAGGTGCTCGTTCGTCGCCGCGCGGAGCTGTGGCAGCGCGCGCGCCAGGGGGAGCAGCTTGCGGTACTTGCGCTGCTTCTGCCGCTCGACGAAACGTGGATGGTAGATGTACTGCTTGCGGCGCGCGGCGTCGTACCCCGTCGCCTGCACCTTCGCACTGGTCTTCGGGGAGATGCGCACGTCCGTCCACGCGGGCGGAATCGCCAGCGCACGAATCCGCTCGAGCGCCGCCTTGCTCTTGAGCGGCTTCCCGCCGACGCGCAGATACCGAAATCCCTTCTCCGGCGAACCTTCCCGCCGCCAAACGCCTGTATCGTCACTCATGCCGCACGGCCTGATACAAGGAGCATACCCGAGGAGGAAAGAGGAAACAGGAAAGAGGAAACAGGAAAGAGGAATGAGAACAGCGGAGCCGGTGCGGGTACTCTTTCGTCACTCCTCTTTCCTGGAGTTTGCGGCTACGGCGCCGGAATGATTCCGCGCTCGGCGGCTGCCTCGACCGGGAGGGGCACCGGGTAGTAGGGATCGCCGATGCTCGCGGCGAGGGCGCGGATGCTGTCGGCGAGAAGGTTGTAGCGGCGGACCGCCTCCTGGTTCCGGGCGACGACCTCGGCCCACTCGTCGGCGCGGCGGTTTCGCTCCCTCACCCGCGCATTGAACTGCTCGAGCTCGGCGCGGTAGGCGCCGTAGAGCTGTGCGGAGAGCCCGCCGTTGCGGGCGTAGCTGCTATAACGCTCGATGGTGCGGCGCCGGGTCTCGAGCGCCTCGTCCTCCTCCCTGATCCGGCCGCGCAGAGTGTCGGCGCGTGCCTGCGTGCGCAGCACCTCGACGCCCGCATCCACCACCTGCTCGCGGAGCGCCGTCAGCTGCGCGCGCTCCTCTCCGAACTCGAACCAGCGGTAGAGTGCCCGCCCAAGCTGCGCCGCCACCACCAGAGCGAGGATCAGCAGCAGCCCCTTGGCTCGTCGCGAGGGACTCATCCGGCCGCTTGCGCGCGGCGGCGAGAGGGACGATTCTCTGCAGTGAGCATCGGGCGCGGGGCGAGTGTGGCAGAGGAGTGGGCGCTCGGGCGAACCAGCATCGGAAGATGCCGCCCGACGCCCCGCGCAGCAACCGCGGAAGTCCGCTGGTGCGACAGCGCACCGCGGCAGAACGGCGGCGCCGACTGGTCTGGCTCTTGCTGATTTTGCTGCTTTCCAAGCGAGAACGCCACAGCGGAGAGGCCACGATGATCGAACGACTGCGCGAGATGGGAATTCTGCCCACCAGCAATGAGCCGGAGGAGGAGGACGAGGGTACCGACGAGACCCGCTTCCACGCACTGCGGCTGCTGACCGCCGAGCTCTTCCTGGCCACCGGAGTGAACGCTACACTCCAGTACCTGCGCGGCCGGTCGCGTGGGGCGCACACCGATTACGACGGGACCGAGCTCAATGGCGGCGCGGCAGATGGGAGATCGCGCGTTGCGGGATTGGCGCCCGCTCTGCTGGCGCCTCTGGCGGGGGTGGCGCAGCTCGTCCACACCTTCCGACCCTCGGACGCCTCCCACAACGCCACCCGGTTCCTCAATGGCGCCGCACTCGCGCTGGGCGCCGCCGGTCTCGCGGACTCGATCCGGGCGAGCACGAGAGGGGAGGAGCGCTTCTCCCTCGCTCCGCTGCTGCTGAGCTATGTGGCACTGTTCGCCTACTTCGTCGAGCGCCAGGAGGCGCAGGTCGCCGAGGAGAGGGAGGAGCTCGAGCACCGCGCCAGCATCGTCGAACGGTTCGTCCCGCGGCGGCGCACCAAGCTCGACCGGATCGTGGTGCACGTCTAGCCGCGCAGGCTCATCAACCGTGCAAACACGCGTTCGACTGGCATGTATCCTGCGACATAAACTATTACAGATAAGCCACTTAGACAGACTTTAACCACGAACACGACCGGCAGTGCCCGGATGGCATCAAGGGGGCCGGCAGAGATAAGGAGGTCACCGAATGCAACCCCGACGACGACAACCTCCCCCGCCCTGGGAGCGACGCAGCTCCGCACCTCGCCATCCGACCGGACGCCCGATGCGCCGCTGGTCAAGCGCCGCTGATGATGGCGTCCAGGCTCCCGTGCGTGATCGCCTCAACGCGCGCTATCGCCGCGCCTACGATGGCGGCAACCCCTCGGCGGACCGGCGCCGTCGGCAACCCTCATGGGCGATGCAGCGCCTCCGCTCCAGTCCGGTTCGCAACGGTCTGATCGGCCTGGCGATCGCCGGAGTGGGCGCCCCGATCGGCATCAATCGCTATCAGGAGGCGCTTCGCACCGACGCCTCGCATGAGCGGCTCGTCGCGCACGCCAATGCCCAGCAGGAGGTGGACGACGCGGCGCTGGCGGGAGCCTGGGCGGAGATGAACGAGGAGGAGCAGCGCAGCGAGGTGATCGAGGCCAAGCTCGAGGAGAACCGCGAGTACAGGCTGACACGCGAGCTGGCGGAGGACATCTATGAAGCGGCGGTCGAGGCCGAGGTGGATCCGGATGTCGCCTTCGGTCTAGTGCGGGCGGAGAGCTCCTTCCGCAACACCGCCACCAGCCCGGTCGGGGCGGTCGGATTGACGCAGCTGATGCCGCGCACCGCCGCATGGATGCAGCCCGGAGTGACGGTCGATGAGCTGCGGGACCAGAAGACCAATCTGCGGGTCGGCTTCAAGTACCTGCGCTATCTCGTGAACAAGTATGAAGGGGATACGCGTCTGGCCCTCCTCGCCTACAACCGCGGCCCCGGCACGGTGGACAAGGCGCTGAAGCAGGGCAAGAATCCGGACAACGGCTACGCGGACTTCGTTGCCGGAAAGGCGGACCACGGGCACCGGCTCTTTACCAACGCCGAGTAGCCTGCGAAGAGCCCATCAAGCGACGCCCCCCGGCCGCATCCGCCGCCGGGGGCGTTGCTTTTCAGATCCCGCCGACCAGGAAGAGCCACTCCCAGCGATCGCCGCTGCGGCGAAAGCCCGCGCGGATCCCCTGGTAGTCGGGGTCCAGCAGGAACTCGGGTGGCGCCACCCAGAGCCGCCCGTCACGGCTCACCACACCACGATCCAGCAGCCGCGGCAGGTGATCGAGTGCACGGAATCGCTCCCATTCCCAGCGGGCGAGCGCCTCCTCCGCTCCCTCCGGTCCGTCGAGCGCGGGCATGAAGTCCCTCACCATCACCGGCCGCAGCCGATCGACGTCCAGCCGCATCACCGCGTCGCGCACCGCCAGCAGGAATTCCGCCAGCTCGCCATGCGCCGCCAGGTGAGGGTTGGGAGACTCGTAGATCACCTCCTCGCGACTCACCCACCCCTCGACCGGCTCCGGACAGAAGCTGCAGCG
>JBPCIT010000430.1:0-17512 GCA_051006015.1 Longimicrobiaceae bacterium
ATGCGCAGCGTCGGGCAGGCGATCACCGGCTACTACCCGGTACCGCTGCGGCACGGGATGACCGTCGGAGAGGTCGCCCGCTACGTCAACCAGGAGTACGGCATCGGCGCGCAGCTCCACGTGGTGCTGGCCGCGGGGTGGCGCCCGCAGATGTGGTTCGACGAGACGGGGCTGCCCTGGATCGATCCCTCCCCCAACATCCGCTCACTGGAGGCGGCGCTCAGCTACTCGGGGCTGGTGCTCTCCGAGGCCACCAACCTCACGGTGGGACGTGGCACCGACCGTCCTTTCTCCTATCTCGGCGCTCCCTGGCTCGACACCCCCGCGCTGCTGCAGCGCCTGGCGCAGTACGAGTTGCCCGGCGTGCGCCTCGACAGCGCCCGCTTAGTGCCGCGCGGCGAGGGATGGGTGCCCTTCCGCGGCGAGAACGTGCGGGCGGTGCAGATCACCGTCACCGACCGTGACGCCTACCGGCCGGTGTGGACGACGCTGGTGCTGCTGAGCGAGATCAGGCGGCTGCACCCGCAGCAGTTCCGCATCACCAACGAGGGCTTCACGCAGATGCTGGGCTCGCGCTGGGCGCGCCAGGCCTTCGATCGCGGCGAGGACCCGCGTGAGATCTGGCGGCGCTGGGAGGAGGAGAACCGGGCCTGGTCGGCGGTGCGGGAGCGCTACCGGCTGTATCCGGCGCGGTAGCGGCCGGTGCCGCAATCGGCTGCCAGACGATAGTTTTTCCGGGTCGGCGCCGGTGCCGATCCCTCTCCCGAGATCAACCTTGAGAGGACGTTCCGCGATGAGAAAGACCATTCTCGCCCTGCTGCTCCTTATCCTGTGTCTGCCGATGCTGGCAGCCGCACAGCAGGGGGAGCGCAAGCTCTTTCCCTACGACTATACCATCGACGACCTGCCCAACGGGCTGCGCCTCGTCACGGTGCCGACGGATTTCCCGGATCTGGTGGCGCTCTACCTGGTGGTGAATACCGGCTCGCGCAACGAGGTCGAGCCGGGGAAGAGCGGCTACGCGCACTTCTTCGAACACATGATGTTCCGGGGGAGCGAGAACTACAGCTCCGAGGAGCGCGACGCGATCCTGAAGCGCGCGGGCGCGGAGGTGAACGCCTACACCACCGACGACCGCACCGTCTACCACACGCTGCTCTCGAAGCAGGACCTCGAGGCGGTGGTCGCGCTGGAGGCCGACCGCTTCCAGCGGCTGAAGTACGCGGAGCCGGAGTACCGCACCGAGGCGCTCGCCGTGCTGGGCGAGTACAACAAGAACAGCGCGAACCCGATCTCGAAGCTCTTCGAGACGCTGCGCAGCACGGCGTTCAACACGCACACCTACCGCCACACCACCATGGGCTTCCTGCAGGACATCCAGGACATGCCCAACCAGTACGACTACTCCTGGCAGTTCTACCGCCGCTACTACCGGCCGGAGTACACCACCATGCTGATCGTCGGCGACGTGACACGCGACCGCGCCCTCTCGCTCGTGCGCGAGCACTTCGGCGGCTGGGAGCGCGGCAGCTACGCGCCCGAGGTTCCGGCCGAGCCGGCGCAGAGCGCGCCGCGCACCGCGAATGTCGAGTGGACCTCGCCCACGCTACCGCTGGTGGCGGTGGCCTTCCGCGGCCCCGCGTACTCGGATGAGGCGCCCGACAAGGCGGCGCTCGACCTGCTCGCCTCGATCGCCTTCGGCTCCAGCTCCGAGCTTTACCAGCAGCTGGTGCTGCAGGAGCAGAAGGTGGATCTGCTCGGCCCCTCCTTTGGCGACCGCACCGACCCCGAGCTCTTCACCGTGATCGCGCGGGTCAAGAACCCGGCGGATATAGAGTATGTGCGCGACCAGATCCTGCAGACGCTGCAGCGCTACGCGAGCGAGCCGATCCCGCAGCAGCAGCTCGACGCCACCCGCTCGCGGATGCGCTACAGTGCGGCGCTGGGGATGAACAGCTCCAACGCAATCGCCAGCGCGCTGGCGCCGTACCTGGCGCTGCGCCGCACGCCGGAAACGATCAACCGCGTCTTCGCGATCTATGACAGCCTGACGCCGGAGCAGATCCGCGAGATCGCGGCGCGCCACTTCGTCGAGAACCACCGCACCATCGTCACCCTGGCTACCCGGGGTGCCGCCACGCACGGGGGAGACCGCTGATGCCACGCCGTACCGTACTTGCAGTCGCCGCGCTCGCGCTGGCCGCCTCCGCCTGCGCTGGCGGCACCGCGCGTCCGGCCACCGCCCCGGAGCCGGAGATCATCAGCGTGCTGCAGCCCGGCCGCTCGCCTCTGGTCAGCTTCCGCATCCTCTTCAACGCCGGCTCGGCGCTGGATCCGGAGGGCAAGGAGGGGCTCGCCTCGCTGACCGCCGCGATGCTGGCGCAGGGCGGCTCGCAGGAGATGCCCTACCGCCAGATCGTCGAGGCGATGTACCCGATGGCCACCTCCTTCGGCTGGCAGGCGGACAAGGAGATGACGGTCTTCACCGGCACCACCCACGTGGACAACCTCGAGCGCTACTACGGGCTGATCCGCGCCATGCTGCTCGAGCCCGGCTTCCGCGAAGAGGACTTCACCCGCCTGAGGACCAATGCGATCAACTTCCTGCGGGTCACCCTGCGGGAGGGGAACGACGAGGAGCTGGGGAAGGAGCGGCTCTACAACGTCATCTACGCCGGCCACCCGTACGAGCACCACAGCATGGGCCGCATCGACGCGCTGGAGTCGCTCACGCTGGAGGACGTGCGCGACTTCTACCGGCAACACTACACGCAGGGCAACCTGGTCGTCGGGCTGGCGGGCGGCTACCCGGCAGGGTTCGCGCAACGCGTCCAGACGGACTTCCGGGTGCTGCCGCTCGGCCCGGCGGACCGGATCCGCGCGCCCGCCCCGGAGCTGGCGGCGGGAATGGAGATCGAGATCATCCAGCGCGACACCCGCTCGACGGCCATCTCGCTGGGCTTCCCGATCGACGTCATCCGCCCGCATCCGGACTGGCCGGCGCTGGCGGTGGTCGCCTCCTACCTGGGGCAGCACCGCTCCAGCAACAGCTACCTCTACCAGCGGCTGCGCGAGGCGCGCGGGCTCAACTACGGTGACTACGCCTACATCGAGTACTTCCCGCGCGGGATGTTCCAGTTCACACCGGACCCCAACCTGGCGCGGCAGCAGCAGATCTTCCAGATCTGGATCCGCCCGGTCGAGCCGGAGCACGGCCACTTCACGCTGCGCGCCGCGCTCTACGAGTACGACAAGCTGCTGCGCGAGGGGATGAGCCGCGAGGCGTTCGAGGCCACGCGCGAGTTCCTCACCAAGTACACCGGCGTGCTGACGCAGACGCAGGATCTGCAGCTCGGCTACGCGCTCGACAGCCGACACTACGGGATCGGCAACTTCAACCAGTGGATGCAGGAGCAGCTCGCCGCCCTCACGCTGGAGGACGTCAACCGCGCACTGCGCCAGCACCTGCGCTCGGAGCGGATGCGCGTCGTAATGGTCACCGGCGACGCCGAGGCGCTGCGCGAGGCGATCGTAAGCAACCGCCACTCGCCGATCACCTACAACTCGCCCAAGCCGCAGGAGATCCTGGAGGAGGACCGCGTCATCCAGGACCACCACATCGAGGTGCAGCCGGAGCGGGTGCGCGTGGTGCCGGTGGCGGAGGTCTTCCGGTAGTCGGCGGACTGGGCCCTCACCCCCTAGCCCCCTCTCCCAAAATTGGGAGAGGGGGAACTCTACCCTGCCAACTCTCAGCGCTGGCGTAATGGCAGGATGTGCCATGCTCCCTTCGCCCCTGGCGCTGCTGGCGCACCGGACTACTGTGGGGGAGAGACCAGGGGAGGGGGGTCCGCTGTAGCCGCAGCACCGCCGCCGGGATATACTGTGCCGCATGCAATCCCCTGAAGTCTCCCCTGAAGCAGCGACGGTCCTCACCGCACCCGAGCCGGCGCCACGGCAGCTCGATCCGCGTGTCGTCACGCTCTGGCGTGCGGGCTCGCTCGTCAGCACGACCGTGATGACAGCCGTCCTCCTGATCGCCGGGGCGCTCCTCCCCTTCCGCTTCCCCTTCGGCTGGGTGGCCGCAGCGGTGGCGACGATCGGAGTGGCGGAGGCGCTCTTCTGGCCGCCCGTGAAGTATCGCGCCTGGAGCTTCGCGGTGCGCGAGAGCGACCTCTTCGTCTCGCACGGGGTGCTCTGGCGCACCACCAGCGTCTTTCCGCTCACGCGCATCCAGCACGTCGATACGCGGCGCGGACCGCTGGAGCGCTGGCTGGGGCTGGCGCGGCTGATCGTCTACACCGCCGGGGTGCGTGGCGCGGACCTGGAGATCCCCGGCCTCGCGCTGGCGGAGGCCGAGGCGCTGCGCGACTACCTTGCCGCACTCAGCGGAGGGGAGGACGCGGTGTGAGCGAGGCCCGGCGGCTGCACCCCTTCACTCTGCTCTTCGAGGCGATGCGTGTCGCGCGCGCCTTCGTGGTGCCGGCGCTGGTGGGCGGCGCCTCGGCAGGATCGGGCGACTTCGGGAGGATGCTCGTCTGGGGAGTCGCCTTCCTTTCGATCCCCGCGTTGCTCGCGGCCGTCGCCAAGTACCTCACCTTCCGCTACCGCCTGGCGGGAGAGGAGCTGATCCTGGACTCGGGCGTGCTGAGCAAGAGCCGGCGGGTGATTCCACTGGCCCGGGTGCAGAACATCGACATCCAGCAGAGCGCGCTGCAGCGCATCTTCGGCGTCGCCGAGCTGAGCGTGGAGACCGCGGGAGGGAACCGCACCGAGGCGGTGCTGACGGTGCTCGCGCAGGAGGAGGCGCAGGCGCTGCGCGAGGAGCTGTTGGCGCAGCGGCGGCGCGTCGCGGGCATCCCCGAGCGGGAAGCTGCTCCGGAAGCGACCGTGCTCGCCCGGCTCTCGACGGGGGAGCTGGCGATCGCCGGCGCCACGGCGAACGAGGCGGGGCTGGTCGCCGCCCTGCTGGCCGGTGGGCTCCAGCTCCTCGGCCAGCTCCGGATCGAGCTGCCGGAGCCGGACATCGACCCGGAGATGCTGGTGCCGGGCGCACCGGGACTGGGGATCGCGCTGCTGGTCGCGGCGGCAATCGCCTTCTTTCTGGTCCTCGCCTGGCTCTTTTCGGTGGTCGGGGCGGTGCTCCGCTACTACGGCTTCACCCTCGAGCGTACCGAGGACGAGCTGCGTAAGCGCTACGGGCTACTCTCCCGCCGCGAAGCGATCGTGCCGCTCCGGCGGGTGCAGGCGATCCGTGTCGAGGAGTCGCTGCTGCGCCGGCCCTTCGGGCTCGCCACGCTGAAGATCGAGACGGCGGGCGCCGCCCCGGGGCAGCGCCAGCGCGGCGGCGCCGAGGCCTTCCTGCCGCTGGCGCGCGGAAGGGAGGTGCCCCGGCTGATCGCGGCCCTCTTCGGGGGTCTGGACTACGGAGAGCTACGCTTCCTGCGCGTCCACCCGCGTGCGCGGCGGCGCGCCTTCGTGCGCTACTCGGTTCCGATCGTGGTTGCGGCGGGGGCACTGGCGCTGCTGCGGGGCACCTCCTGGCTCTGGCTGCTGGGACTGCTGCCACTCGCCTACGGCTTCGCCCACCTGCACTACCGCCACCTGGGATACGCCCCGGCCGCGGGCTACGTGGTCGCACGCGGTGGCTTCCTGAACCGGATCACCTGGATCGTGCCGGACCGCAAGGTGCAGACGCTGCACGTGCGGCAGACGCCCTTTCAGCGGCGTCACGGCCTCGCCACTCTGGTTGCGGACACCGCCGCAGGCGAGGCGCGGGTGGTGGACCTCGCCCAGAATGACGCGCTGCTGCTTCTGCGGGAGCTGACGGAGCGGGTGGCGCGTGTGCGGCAGAGGGCCCCCTCCCCCGATTCCGGGGGAGGGGAGAACAGCATCCACAGTCAGGCAGATGCTTGGGAGAACGGCGAGAGTCCAATAACCTCTCCCCCGAACTCGGGGGAGAGGTGGCGAGCCTAAGCGAGCCGGAGAGGGGGCGTTGAGGCGGCCGCCGGATCGGCTGGATGCTGCCTAGCCGCTGGCGACGAGCTCGGGGCGGGGGAAGAGGACCGCGCCGGCGCGTGCCTGCCAGCCGGCCACCTCCAGCCGCGGCAGCTCCTCCAGCAGGGGGAGATCGGCGGAGGGCGCGCCCAGCCGCTGCCAGAGCTCGGTCATCTTCTGCGGCATGAAGGGAGAGAGCAGGGTGGCGGCTACCGCGAGCGCGCGGATCAGCGAGGCGAGCGCCTCGTCCAGCTCGCCCGTACGACCCGGATCCTTGGCCAGCTTCCAGGGCGCCGTCTCCTGCACGTAGCTGTTGGCGGCGGAGACCAGCTCGTACGCCACCGCGGCTCCGGTGTGCAGCAGATGGGCGTCCATCGCGCGCCGGTACCGCTCCAGCACCTCCCGGATCTCGCTGTCCAGCCCGGCGCGCGCCGTCGCCGGCACCATCCCTCCGCGATACTTCTCCAGCATCGAAAGGGTGCGGCTGGCAAGGTTCCCCAGCCCGTTGGCGAGCTCCGCGGTGTAGCGCTCGTCGAAGCGCTCCCAGGTGAAGCTGCCGTCCGAGTCCCACGCCACCTCCCGCAGCAGGACGTAGCGGAAGGCGTCAGGTCCGTGGCGCTCGATCGCCTCGCCCAGGTCGAAGGTGACGCCGGCGGACTTGCTGAGCCGCTCCCCTCCGAAGTAGACGAAGCCGTGTACCCACACCTGCTCGGGGAGCGGGAGTCCGGCCGACTCCAGCATCGCCGGCCAGACGATGGAGTGCAGCCGGTTGATGTCCTTGCCCACTACGTGCAGCTGCGCCGGCCACCAGCGCTCGTAGCCCTCCTCCGGAAAGCCGGTGTCGGTCAGGTAGTTCGGTAGGGCGTCGAACCAGACCCAGGTGCCCTGCGTCTCGCCGTCCGAGGTCGGCAGCGGGAAGGGGATTGCCCAGGAGAGTCGCGCGCGGGTGATCGAGATGTCCTCGAGGCCCGCGTCCAGCAGCGCGAGCATCTCGTTGCGGCGAGATTCCGGCTGCAGGAACTCAGGTGCGTCCTGGAGCCGGCGGCGCAGGAACTCCTCGTAGCGCGAGAGCCGGAAGAACCAGTTGCGCTCCTCCGCCCACTCCAGCGTGCGGGTGGGATGCAGCACGCAGCGCCCGTCCTCGATCTCATTCTCCCGCTTGAAGAGCTCGCACCCGACGCAGTACCAGCCCTCGTACGTCTTCTCGTAGAAGTCGTCGGGATTGCGCCCGTGGATGCGCTCGATCAGCGCCTTGACGCCGCGCTTGTGGTGCGGATCGGTGGTACGGACCCAGCGGTCGTTGGAGATCTCGAGCCGCTCCCACATCGAGCGAAAGCGCTCCGCGAGTCCGTCCACCAGCGCCTGGGGCTCGACTCCCTCGGCGGCGGCGGACTGCGCCACCTTCTGCCCGTGCTCGTCCATCCCCATGGCGAAGCGGACCTCCTCGCCGAGCAGGCGACGGAAGCGCGCGATGGCATCGGCGCCGATCTTCTCGAAGGCGTGGCCCAGGTGCGGCAGACCGTTGGCGTAGTCGATCGCCGTGGTGAGATAGAACCCCCGTCCGCTCAATCCTGCCTCCGCTCCGGGCGACGGCGCGGCTTGCGGCTGGAGGGGGGGGCGCCATTCGCATGCGGCTGCGTCGGGGAGCCTTCGGCGGAGGCAGCCTCGCGGTCGTCGGCGGGCGCGCGCTCGCGGCCAGCGGATGGCTGGGCTGCAGTCTCCGCCTTCAGCTCGGAGAGCTTGATCACCCGCCGCTGCCGGTTCTCATCCAGCAGGGTGACCGTATCGCGCCAGATGTCCACCGCGATCACCTTCTCCTGTCCCTGCGTGGTGCGCATCAGCTTGCCCTCGCGCGGGAACTTCTTGCGCGCCTGCAGATAGGCGTCGTGCTCGTAGGTCAGGCAGCACATCAGCCGCCCGCAGGTGCCGGAGATCTGCTGTGGGTTGAGCGAGAGGTTCTGGTCCTTGGCGAGTTGCAGGGAGATCGGCTTGATCTCGCGCAGCCAGGTGGCGCAGCAGAGCTCACGCCCGCAGCGTCCCACGCCGCCCAGCAGCGCCGCCTCGTCGCGCACGCCGATCTGCTTCAGCTCGATGCGCGTGCGGAAGTTGCGGGCCAGGTCGCGCACCAGCTGCCGGAAGTCCACCCGCCGCTCGGCAGTGAAGTAGATGATCAGCTTGTTGTGATCCCACTGCCACTCCGCCTCGGAGATCTTCATCTTCAGCGAGTGCTGCTCGACCATCTCGCGCACCTTGCGGCGCACGCGCTCCTCGTCGGCGCGCTGCACCAGCAGCTTGTGGACCTCCTCCGGCTCGGCGCGGCGCAGCACGCGGGCGGTGGGAGTGCTGTCGGCGCTCTCCTCACCATCCTTCTTGTTGCAGGAGGAGCACTTGCGCGCGGCCGCCCCGCCGACCGAGACGACGCGTCCAAGGTCCTCGCCCCGTTCGACCTCCACCACCACGTACTCCTTGGGGCGCAGCGTCTCGTCGTCAGAGATGTAGTAGCCGCGGCGGGTCCCCTTGAAGCCCACCTCTACCGTCCAGGTGGCGACCCGCTCCGGCGACTCCTGTCCGAAGATTGGAAGTGCGATATGCATAACCGTATACCTGTCGCGCCGAGGCCGTTCTGCCGCGGGCCACGCGCTCTCATGGTCAAGATCGGGAGGGATCAGCGGGCTTTCCGCCACTTCCCCATCCCCATGTACTTCTCCCACCGGGAGCGGCGCAGCTCGTCGATGGGAATCTCACGCAGCTCTTCGAGATTGCGCGTCACGGCGCGCCGGAAGCTCTCCGCCGTGCTCTCCCAGTCGGAGTGCGCGCCTCCGGCGGGCTCGGGAATGACCCCGTCGATCACCTCGAGCCGTCGCAGGTCGGCCGCCGTCAGCTTCAGCGCCTCGGCCGCCCTGTCGCGCTCCGTCCCCGACTTCCAGAGGATCGCCGCACACCCCTCAGGGGAGATGACGGAGTAAACACTGTTTTCCAGCATCAAGATCCGGTCCGTCACCCCGATGGCGAGTGCGCCGCCGGAGCCCCCCTCGCCGATCACCACCGACAGGGTGGGGATGCGCAGCGCCGCCATCTCGCGCAGGTTGCGCGCGATCGCCTCCGCTTGCCCGCGCTCCTCCGCCCCGAGCCCGGGGTAGGCGCCGGGAGTGTCTATCAGCGTGACGAGCGGACGATTGAATTTCTCCGCCATCTTCATCAAGCGCAATGCCTTGCGGTATCCCTCGGGGTGAGGCATCCCGAAATTGCGCCGCAAATTCTCCTTCATGTCGCGGCCCTTCTGGTGGCCGACGACCATGACGGACTCGCCGTCGAGCCGTGCCCAGCCGCCCACGATCGAGGCGTCGTCGCGGAACAGCCGGTCGCCGTGCAGCTCGACGAAGTCGGTGAAGACCAGCTCCAGGTAGTCCAGCGTGTAGGGCCGGCGCGGGTGCCGCGCGACCTGCACCCGCTCGATCGGGGTCAGGTTCTGGTAGACGTCGCGCTTGAGGGAGGTCAGCTTGCGCTCGAGCGACTGCAACTCGTTCGTGACGTCCAGCCCCCGCTCCCGCGCGAGCGCCTGCAGCAAGCCGATCTGCTCCTCGACCTCCGCGATCGCCTTCTCGAAATCCAGGTGTGCGACGGTAGCCACTATGCCTCACCTTGCCTGTTGAACCCTCGCCCGCGCCCGGCGGTTCAAACCGCGGCTGGGACTGCACGAAGTCCGCCTTCGCGGACTGCACTCCACCAGCACCGGAGTTGAAGCCCACGCAGGTGGGCTTGGTGCCGTTCCAGCCGCGAATTCATTCGCCGGTGGATCTCGCGCGCCTCACCGCTCCGCGCGTATCAGCTTCACCCGCTCCTCGCCCAGCAGCTCGCGCAGCTCCTGCAGCAGCGCCTCGCGCGGGGTGATGCGCAGCGAGCGGGAGCGCAGCCGCGGCGCATCGTCCGCGCCTCCATTTCCGCCATGCCCGCCATTCCCCCCATTTCGCCAGACCACCAGCAGAGGGGCGGGACCGGGGTGCGCGGTCAGGGCTGCCTTCGCCTTCTGCAGCACGCTGCCATCGGTGCCGTGTGAGCCCAGCTCGACGCAGATCCCCACCTCCCCGCTCTCCCGCAGCCACGCCAGCGGGGCGGCGCTGTCGAGGAAGATGGGTGGATCCTCCTCGTCGCGGTCGCGGCCGGAGACGCCGCCGCGCACCAGCACCGGCGTATCCTGCTGCAGCACCTCCTTGTACTTCGCCCAGGACTCCCCGAAGGCGAGCAGGGTGGCGGTGCCGTAGAAGTCCTCCACGGTGATGCGCCCCCACTCCGCGCCATCGCGCTTGGAGATCTGCCGCGCCACGGAGGTCACCACGCACGCCAGCTCGACCTTGCGGTCCCGGTGCTCCCGCAGATTCGCGGTGTTCACCCCATCGAAGAGTGCAACATCCTCGCGGAACTTGTCCAGGGGGTGCCCGGAGATGAAGAAGCCGAGGATCTCCTTCTCGCGCGCGAGGCGCTCGCCCTCCGGCCAGCGCTCGACCGGCGGGAGCGGCGGGGGCTGGATGAGCGCGGGGCCGCCTGAGCCGCCTCCCATCAGCGTATCGAAGAGGTTCTCCTGCGAGCTGTCGCGCTCGCGCTGCGCGTCCTGCGCGGCGGCGAAGGTGGCCTCCAGCCCGGCCAGGAGCTGGGCGCGTCCTCCCTCGGGGGCGAAGCCATCCAGCGCGCCCGCGCAGATCAGCGCCTCGATCACCCGCTTGTTGCAGAGCCGCTGGTCGATACGCGTCAGCAGGTCGAACATCGACTTGTACGGCCCCTCCGCCTCGCGCGCGGCGAGGATCGAGCGCACCGCGCTCTCGCCGACGCCGCGGATGGCGCCGAGCCCGAAGCGGATCTGCCCGACACCCTCGCCGACCACGGTGAACTTCCAGTTGGACTCGTTCACGTGCGGCGGCAGCACCTCGACCCCCTTCGGGGTCTTGTGGGGAAGGTACTTGCCCAGCTCCCGGCACGCGGCGATGTAGGCCACCACGTCCTCCGTCTTGTCGATCACCGAGGACATCAGCGCCGCCATGAACTCCGCCGGATAGTGGCACTTCAGCCACGCCGTCTGGTAGGAGAGCAGCCCGTAAGCGGCGGAATGCGACTTGTTGAAGCCGTACCGCCCGAAGGCCTCGATCTGATCCGCCAGGTCCTGGATGGTGCGGCGGTCGTGGCCGCGCTCGACGGCCTTCTCGACGAACTTCCCCAGCTCCAGCGCGATCAGCGCCGCGTCCTTTTTGCCCACCGCCTTGCGGAGCACGTCCGCTTCGGCGAGCGAGAGGCCGGCGAGGATCTGCGCGATGCGCATCACCTGCTCCTGGTAGACGATGACGCCGTAGGTCGGCTCCAGCGTCTCCGCCAGGTCGGGGTGCGCGTAGCGGACGGGCTCCTGCCCAAGCTTGCGACGGATGTAGACCACGTCCATCCCCATGTCCAGCGGGCCGGGACGGATGAGCGCGTTGGTGGCGATCAGGTCGTCGAAGCGATCGGCCTTCATCGCCCGCAGCTTCTCGGTGGCCAGTGAGGATTCGAACTGGAAGACGCCTGCCGTCCCGCCGCGCGCCAGCATCGCGTAGACCGAAGGGTCGTCCAGCGGAGCGTCCTCGATGCGCTCGAACTCCTGCCCCGTCTCCGGGTGACGCAGCGCGCCGTGGCGGCGGCGGATGGTCTCCACAGCGTCGTGGATCACCGTCAGGGTCTTCAGACCCAGGAAGTCCATCTTGAGCATGCCCGCCTTTTCCAGGTCGTTCATGCTGTACTGCGTGACGAGGATGCTCTCGTTCTCGCCGCCCCCCGCGCCCCGGCTGTTCTGCGTGCAGATGGGGACGTACTCGTCCAGCGGACCGGGGGCGATCACCACCCCGGCGGCGTGCACGCTCGAGTGGCGGGAGAGCCCCTCGAGGGTCTTCGAGTAGTCCAGGAGGCGGCGATAGCGCTCGTCCTTTTCATAGAGCTCGCCGATCTCGGGGATATTCTGGATGGCCTCCGCCACGGTGAGCGAGTAGGCGGGCGAGTTGGGGATCAGCTTCGCCAGCCGGTCGGTCTCCGCCGGGAGGAAGCCGAGGGTGCGGCCCACGTCCTTGACGACGGCGCGCGACTTCATCGTACCGAAGGTGATGATCTGCCCCACGGCCTCGCGGCCGTACTTCTGCCGCACGTACTCGATCACCTCGCCGCGGCGCTCGAAGCAGAAGTCCACGTCGATGTCGGGCATCGAGACGCGCTCAGGGTTGAGGAAGCGCTCGAAGAGGAGGTCGAACTCGAGGGGGCAGAGGTCGGTGATCCCGGTGCAGTAGGCGACGATGGAGCCCGCCGCCGAGCCGCGTCCCGGCCCCACCGGGATGCCATGCTCGCGCGCCCAGCGGATGAAGTCCGCGGTGATGAGGAAGTAGCCGGAGTAGCCGAGCTTGGTGATGACGTCCAGCTCGTACTCGATGCGCTCGCGCACCGCCTCCGGGATCTCGCCGGCGCCCCCTCCCCCGACCCCTCCCCCGAGTTCGGGAGAGGGGAGAACTGCATCATCACTGGAGCTGCGGGGCGCTGGTTGCTGTTCCTCTCTTCCCTCTTCCCTCTTCCCTCTTCCCTTGCCGTACCGCTCCCTGGCTCCCTCCCACACCCACTCCCGCAGCATCTCCGCCTCGCCAGCGACACCCTCGGGGAGCGGGAACTCGGGGACGTGGTACTTCTTCGGGAAGTGGAGGTCCACCTCCTCGGCGATCCTGAGCGTGTTCTCCAGCACGTCGGCGCGGCCAGGGAAGCGCTCCGCCATCTCGAGGTGGTTCTTGAAGTAGAGGCCGCGGTCGTACTTCATCCGGTTGGGATCGGAGAAGTCCTTGCCCAGGCCGATGCAGAGCAGGACGTCGTGCGCCTCGTGGTCCTGCGCCTTCAGGAAGTGCGCGTCGTTGGTGGCCACCACGGGCAGCCCCAGCTCGTCGGCGAGCTTGAAGATGCGCTCGTTGAGCTGCTGCTGCCCCGGCGAGTCGTGTCCCTGCACCTCCAGATAGTAGCGGCCGTCGAAGAGGTTGGCGTACCAGGACGCCGCCTCGCGCGCGGCCTCCCAGCGCTCCTCCATCAGGTGCTGCGCGACCTCGCCCGCCAGGCAGGCGCTGGAGACGATCAGCCCCTCGGAGTGCTTCGCCAGCACCTCGCGGTCGATGCGCGGCTTGCTGTAGAAGCCCTCGGTGTAGCCGATCGAGGTGAGGCGGGAGAGGTTCTTGTAGCCCTGCAGGTCGCGCGCGAGCAGCACCAGGTGGTAGTAGCCCTTCTCGCCCTTCTGCTTGCCGCGCTCCAGGCGGGAGCCGGGGGCGACATACGCCTCCATTCCGATGATCGGCTTGATCCCCGCCTTCTTCGCCTGCTCCTGAAAGACCCACGCGCCGAACATGCACCCGTGGTCGGTGAGCGCGATGGCCGGCTGCTCCAGCTCCTTCGCCCGCGCGATCAGGTCGCCGATGCGGTTAGCTCCGTCGAGGAGCGAGTACTCGGAGTGGCAGTGCAGATGGACGAAGGACATAAACGCAGGGCTCGGGGTCAGCGTCGGAGATCGTTGGCCAGTCCCTTCTCCAACGCACTTCCGACCGGCCGTTCCGTTCGGAACGGGAACGCTCTGCCAGGCGAAAGCGGAGGGTGGATGGCTCCCTCTGAATATGGCTCAGCAGGTGAGGTTTGGGAAGCTCGGGGCCTGGAAATGGAGCCCGTCCCCTTGCCTGAGCGGCAGGGCTGCCGCATCATACGGCTCCGTAGCCCACTTACAGGCGCAGCCAATCGCAACTTCCTCCACGGCCCCGTGAGGAGCGGGAGCTGGAGCTGCACGCGGACCGCTTCTCCGGCGCGGAACATGCGTTCCACGCCGTAGCGTGGATGCGCTGGGCACGATGGTAGTGGAGCGGCAACCTGGACCCTTCGGGATCGACATCTCCGCGCGGGTGGGGGTCGATCGAACCAGAACCATTTACCTGATGCAAGCGAGGACTCCATGCCGGCATCCCAACTCCTGCTCGTTCGCATGCTACGGCGAGCGCCGCTGGTCGCGCTCTCCGGCGCTTTTCTCGTCGTGGCATGTGCTCCCAGGAGTACCCAGGACGGTGCAGCAACGGACACCGCCTCCATCACAAGCACCACGGGCATGACCGAGACTCCGGCGGGTGAGTGGGAGGTCCTCTTCGATGGGACCGATCTGAGCCAGTGGCGTGGCTATCAGCGGCAGGACGTCCCCGCCAGCTGGCGGGTCGAGAACGGGGTCCTCGCGTTCGTTCCGGCCCAGGATCGTGCGCAGCGGGGCGATCTCGTCACGCGCGAGCAGTTCGGCGACTTCGAGCTCGAGCTCGAGTGGCGGATCTCCGAGGGGGGCAACAGCGGCATCATGTACCGGGTGAGCGAGTCCGAGCCCGCGCCCTGGCACACCGGACCTGAGATGCAGGTGCTCGATGACGAGCGCCACCAGGACGGGCAGATCGATAGCCACCGGGCGGGCGCCCTCTACGACCTGATCGTGCCACCAGCCAATATCGCCCGTCCAGTTGGCGAGTGGAACCAGGTGCGCATCCGGGTTCAGGGCAACCGCATCCAGCAGTGGCTCAACGGCCAGAGTACTGCCGACGTCGAGATCGGCAGCGAGGAATGGAACCGCCTCCTGGCCGCCAGCAAATTCAGCGACATGCCGACCTTCGCCAGCCAGAGCAGAGGCCACATCGTGCTGCAGGACCACGATGATCCTGTCTGGTACCGCAACATCCGCATCCGCCGGCTGGACTCCGGGCGCTGAGGTAGGATTCGCCGCCTGGTGAGATGGTCTTTTTCCGTCGAGTGTGCGTCCCTTAGCGTGTAGCGTTGCACCCTAACCCGCCATCCGCGCATGAACCGATCGCTGAGTGCCCGCCTGAGTGCGATGATGTTCCTGCAGTTCTTCATCTGGGGGGCCTGGTACACGACGATCGCCGTGTACATGACCACGCAGGGGATGGAGACGCTGACGCACTGGCCCTACACCGTGAACCCGATCGCCGCGATCATCGCGCCCTTCTTCCTGGGGCTGATCGCTGACCGCTACTTCGCCACGGAAAAGGTGCTCGGGGTGCTCCACCTCGCCGGCGGCCTGGTGCTGCTGACGGTGCCGCAGCTCACGGGGAACCCGACCCTGTTCATCCTGATGCTGCTGGTCTACAACCTCTGCTACATGCCCACGCTGGGCCTCTCGAACTCGCTGGCGTTCCACAACATCCAGGACCAGGAGAAGCAGTTCCCGCTGATCCGGGTCTTCGGCACCATCGGCTGGATCGTGGCGGGCCTCTTCATCAGCTTCGTGCTGAGCGGGTTCGTGACGGTGCTGCCTGAGCAGACGGCGCTGCCGCTCTATACCGCCGGCGTAGCCAGCCTCCTTCTCGGCGTGTACAGCTTCTCGCTGCCACATACGCCGCCAACCGGCGCGGGGCAGCCGGTCTCGACGCGCAGCATCCTCGGCCTGGACGCCTTCAAGCAGCTCGGGAGTCGGCCCTTCTACATCTTCATCATCAGCTCGCTGCTGATCTGTATCCCGCTGGCGGCCTACTACAACTTCACCCAGATCTTCCTGGGAGCGGCCGGGGTGCAGAACATCGCGGCCACGCAGACGCTGGGGCAGATGTCCGAGGTGGGCTTCATGCTGCTGATGCCCTTCTTCTTCGCCCGCCTCGGGGTGAAGTGGATGCTGCTGGTGGGCATGGGCGCCTGGGTGCTGCGCTACGCGCTCTTCGCCCTGGCGGCGCCCAGCGCCGTCTTCTGGATGATCATCCTCGGCATCCTGCTGCACGGCATCTGCTACGACTTCTTCTTCGTCACCGGTCAGATCTACGTGGACAAGAAGTCGACCCCGGCCATCCGCGGGCAGGCGCAGGGCTTCCTGGTCTTCGTCACCTACGGGGTGGGGATGCTGATCGGCGCGCAGATCGCGGGGAACGTCTTCAACAGCTTCCTGGCTGGCGCGCCTGAGCTGACGCTGCAGCAGTGGCACGACTTCTGGTGGATCCCCGCGGCCTTCGCCGCCGTGATCATGGTCTTCTTCGGCATCACCTTCAAGGATCGGGTGCGGACCTCGGACGACCCGGAAGACGTCAAGATCCCGGCGGCCATGGCCGAGCCCGGCCTGTGATTCCCGGAGAGCACTTCAGCTGAGGAGGGGAGGGGAATGGACAACCTGTTCGACGCATTGACCCGGCGGGAGGCGCTCCGGCGCGCTGCAATGCTCGCTGGCGGCGTGATGGCCGCACCGCTGCTCGCCGGCTGCCCCCGGCCGGGCACGGAGGGCGGCGTGGGTGAGGGGACGGCTGCCAGGGCGGCGGGCACAGCGCAGCCGGGCAGACCGGTCGGCTTGCAGCTTTATTCCGTGCGCCATCAACTGGAGCCCGATGCCGCCGGGACGCTCCAGCAGGTTGCGCAGATCGGCTACAACCAGGTCGAGACCTACGACACGCAGAATATCAACGCCGACGAGTTCGGGGCAGTGCTGCGTCGCAACGGGCTGGTCACTCCCTCCGGGCACTTCGGGATCGATGCGCTGCGGCAGAACCTGGACGCGAGCCTTGCGGTCGCGCAGGCCCTGGGTCAGCGCTGGGTCATCGTTCCCTGGCTGGTCGAGGGCGAGCGGAACCAGGCGGGCTACAGCCGTGTCGCCGCAGATCTGAACCGCTTCGGGCAGGCGACCCGGGAGCGTGGGCTGCGGGTCGCCTATCACAATCACGAGTTCGAGTTCGAGCGGCTCGAGGGTGGACGGTCGGGAATGGACATACTGCTGGCGGAGACCGATCCCGCGCTCGTGGACTTCGAGCTGGATCTCTTCTGGACCGTCCACGCCGGCCATGACCCGCTCGAGTTTCTCACGCGCCACCAGGGCCGCATGCCGCTCTGGCACGTCAAAGACATGGCGGACATACGCGGCGAAAAGCGGATGGTCCCCGTAGGGCAGGGGGAGATCGATTTCGGGCAGCTCTTCGCGCGCGCGGAGGAGCTGGGGCTCCAGCACTTCTATGTCGAGCACGACGATCCCGAAGATCCCACGGCGTTTCTCCGGACCAGCTATCAACACGTGAGCCAATTCCTCTCGTGAAACCACCGGGACCTGCGAGGAGGGGCCGCTGGAGGCCCCCTCCCCCGGCCCCTCCCCCGATTTCGGGGGAGGGGAGCACGACAGTTCTTGCTATACCACCAGAATCGAGGTTGGGCAGGATAGAGTTCCCCCTCTCCCAGACTTGGGAGAGGGGGCTAGGGGGTGAGGGCCTGCCGGCAGGCGAGAAATGTTCGACGCGCGATCGGAGGACATCATGAAGCGCAGGGAATTTCTACAGACCGGGCTCGCCGCCGGGGCAGCACTGGCGGCCGGCGCCTGCGCACGCCCTGAGGCGTCGAGCGCCGCACAGGGGGCAGCCGGGAGTGCGGCCCTGGCGGAGGGTGCCCTCAAGCAGTCCGTGACCCGGTGGCCCTTTGGCGGGATGAACGTCGATGAGCTGGCGCGGGGGGCGAAAGAGATCGGGTTGCTTTCGGT
>JBPCIT010000431.1:0-2791 GCA_051006015.1 Longimicrobiaceae bacterium
TCCTCGCGCCCGGTGAGCGCGTTCAGCACGCCCACCGACCAGCCGTTGCGGGTGCGCCCGGAGAGCTTCGCCGCCCCGAGAATCCCGGCGGCATCCGCCACGTCCCGGGCGGGCGTCTGCGGCAGAATCTGCGGCGCGCGCCCGATGCGCCGCGAGTAGAAGGCGTTGTTCCCGCCGCCCGCGCCGAAGCTGAAGATCTCCGAGCCCTCGACGAAGAAGGGTCGTTTCTCCTGGAAGAAGGTCTCGATGGCGGAAAGGTTGACCTCCGCGGGATCGACCTCGACCTGGCCGAAGTCAGGGTTCACCGTCACGTCCAGCGTCAGATCCGAGGTCACCCTGTACTTCAGGTCCACCCCCGCCGAGGCGTCGTACTCGCGATTGTCGCGGTAGGGATTCGCGCTGCGGTCCACGTTGTCCACCCGCATCACCGAGTAGGGGAGTACCTCGAGCCGCTTCCCGGTGCGCAGCTCCCGCAGCCCGTGCAGATGGCCGAAGCGGGGGATGCCGCCCGGCTGCGAGGTGGGGGTGAAGGAGAAGACGGAGAACTCGCGATTGCGGGCGATCTGCCGCTCGATCTGGATCCCCCAGACCTGCTCCGCGACGGGGTTGAAGCGGAGCTGGCTGAAGGGGATGCGCAGCTCCGCCGTCCATCCCTCCGCGTCCACGCTGGTGGCCGCCTCCCAGACGGGATCCCAGGAATCGTCCTCCCCTTCGCCGGCGCGGGTCTGGTCGCGGCGCACGCCGGAGGGATTGATCTCGAAGCCGAAGGCGGTGCGGTGGTCGTGGTAGCTGTCGATGATCACCGTAAGCCAGTCGGTGGCCTCCATCGACATGTCGCGGCGCCCCAGCCGCGTGGTGACCTTGCCGCGGTCGTACATGCGCGCGCCGATGTAGAGCGCCTCGTCGTCGTAGAGGAAGCGGATCTCGGTGCGCTCCGTCGCCGGGGCGCCCTCGGTGGGCACGAGCTGCGTGAACTCCGTCACCGGGGTGGCGCTCGCCCAGGCTGCCTCGTCGAGACGACCATCGATGCGGATGGACTCGGTAGCGCGCAGCGCATGCGCAACGGGTGCCGATGCGTGATCGCCGCCACCGGCGAGGCCGGTCTGAGCCGTGCCCGCGGCAGGAACGCTCACCATGAGGACGAGGATCAGCAGGAATGCACGGGGCATAGGAGGATACAACCGCGTTGGGGTCGCGCGACGATCAGCGCCCGAGGAGGCGGAGCGTGGCTACAGCGTGAGGGATGCCAAGAATAAAACATCCCACACGCTTCCGGGCAACGGGACGCGCAGCCGCGTCGCATCCACTCCCTTGGGAAGATCGTGCAAGCTGGGGCTTCGGAGGGAGTACGCAAGACAATCGGGATGAACACCCGGACGGGTGGGACAGATCGCCGGTGCTGAGGGGCGAAAGACCGGCGGCTCCCCCCACCGGGGAATCGCGCAGTCGAGTGCGGCAGGAACTCCCATGCCCCGACGGGGGATAGATCATGCAACCCCCTGTGCAAGCCGGGGCCGATGATTCGTCATACATCGGAAGAGCACCCGGAGTCTCTTTCCGATTCGATTCCAAAGGAGCATCGCCAAATGCCATCCGCGCTGATTACATTGCCCTCGGCCGCCCTGCTTCTCCTCAACAGCTGCAACGGACCCATGCCCCGAGACGCGATCACCAATCCGGAGCTCGCGATGGACGAGCGGATGGTCTCTGCCTACACCGACTTCGGCCTGCGCCTCTTCCATCAGGTGCGCCAGGCTGAGGGCGAGGCGAACATCTTCCTCAGCCCGACCAGCGTCGCCTTCGCCCTCTCGATGGCTCACAACGGCGCGGCGGGCGAGACGCAGCAGGCGATCGCACGCACTCTCGGGGTGCAGAGCCTCACTCCGCAGGAGCTGAACCGCTCGAATGCCGCCTGGCTCGCCTCGCTCGGCAGCGTGGAGCCGGACGTGCAGCTGCGGGTCGCAAACTCGCTCTGGGCGCGGCAGGGCGTACCCTTCAACGATGCCTTCCTGGAGAGCACCCGCGCGCACTACCGCGCCGAGGTCAGCACCCTCGACTTCGGCGATCCGGGGGCGACGGGCACCATCAACCGGTGGGTCGCCAGCAGCACCAACGACCGCATACCGGAGATCGTGGACCGCATCGATCCCAACGAGATCCTCTTCCTCATCAATGCCGTCTACTTCAAGGGGCTGTGGACGCACCCCTTCGACCGCCGCATGACGCGCGACGGGGCGTTCACCACCGCGAGCGGGGAGCGCATAGAGCACCCGATGATGACGCAGACGGGGCAGTTCCGGCATCTGCGCGGCGAGGGGTTCCAGGCGGCGGCGCTCTCCTACGGCGAGGAGGGCAGGCTGAGCATGTACCTCTTCCTCCCCGACCAGGGCCGGACGCTCGAGAGCTTCTACGCGCAGCTCACCCCGGAGAGCTGGGAGCGGTGGCTGGGAGAGTTCCGCGAGACGCGGCTGCAGCTCTCCATCCCCCGCTTCCGGATGGAGTACGCGCTGCGGATGAACGAGGCGCTGCAGGCGATGGGGATGCAGGTCGCCTTCGACCCGGCGCGCGCCGACTTCGGCGGAATGCTCCCGCGCGAGTTCCTGCAGGCGAACAACGCCTACATCACCCGGGTGCAGCACAAGACCTTCGTCGAGGTCAACGAGGAGGGGACCGAGGCGGCGGCGGCCACCTCGGTGGGAGTGGGGATCGTGAGCATGCCGCCGCAGTTCACCGCGGACCGCCCCTTCTTCGTGGCGATCCGCGACGACCGCACCGGCACCCTGCTCTTCCT
>JBPCIT010000432.1:0-8562 GCA_051006015.1 Longimicrobiaceae bacterium
GCCTTGCTGGCGCAGCGTGACCAGCACACTGGAGAGGATCGCATGCGTGCGCGCCCCGCTCGCAGTCTTGTTGCACCCGCCCGTCTTGCGCACAATCACCGCCGGCCGCAGCGCCCGCTCGGCGGCATTGTTGGTGGGCTCGGCCTCCTCATTGGAGAGAAAGGTGAACAGTCGCTCTCTCTGCTTGCGGAGCCGCTTGGCCAGGCGGGCGTTGTCCCGATCGCGAAAGCGTCGCGTCTCAGAGATCAGCTCGTCCAGCGCTAGTTCGATCTCTTCTCGCCTGTGGCAGAAGACCTCCAGGTCCAGCCGCTGCGCCTGCGCCTTCAGTTCGATCGCCGCGCGCAGCAGGACGGCCACCTGGCGGGCAAAGCGCACCGCGCCGCCTCTCTTCTCCCGGGCCAGGCGCGAGAGATCCTTCAGCAGATGTGCAAAGCACTTCTGCTGCAGCCACTGGGCGAGGGCATGATGATCATAGGCGCTGAAGCAGTCGCTCTCGAGCACACCGGCAAAGTCGCGCCCCAGCACCCGCACGATCACCTCATGCGAGCGGCGTGGGTCAATGGCGTAGAGGGTGAGCCGCGCTCCGGTGAAGACCCACAGCCAGGCAGAGAGAGCGCCGATCCGCCAGCCGGTCTCATCGACGTGCACCGCCTCTGCCGCGCGCAGCGCCGCTCGGATCTCCTCGTAGAGCGGCTCGGCCCTGCGGGCCAGGCGCTGATCGGCCTGGCACAGAGCCGAGGGGGTGATCGGCAGGCCGAAGGCACGGGCAAAGAGGTCGCTGATCTTGCCGTAGGGCACCCCCAGGCGGTGCTTCATCTCACTGGAGAGCGCCTTGGCCCGGGGGCCCAGGCTCACCTGCGCGGCGCCGCTCGCCAGAGAAATCTGCTCAGCATGGCGCGAGTGCATACGCCGCTTGCAGTGGGCGCAGTAGCCGCTCTCGGTGACATAGCGTCGCCAGCGCGGCACCACCGGGGGCAGATCGACCTCGAAGTGCTCGTGCTCACGCCGCCCGGAGAGGAAATCGCCGCACTCAGGGCAGCAGGAGAGCGGGGTGTGCAGCGTCTCGGCCTGCCTCGCCTCCGGCGGCACTTCGCGGTGGCGGAAGAGCCCCTTGCCGCGGCGCCGCCCCGGCGGCTTCGGATCCTTCTTCGGCTGCTCGCGCGAGAAGGGCGCCGCCTGGCGCTTGCCGCGGCGAAGCTCGGCCTCCAGCGCAGCGATCTTCGCCAGCGCCGCCTCCAGTTGCGTGCGCAAGACCTCGATCTCGGCCTGCAGCCGCAAACAGCGGGGGCAATCTGCCCGCTCCGGCTCGGGAACCGCGCTCGGGGTGCTCATGCCTCGCACTTGCCTGCATGTCCAGCGCCAACAAGGCGCAGCAGCTCCTCAACCGATGGACGCTAAACGAGTACCGCCGGCTCCGGTCAGCTCCTCGAGCGCGCGGATCACCTCCAGCTCGATGCGCTTGACCAGGTGCATGGTCACGTAGAGGAAGTTGCCGCTGCCACACGCCGGATCGAGAAAGCGCAGCGAGCGGAGCCACTCGTGGAAGTCCCGCAGACGCTGCTCGGCTTCTTTGCGGTCCTTGGGCCTGCCGCTCTCCCGGAGCTGCAGGACCTCCGCCTGCACGGCGGTCCAGCGCTCGCGCAGCGGCTGCTCGACCGTGGGGCGCACCAGGCGCTCGACGAACTCGCGCGGCGTGTACTCGGCGCCCAGGCGGTGGCGCTTGACCGGATCGAGCGCGCGGGTGAGCAGGGTGCCGAAGATGGTGGGCTCGACGTGCTGCCAGTCGGCCTCGGCGGCGGAGAGCAGGAAGGAGAGCGCGTTGCGACTCAGCGGCAGTGCCTCGGCGTCCCGGAAGAAGTGGCCGTTGAAGCGGAGCAGCTTCTTGAGCAGGAAGCGCTCTCCCCAATCCATCGCCCTCCAGAGCTCCGCCGCCAGCGGCACGAACTCGCGCGGGTCCTCGAGGGCGGCCTCGTCGAGCAGCCGCCGGAAAGGCTCGCCGGGCAGGAGGCCCACGTCCTCGGCGAACATGGTGAAGACGCAGCGCATGATGAAGCGGGCGACGCGCTCGTACTCGTAGCCCTCCCGCTCGAGCTCGACGGCGAGCTGCCCCAGCCGCCCGGCGATCTCGCGAGTGACGACGATCGCCCTGGAGCGCGGATCCCGCGCGGCCGGGTCCGTCCAGATGTCGCGCAGCAGCTCGGCGTCCTCCGGCCGGTCGGCGAGGGTGCGCAGATCGATCCGCCGCGCGGCATTGAAGCCGCCGTAGTCGCCGTTCCAGCGGTCCCAGACCAGGAGCGTCCTGCCCACGTCGAGCACCAGCAGGTAGGGCGGCCGCTCGTGCGGGAGGTGCCCCACATAGCCGCGCAGCTGACCGAAGGCTTTGCGGAGCAGCAGATCGTTGCTCTTGCCCTCCGCCTCGTCCTTCGCCTCGAGCGCGAAGTGGTGCGCCTTGTAGAGGTCGATGAAGTTGGTCGTCTCGGTGCCGTCGCGGCTCACCACCCGGATCGGGTACTCGAACTCGTAACCGCTGCCCGCCGGCCGGGGCGGCTCGACGCCGAGCGCCTGGCAGAGGCCGATCACATAGCTCTGGGCGTTGGCGCGCTCGCCGGGGCGGGCGGTGGCCCAGCGGGTAGTCAGCTCACGCAGCAGGGAAGCAGTCATCCAGCGGAGGGGAAGCGGGGCGCAGGTCTAACGACCGGCGCACGAGGAGCGAAACGGAGCGTCAGCCCGCAAGTCGCCGGGCCCATAGAGGACCCGGCTGACAACTGGGCCACCTCCACGGGCGGAATCCACCGCCAGCCGGCGCGTGTTGCCAACCCGTCGAAGCGAGTCCGCGACCTTCCGCAGACGTCCGCCATCGGGAGTGCGACTACTCGTCGAGCGGTACGACGTTCTCCGCCCGTGGCCCCTTCGCCTCCTGCCGGACCTCGAACTCCACGCGAGCTCCCTTGGCGAGCGTCTTGAAGCCGCTTCCCTGAATCGCCGAGTGGTGAACGAACACGTCCGGGCCGCCGGCATCACGTTGAATGAAGCCGAAGCCCTTGTCATCCATGAAGCGCGCTACCGTTCCTGTTTCACGGGCCATCTTGCATTCTCCCTGCGGTGGTGGGTGGTTGCGCCTGAGTCACGCGTGCCGGTGCGCTCTGGCGGTGATGCGGAAGGGGAACTCCACCTCCCGCTGCAGATTCCCGGTAGAGCCCGCACGCAATGCGTGGCCCCTGATCACAGCTACAGCCTTCAGCTCTCACGCCGGCCATCTCTGAAGACGCGCACACCCTCGGTGCCGCCGTACAGAAGCAGCTGCGCGCCGCGCCGCCCATAGCACCGCACGAGGTCGTGCATCATCGGCTCCTCGCCGCTCCAGGGGTAGACGTAGACCAGGTCGAAGTCCTCGAGCGGGTGGCCGAGCTTGAGGTATCCCGAGCTACCATCGCCGATCGTGCCCCGGCGGCCGTCGCCGTCGCTCGGCCGCCACTCGTACCCAGCCGGAAGGAAGCTGCCCGCGGCGAATCGCGCCGCCGAACCGTGCCGTTCGGCCAGGCCACGAGCGATATCGACCAGCTGCGGATCGAGCTCGATCCCGTATGCTTCGAACCCGAGCATCTCCGCCATGATCGTGATGACCCCCGTCGCCGAACCCCACTCCAGAAAGCGGAGACCCGGTGCCCGGAGTGCCAGCAGAGCCTGGAGCACGTGCTCGTAATCAGCGGCGACGAAGGGGTGCCAGCGCTCCTGCCGCACCTCGTTGTCGAAGCGATCCCAGATCGTCCAACCTTCCTCGATCAGCGAATCCAGGCGCGCGCGAAGCCCGGCGTCCACCTCGGCTAGCGGCGAAAACGTGCACGGGTTCACGGTCGCTACTCAGCCGCGGGCGTCGGGATCGCGTTCCTCCTCGTCGGACTCCGGCTCCACACCCGCCGCGCCGAACTCCCCCGCCTCCGCATCATCGCTCGGATTGCCGGCAGCCGCCGCTTCCTTCTTCAGCCTCTTCTTCTCGTCCTTTTCGTCCTTCTTCTTCTGCCGCTGAAGCTCCTTCTGCCGCTTCTCGGCTCCATAGTTGGGTCGTCTTGCCATGCTTCTGCCTTTCCCTGGGATGACCTGGCCCGACTCACCCGAGGGGAAGCCGGTTCGTTCAGGCTGTGAACGCCAAAAGGATGCCGTGTCCGCCAGACGACCTGCTGTGTAGGGGCCGGTCGCGTGAGACGGGCATCCTGATGCGCGCGGCCGCTAGCACTCCGCGGAGAGCGCTCCACACCGGGCTTCGCTCAGCCGGCGAGCCGCTCCCGCAGGTACGGAGTGACCTGGTCCTCCGAGATCCGCTCCTGCTGCATGCTGTCCCGGTCGCGGATGGTCACGGTGCCGTTCTCGAGCGTCTCCCCATCGACGGTGATGCCGAAGGGGGTGCCGGCCTCGTCCTGCCGGCGGTAGCGCCGGCCGATGGCGCCGGATTCGTCGTAGAAGCTGGGGATGCCGCGGCGGCGCAGCTCCTCGTGGATCCGCATCGCGCGCTCGGGCATGCCATCCTTCTTGACGAGCGGGAAGACGCCGGTCTTGAGCGGCGCGAGCTTCGGAGAGATCGCCAGCACCACGCGTGTCTCGCCCTCGACCTCCTCCTCGCGATAGCCGTTCGCCAGCACCGCCAGGGTGATGCGGTCGGCGCCGCCCGAGGTCTCGATGATGTAGGGGAGGTAGCGCTTCTGCGTGGCCGGGTCGATGTACTCGAGGCGCTTGCCACTGTACTCCTGGTGGCGCCCCAGGTCGAAGTCGGTGCGGTTGTGGATCCCCTCGATTTCGCCCCACCCCTCGTCGCCGATGGTGCCGCCGAAGAAGAACTCGATGTCGCCCGCGGCGCTCGCATAGTGCGCCAGCTTCTCGTGCGGGTGGTAGCGCAGCCGCTCCGGGGAGAGACCGATCTCCTCGCTCATCCACCGCAGGCGCGCCTCGCGCCAGCGCTCGAACCACTCCTCGTCGCTGCCCGGCTCGACGAAGAACTGCATCTCCATCTGCTCGAACTCGCGCGTGCGGAAGGTGAAGTTCCCCGGGGTGATCTCGTTGCGAAAGGCCTTGCCGATCTGTGCGATGCCGAAGGGGACGCGCTGCCGCGCCGTCTGCTGCACGTTGAGGAAGTTGACGTAGATGCCCTGCGCCGTCTCTGGGCGCAGGTAGACCACGCTCGCGTCATCCTCGACGGGACCCATGAAGGTCTTGAACATCAGATTGAACTGCCGCGGTTCCGTCCACTCGCCGGTCCTGCCGCAGGAGGGGCACTGCGCCTGCGGGAGGTCGGCCGCGCCGCTCTCGGCGAGCAGGATGTCCACCCGGTAGCGGCGATGGCAGTTGCGGCACTCGACGAGCGGGTCGGTGAACTCCGCGACGTGCCCCGACGCCTCCCAGACGCGCGGGTGCATCAGGATCGCGGCGTCGAGCCCCTCGATGTCGTCGCGCTCGTGCACCATCGCCCGCCACCACGCCTCCTTGACGTTGCGCTTCAATTCCACGCCGAGCGGACCGTAATCCCAGACGGAGCCGGTGCCGCCGTAGATCTCGGAGGATTGGAAGACGTAGCCCCGCCGCTTGGCGAGGGAGACCAGCTTGTCCATCAGTTCGGTATCGGCCATGATCGCAATCGCGCGCAGGGTCGGGGAGGCGGAGCTCCCACATGTCGAGAGGCGGAAGGCGGGATATTACGGCACTGCCACGAGCATGGCAAATCAGGCGGCGAGCAGCCGCTAATCCTGCTGCCACCGCACCGGCCGCCGCGCGCGCGGGCGCACGCCGAGCAGCCTTGCCCACCAGCGGAACGCGAGACCGTGGTCGGGTGCGAACCCCACGACGTGCTGCCAGAGATGGATCATCTCGTGCCGCAGGGTGTGCTCAGCCTCGCCGGCGCACGCCTCGGTGCAGAGCCGCCGCGAGATCACGATCTCCAGCGGCTGGCGTGAGAAGTGACCGTTGCGGCTCAGCATCCTGCCGCTCAGGTAGAGGGGGACCGCCGGGAGGAGGCCGCCGAAGTGCGCTTGGTTGACCCGGTCGAACTCGCCTCGGAGCCGCTCGAGGTGGGAGTGGTCCCCGGGCTCGACCTCGCGCTCGCGACGCCGGGTGGCGGTGGGAGCGGGCGCGCGGGCGGCGAGGAACTCGTTCACCTCCCGGCGGGCGGCGCTGCGCGCGCTCTCCGACTTCGCGGAAAAGAGCCGCGCCACGGCGTGCAGCACCTTCGGCGGGGCGCCGGCAAACGACTCGTGCAGCCGCAGCGTGCGGCCTCGTTCCGCCACCGACGCCATTATCCGCCGGTTGTTGGTGAACACCACCTTGCGATAGGTGCCGCCGCCCCGGCGCACCTCGGCCAGAACGGCGAACTCGTCACGCGCTTCCGCGGGATCAGCCTCCTTCTTGGCGCTACGCCTGCCCGACATCGCGATCGGAGCCGTCGAACTCGACCCGCTCGCAGATCTCTGGGAGGGGAATCTCGCAGCCGACGGCGAGAAGGGAGAGCACTCCCTCCGGATCGCTGATCTCGGTCAGCACCCAATGCTCGCCGTCGCGACGGTAATGCTCGACGCGCATCTTGTCCTGCGCGACGAGCACGTACTCGGAAAGCGTCTCCAGCCGCCGGTAGTGCGCGAACTTCTCGCCTCGGTCGTACGCCTCGGTGGATGGGGAGAGCACCTCCACGATGACGGTGGGGTTGAGCAGCGTATCAACGTGGCTGTCCTCGAAGCGCGGCTCGCCACAGAGCGCCACCACATCCGGATACGTGTATAGTCCAGTCGGGCTGACTCTGACGCGCATGTCGCCCATATAAACCTCGCACGCGCGGCCCCTGAGACGTGTGCGGAGTTCGCCAAATACGTTGCCTGCGATCAGATTGTGCTCGCGACTCGCACCGGTCATCGCGTAGATGCGCCCGTTGACGTACTCGTTCTTGTACTCGGCCGTGCGCTCCAGAGCGAGGTATTCTTCCGGTGTGTAGCGTCGCTGGGTAACGGTGGACATGCTGCCTCCGGGTTACGCGGGCACCACCAGCGGCGGCCGCTCCGCACGGCGATACTCAACCTCGTAGCCCATCGCGCGCGGGACTTCGAGGAGCCCCTCCAGGTCGAGGTCAATATGCGCGCCGGCCTTCTGCGTCACCTCGTCCTCGATAGGCAGGTCGAAGTCGTTGGCGCCCCAGCGCAGCGCCTCGAAGGCGTTCTCGTTCTGCGTGAGCACCGAGGTGCGCAGGTGCCGCACATTGTCGAGGTAGATGCGCGAGAGTGCCATGTGCCGCTGGTACTCGCGCGCGCCGACCTCCCGCCCGCCGAGGGCCGTGCCGTACGGCTTGTACGTCCAGCAGAGGAAGGAGAAGAGGCCGGAGAGCCCGTCGCGGAGGCATTCATCCTGAAAGGCGCGGGTGCGATCGAGGTGCTCCAGGCGCTCCTCGAGCGACTCGTCGAAGCCGATGACCATGGTGGCGGTGGTGCGCAGCCTCGCCTCGACCACCGCGCGCTGCGCCTCGAAGTACTCGGCCACTGTGTACTTGAACTTCGCGTGCCGCTTGCGGAAGTCCTCGGTGAGGATCTCCGAGCCGCCCCCGGTGATCCAGTAGACCCCGGCGTCACGGAGCTGCGCCGCCGTCTGGGCATAGGAGAGCTTCGCCCGGTCGGCGAGGTACATGAACTCGGCGATGGTCAGCGCATAGAACTCGACCCGCTCGCCGTAGCGCTCGCGGATGGCGGCGAAGAGGTCGCAGTAGTAGTGGAGCGGCAGCTTCGGATTGAAGCCGCCGTTGAAGCCGACCAGGTCGCCGCCCAGCTCGAGCAGCTCGTCAATCTTAGCGAAGACGTCCTCGCGGGTCAGCACGTAGCCGCCGCTCTGGTTGGGGAGCACGTAGAAGGCGCAGTAGTCGCACTGCGCCACGCAGACGTTGGTGTAGTTGATGATGCGCATGATCATGTACGTGGCGCGGTCGGGCGCGTGGTAGCGCCCCCGCACCGCCGCCGCCATGCGCTGCAGCTGGTCGTCGTCTGCATGGTGCCAGAGGAGGGCGGCGTCGGCGCTCGAGATGCGTTCACCGCTCTCGATCCGCGAGGCGATCTCCTGAACCGTGGCGGCTTCGGAAGTCTCAATCGGCACGCGAGTTCCTTTCCCGAATGGTCGTGGACATGTGGCTCTCAAGCTCGCGTTGCGGAGGGGAAAATGCAAGCTGGGATCAGCGTGGCTCACGCACGAAGAGCACGTCGAAATGCACCGTCAGCTCGTCGCGCATGCGCGCCAGGCCGCCGAGGCGCGAGGGCGGATCGATCCCATGATCCGTCAGCCGCAGGGGCAGCTCACCGGCCAGCCGAACTCCTTCGCCGTGCCGCTCGATACGGGCGGGGATCGCGACTTCGCGCGTCGCGCCACGAATGTCGAGCGACCCGTGCACTGTCACCTCGCGGGGGGTGCCAGCGCCGGCGGGGGGCGCCGCGATACGGCTCAGCACGAAGCGAATAACCGGAAAGCTGTCAGCCGCCATCTCGTCGCGCAGATGCCGGTCGCGCAGCGCAATGCCAGTACGAAGGCTGGCGACCTGCAGCTCGATCG
>JBPCIT010000433.1:0-4957 GCA_051006015.1 Longimicrobiaceae bacterium
CGGCGACGGCTTCGCGCACGAGTGCATTGTAGGTGCGCGCGACCGGCGTCTCCTGGTACAACTTCTCGGCGTCGTCCAGCGAGCCTCCCGGGAAGAGAAGCTGCAGCGGATCAATCTCGCCGCGCAGGACCCCGGCGAGCGAGCCGGCGCAGCGGGCCACCAGCATCAGCTCGGTGTCGAACTGTGGGAAGCGCTGCCGGAGCGCTTCCCAGCACGGTGCGGGATCGTCCAGATCAGGAGTGCGCACGACATTCCAGGCATCTCCGGCGCGGCGCAGCACCCCCTCCTCCGCGAGGATGGCGAGCAGCCTCTGCAGGAGCCGACGGTGCCGCGCGACGACGCCCAGCCGCTCCGCTAGACCCCCTGTGGTGACCGCATCTCCGGCCTCGAACGTCCAGCCGAGGGTGTGCAGCGCCTGCGCGATCGAGGCGGCGGCGAGCGAGTCGAGCCGCGGCAGCATCTCGTCGTAGAGCGCCATGCCGTGCGCGGCGCTCAGCTCGGCTACCCGCGGCGCGATGCGGGCGGCGATCTCGTCGGGCGCGGGCAGCGGGAGCGCCTCCACGGCCACCTCACCGTCACCCGCCGCGGCGGGGCCGGCGGGCAGCCAGGCGACCTCGTACAGCAGGTCGTCGAGGCGATCGGCACCGTTGCCGTTCACGTAGGGCGGCGCCACCGGTACCGGCACGGCGGCGGCGCTCCAGCAGATCTCCGGCACCGACCAGTGCCGTTCGCGCTGGAAGGGGTAGGTCGGCAGCACCAGGCGGCGGCGAGGGTAGTCGCGGTCGAACCCCTCCCAATCCACCTCCACGCCGGCAGCGTAGAGCGCGGCGAGGCTGTCGAGCATCTGCTGCCAGTCGTCGCGCTTCGGCCGCAGCGACGGGAGCCACAGGCCCTCACCCCCTAGCCCCCTCTCCCTGTAGTCCGGTGCGCGTAGCGCAGCGCCATTCTGGGAGAGGGGGGACTGTTCCCTGCTCCCTGTTCCCTGTTCCCTATCTGGTATGCAGCGCCGCCCCATCGCCAGCAGGGTGGGGCTCGGGCCGATCTCGAGGAAGTGCTGGTATCCGGCCGCGTGCAGCGCCTGCATCCCTTCTGCGAAGCGGACCGGCTGCCGCACGTGCCGCACCCAGTAGCCCGCGTCGGTCACATCCGCCGCCACGGCCATCCGTCCGGTGAGGTTGGAGACCATCGCCAGCCGCGGCGCGCTGTAGCTCACGGTGCCGGCGATGCGTGCAAAGGGGCCGAGGACCGCGTTGGTGAGCGGCGAGTGGAAGGCGTGCGAGACGACGAGGCGCTGCGAGCGGATCCCACGCGCGGCCAGCGTCTCGAGCACGGATTCGACAACCGGTGCCGCTCCGGAGATGACCGTATGTTCGGGGCTGTTGACAGCTGCGATCGAGAGCTGCGTCAGGTGCGGCGCGACGACCCTCGCCACCGCCTCCTCGCCCGCGAACACCGCGGCCATCGCGCCCCCCGCGGGGATCGCCTGCATCAGGCGGGCGCGCTCGGCGACCAGGCGCAACCCCTCCTCCAGACTGAACACCCCCGCCACGCAGGCAGCGACGTACTCGCCCACGCTGTGGCCGGAGACCGCAGCCGGCTCGATCCCCCAGCCACGCCATAGCTCGCTGAGCGCGTACTCGAAGGCGAAGAGCGCGGGCTGCGTGTAGAGCGTCTGATCCAGCAGCGCCTGCGCTTCGGCCTCCTCCCCGGGGGCCGGATAGAGCACCGTGGTGAGGGGCCGCTGCAGGTAGGGGCGGAGGATCTCCTCGCAGCGCTCGAGCGCGCGCCGGAAACCGGGCTGCGTATCGAAGAGCCGCCGGCCCATGTTCACGTACTGCGAGCCCTGGCCGGTGAAGAGGAAGGCGATGCGCGGCCTGCCGCTCGGCTCCGCTCGCGGGCCGGTGGCCGAGCGGAGTCCAGGCTCCGTCGCCGCCTCGCCCACCGCCAGTGCCCGCAGCTGCGCACGCGCCGCCTCGACCGTGCCGGCGGTGAGCGCGGCCCGGTGCGCGAAGTGCGCGCGTCCCACGTTGGCGCTGAAGCACACATCCGCCAGCGCGACCTCCTCCTCGCCGAGGTGGCGCTCGTAGCGGCCGGCCAGCTCCCGCAGCGCCGTCTCGCTGCGCGCCGAGAGCGCCAGCAGGTGAAGCGGCCGCTCCCCTGTCTCCGCCTCGCCACGCTCCACGCTCGACGCTCCACGCTCCACGAACTCCTCGACGATCACGTGCGCGTTCGTGCCGCTGAAGCCGAAGGAGCTGACGCCGCCGATGCGCGTGCCGCCCGACTCCCACACGCGCAGGGAGGTGGGCACCGTCACCGGCAGCTCCTCCCAGGGGATGTGCGGGTTGAGCGACTGCACGTGGATCTGCGGCGGGATCTCGCGGTGCTGCAGCGCCAGCACCAGCTTGACCAGGCCGGCGATCCCCGCCGCGGACTCCAGGTGCCCGACGTTCGCCTTGACCGAGCCGACGGGGAGCGGCTCGCTCCGCCCGGCGCCCAGCACCGCGGCGAGCGCCTGCACCTCGATGGGGTCACCCAGCGCGGTGCCGGTGCCGTGCGCCTCGACGTAGCCCACCCGCTCCGGCTCGAGGTCCGCGCTGGCGAGCGCCGCGCGAATCACCGCCTCCTGCGCCGGACCGTTCGGCGCCGTGAGGCCGTTGCTGCGCCCATCCTGGTTGATCGCCGACCCGCGGATCAGCGCGACGACGTGGTCGCCATCGGCCTCGGCGTCGGAGAGCCGCTTCAGCGCCAGCAGCGCACCGCCCTCGCCGCGCACGAAGCCGTCGGCGCGGGCATCGAACGCCTTGCAGCGTCCGTCCGGCGCCATCATCCGCAGCTTCGAGAGCGCGACCGTCGTCTCCGGCGAGAGGATGAGGTTGACGCCGCCCGCCAGCGCCATGCGGCACTCGCCGGCGCGCAGGCTCTGCACCGCCTGGTGCACCGCGACCAGTGAGGAGGAGCAGGCGGTGTCTATGGGGAAGCAGGGGCCCTGCAGCCCGAGCACGAAGGAGAGCCGCCCGGCCGCCACGCTGTGCGCATTGCCGGAAGCGCTGTAGGCGTCCATCCCCGCCAACCCTGCGCGGAGCTGCAGCTGCGAGTAGTCGCTGCCGGCGATGCCGACGAAGACTCCGGTGGAGCTGCCCATCAGCTTCTCCGGCGAGATGGCGGCGCGCTCGAGTGCCTCCCACGCCAGCTCGAGCAGCAGCCGCTGCTGCGGATCCATCCCCGCCGCCTCGCGCGGCGCGATGCCGAAGAAGGGCGCGTCGAAGAGGTCCACCCGGTCGAGGAAGGCGCCCCAGCGGGTGGCCGTCTTCCCCGGGGCATCCGGATCCGGATCGTAGAGAGCCTCGAGCTCCCAGCGCTCGCGTGGCACCTCGCGGACCGCGTCGGCCCCCTCGCGCAGCAGATGCCAGAACGCTTCCGGCGTATCGGCGCCCCCGGGGAAGCGGCAGGCCATCCCGACGATGGCGATCGGCTCGTGGCGCGCACGCTCGACGGCATCCAGCCGGCTCTGCAGCTGCGCCGCGAGCAGCGCCAGACGCTTGGGATCCAGCTTGCTGATCCGCTCCAGAATCTCTTTCATCTACTATTCCTCTATCCCGGCAAAGAGCCGCTCCACCTCCTCATCGGAGAGACCCTCGATCTCGTCCAGCAGGTCGGCAGGTCGCTCGGTGATGGTGGTCGCAGCGCCTCTCCAGTCGAGCGCGAGGACTTCCCTGGTGAGGTAGTCCGTGAGGGCGCCAATCGTCGGGTGATCGAAGACCAGCGTGGCCGGGAGCGTACGCTTCGCTCCGAGCGTGGTACCCAGCCGGTTGCGCAGCTCGACCGCCATCAGCGAGTCGATGCCCAGGTCGCTGAGCGGCTGCCTCGGGTCCACGCTCTGTCCGGGACCGAGTCCGATCACCCGCACCACCTGCTCGTGCACGTGCGCCATCAGCAGCTCGCGCTGGTCTCCGGCCGGCGCGGCGGCAAGCCGCTCGGCGAGCGATGCCGTCTGCTGCGCGGGCGGCACGTTGGCGGCCTCGTCGAGCGGCAGCGTGGGCGCCAGCCCGCCGCGGGGCACGCGTGCCACCTCGGAGAGCCAGGGCGCGAGGTCACCGGCCGTGCTCAGGTAGGTGCTCCAATCTACGGGCTGGACGGCCACCTGGGTATGGCCGCCCTCCAACAGCGCCTCGAGCACCCGCAGCCCCTCCTCCGGCGAGATGGTGCCGACCCCCTGGGCAGCGACGCGCTCTGCCATCCCCCGCTCGGCCGCCGAGCCGATCCGCGACCACACCCCCCAGCCGATGCTGAGCGCGGGAAGTCCCAGCGCGCGGCGGTGGTGGGCGAGTGCGTCCAGGAAAGCGTTGGCGGCGGCGTGGTTGCCCTGCCCGGGCGATCCGAGCAGCGAGGCGACGGACGAGTAGAGGACGAAGAAGTCCAGCGGCAGCTCTCGGGTGAGGGAGTGCAGCAGCCAGGCGCCGTCCACCTTCGGGGCGAGCACCCGCGCGAACTGCGCCCACTCCTGCCGCAGCAGCGCGCCGTCCTCCAGCACGCCGACCGAGTGGACGATCCCCCGCAGCGGCGGAAGCTCCTGCGCGATCTCATCCAGCACGCGGCGCACATCCTCCGCGCGCGAGACATCGCCCCGGACCACGCGCACACGGGCACCGATCTCGCGGATAGCGGCCAGCGCCTCATCCGAGGGCGCTCGCCGCCCCATCAGCACCAGGGTGCCGGCGCCGCGCTCGGCGAGCCAGCGCGCGGTCAGCAGGCCGAGACCACTGAGGCCGCCGGTGATCAGGTAACTGGCGTCGGCGCGCGGGGGCGGCGAGGGGAACATCTCCTCCTCCGCACCCTCCTGCGTGACGACGATCTTGCCGATGTGGCGCGCCTGCGCCATGTAGCGGAAGGCGTCGGCCACCCGCGCCTGCGGAAAGACGGTGACCGGAAGCGGCTCGGTGGCACCGGCGGCGACCGC
>JBPCIT010000434.1:0-4062 GCA_051006015.1 Longimicrobiaceae bacterium
ACGCTGCAGAGCCACCCCGGCGAGGGATCGTGCTTCACCCTCTGGCTGCCGGCGGCCCCTGCAGCCATGGTCGCTCCCGAACCCCTGCGGGATGCCTGGCCGGCCGAGTCGGCACAGACGCCGGTGCTGGCGCGCGTCGGCGTACGCATCGTCGAGCACGCCGAGGAGATCCTCGGCGCGTTGTGTGAGCGGCTGCGCAGCGATCCGGCCACTCCGCTCGCCCATGACCTCGAGCAGCCGCACCTGGAAGATCATTACTCTACCCTGCTGGTCGATCTGGGTGTGGCCCTGAGCGCGCTGGTGCAGGTGGCGGACGAGCAGGAAGAGACGGCGATCATCCGTGACGCCAGCGAGATCCAGCGCACGATCCTCCATCTGCATGGTGTGCAGCGCGCGCGTCTGGGGTGGTCGGAGGAGGCGCTGCGGCGCGAGTTCGAGATCCTGCGCGAGGAGCTCTCCCGCGTCATCCGCCGGGAGGTCACGACGACGCGCGAGGAGGAGCTGGAGGCGGCCATCACCATCCTCGATGCCCGCCTCGAGCACGCGGAGCACACCAGCGTCCAGGGACTGCGAGCCGCCTCGCAGGTCGAGCCAGTCCGATGATCCGCTTCGGCCCGGCGGGATGGTCGTACAAGGACTGGGCGGGGATCGTCTACCCCAGCCCGCAGCCGAAAGGCTTCGATTCCCTCCGCTACCTGGCCGGCTTCTTCGACACCATCGAGATCAACTCGACCTTTTACCGTCCGGCGCGCGAGGAGGTGGCGCGAAGCTGGGCGCGGCGTGTGGAGGAGAGGCCCGACTTCCTCTTCACCGCCAAGCTCTGGCGCCGCTTCACTCACGAGCGGGAGGAGAGCTGGACGGAGGAGGAGGTGGGGAAGGTGCGCGCCGCCTTCGACCCGCTCGCCGAGGCCGGACGGCTCGGCGCGGTGCTCGTGCAGTTTCCCTGGTCCTTCCGCCGCACGGAGGAGAACCGCGAGTGGCTGGAGGACGTGACCTCGACCTTCGCCAGCTACCCGCTGGTGCTCGAGGTGCGGCACAGCTCCTGGAACGAGCCGGAGTTCTTCCGCGAGCTGACGGAGCGTGGGATCGGCTTCGTCAACATCGACCAGCCGCTCTTCAAGGACTCGATCAAGCCGAGCGCCGTGGCGACGGCGCCAGTGGGGTACATCCGTGTCCACGGGCGGAACTACAAGGACTGGTTTCGGGACAAGGCACGCCCGGAGGAGCGCTACGACTACCTCTACACCGCCGAGGAGCTCGAGCCCTGGGCGGAGCGCGCGCAGCAGCTCGCCGCCGAAGCCGCCACCGAGGACGTCTACGTGGTGACCAACAACCACTTCCGCGGCAAGGGGATCACCAACGCCCTGATGCTGCAGGCGATGGTGCAGGAGAAGGAGGTGCCGGCGCCGCCGGACCTCTTCAGCGAGTACGGCGAGGTGCTCGCGTCGTACGCGAGCCCAGCCGGTCCGCCGGTCGCCGGGTCGAGTTCCTGAGGAGCGGTGGCACGATGCTGACGAAGCCGATTTCCCGGGCAGCTGCCGTGGCGCTCCTGCTCCTGCTCTCGCTGGCAGCGTGCGGGGACGCCGGAGTCGGCGCGGGCGTCATCGGCCCGGGCGGCACGAGCAGCGGCCAGCGCGCGCTGCTGCCGGGCCTCTACGCCTATCGCGCCTGGTCGGACTACTCGCGCGGCGGCCCTGCATGGTCCGGCTACCTGGAGCTGCGAGTCGAGGCGGGCGGTGTGATCACCGGCTTCTACCGCCTCCCCTGGCAGTGCCGCGATGCCTACCGGCTGGAGGTCGACTGTGTGGGGCGCGTCGGCGGCCGCCTCTACCACGATGGCACCCTGCGCTTCGGCCTCGACGAGGGTTGGCTCGCCCACGAGGGGCGGGTGGACCGGCAGTCCCGCGTCACCGGCCGCTGGGATACCCGCATCCTCGGCTACCGCGACGGCGGCACCTTCGAGCTCCTCCCCACCTGGTAGCAGGCACTCTTTCCTTCCGGCCCACCGGACGATAGGGTATCCCCCACAGCTGACCGGGCACAGCGCGACGATCTCCCCCGCAGAACGGCACGGAGACGGAGACGAAGCCGTGCTGCGGCGCATGACGTTCTATATCACCCTGAACTGCAGGGAAGAATTCATCGATGCTGTCCGTTCTCTGGCTGTTGCTCGGCGGAGTGCTGCTCTACCTCGGGGCGGAGTGGCTGATCCGCGGCGCAGTGGCGGTGGCGGTGCGCGCGGGCATGACCCCGTTGGTGATCGGTCTCACTGTGGTAGCGGCGGGCACCAGCATGCCGGAGCTGGTGGTCAGCCTCACCGGAGCGCTGCAGGGCGAGACGGCGCTGGCGATCGGCAACGTGGTAGGCTCGAACATCTGCAACATCCTGCTGATCACAGGGACCGCGGCGCTGATCCGCCCGATCACGGTCGAGCGTTCAGTGGTTCGCCGCGAGGTGCCGCTGATGATCGCCATCAGCCTGCTGGTGGGCGCGCTCATGTTCTGGGGGAGAGCGGTGGTTCGCTGGGAGGCCGTTCTCCTCCTCTCCATCCTGGCCGCGAGCATCGCCTGGAGCATCCGCAACTCCCGCCAGGACGCGCCGCTCACCGAGCTGGTGACCACGGTGCCCGCCAGCTCGATGATCAGCTCGATCCCACGCAGCCTCTTCTGGATCCTGCTCGGCCTGGTGGGCCTGGTCGCGGGCGCCAACCGCTTCCTCGAGGGAGCGGTGGAAATCGCGCGTACCTTCGGGCTCAGCGAGGCCACCATCGGGCTGACGATCGTCGCCATCGGCACCAGCCTCCCCGAGCTGGCGACCAGCGTCGTCGCCGCGGTCAAGAAGCAGGGTGACATCGCGCTCGGCAACGTGGTGGGATCGAACATCTTCAACCTGCTGGGGATCCTCGGCGTCGCGGGCTTGGTGCGCCCCTTGCCCCTACCCGCGCAGGGGTGGGGCGACCTCGGTGTGATGGTGCTCACCGCGGTCATCCTGCTCCCGATGGCGCGCAGCGGCTTCTGCCTCCAGCGCTGGGAGGGGGGAGTGCTGCTGAGTGGCTATATTGGCTATGTGACCTGGCTCCTCATGCGCTGAGGAGCCGCCGCTTCCCCTCTGCCGAAGGAGACGACGATGCCTGAGCCCACGGTGCGCGAGATCGATCCCGGCATCTTCCTGATCGATCACCACTTCCAGGGTCTGCCGGGGGTGATCGCCTCCTATCTGCTGGTGGACGGCGACGGTCTCACCCTCGTCGAGGCAGGCCCGTCGAGCACCACCGAGGCGCTGCTCGCGGGGATCCGCGCCGCCGGCTTCGATCCCGCGGGGATCACGCAGCTGCTGGTCACGCACATCCACCTCGACCACGCCGGGGCGGCGGGCTCGCTGCTGCGGCAGCTCCCGCGGGCGCAGCTCTTCGTCCACCCCATCGGCGCACCGCACCTGGTCGACCCCGCGAAGCTGGTGTCAAGCGCCACCCGCATCTACGGAGAGACGATGGAGCGGCTCTGGGGGGAGATCCTCCCGGTGCCCGAGGAGCGGCTGACGGTGCTGGAGGACGGGATGGAGATCCGCGCCGGCGGCCGCACGCTGGTGGCGCTGGATACGCCAGGGCACGCCGCCCACCACCTCGCCTTCCACGATCCGACGGCGGGGCTGGTCTCCACCGGCGACGTCGCCGCGGTGCGGCTCGCCCAAACCGGCTACGTCCGTCCGCCGACGCCGCCGCCGGAGCTGGACCTCGCGCTCTGGCAGCAGAGCGTGGCGCGGCTGCGGGCGCTGCAGCCGCGGCGGCTGCTCCTCACCCACTTCGGTCCCGTCGACGACGGGCATTGGTACCTCGACGAGCTGCTCGCACGCCTCTTCTTCTGGGCCGGCTGGGTGGATGGGCGGCTGCAGGCGGGTGAGAGCCCCGCCGTGGTCACGAGCGAGCTGCAGCGCCTAGGCGATGCAGAAGTTCTCGAGGCGACGGGCGACGCGGAGCTGGCGCGCTTCTACGAGCTGGCAACGCCGTACGAGATGACGGTCACCGGCATCGCGCGCTACTTCCGCAAGCGGCGCGAGCGCGGC
>JBPCIT010000435.1:0-14913 GCA_051006015.1 Longimicrobiaceae bacterium
GGGTTCCTGCAAGCTCTGTAGTGCTCCCCTTCCCCCCACGCGAGAGGAGGGTCTTGGGCCGAGAGAGGGGACAGAACCGAGGATCCCATCATCCGCCAGCATCCGGATCCCACACCTGTGCATTGACTTCCTTGAAGTGAAAGCGCCCCGGTTTTTCGCCGTGCTCGCCTGTGCAAACGCTGTGCACATGGTAGAATCGACGTTCGCGGGCAGCTTCGGAGGTCAGCAACAGCGGCTCCGCTCGAGGAAGCCCCTACCTGCGACAGCTCTGCCGTGTCGTGGCGCGCCGACCGTTGTCGAGGAGGTGCCACAAGTACTTGCCCAACGTGCCCCTACGCGTGCGTGGTGCTGTGAGCAACTCGCGTGCCGGCGATGAACGTCTGTTGTACTGCGGGTGTGGCGGAGGGTAGGGCGGGGAGTTAGATGAGGTCCGCGACGGGAAGGTCCAGCTCGAAGAAGAAGCGGGTGCCCCACTGCGCATTCGTCTCCAGCTTCAGCTCGCCTCCCATGGCCTCGACGAGCTTGCGGGAGATCGCCAGGCCGAGGCCGCTCCCGGAGAAGGTGTATCCACTACGTCCGCGAGCGCGCCGGAAGGGCTGGTAGAGGTTGCGCAGCACCTCGGCCTTGAGGCCGCGGCCGGTGTCGCGCACGGAGAACTCCACCCGCCCCTGCTCTCTCTCCTGCGCCAGGATCTCGACGAACCCGTCGTCGGTGAACTTCAGGGCGTTGCTGGTGAGGTTGAGCAGAACGCGGCTTAGTGCCGTCGGGTAGCCGAGCCGCTGATCGTTGGCGGGTGGCAGGAAGCGCATCGTCAGGCCCTTCTCCTCGGCCATCGGCTGCACGATGTCGTGCACCGAGTCGAAGATCTCCGCCACCGAGAAGGGGAAGGGCTCCCGATCCATCAGTCGGTTGCCGCCGCGCGCCAGCTCGATCACGTCGCTCACCACCGAGGTCAGCCCGAGCGCCGCACTGTAGACGATGCCGAGCTGCCGGTGCTGGACGTCGTTGATCTCGCCACTCTGGCCGCGGCGCAGCGCCTCCGCCAGAAAGAGGATCGAGGTGAGGGGGGAGCGCAGATCGTGGGCGATCTCCATCACCAGCTCGAGCCCCTCGGGACCCATGAGCCGGGAGGTGAAATACTGGTCCCAGTTGGGCTCGAGCGCCTCGCGAACCTGCTCGAAGCGGCCGAGCAGGCGGACCATCGCCTCCGGCTCGAACGGCGCATCGGGCCGCTGCCACTCGACGACGACCTCCGCGCGCAGCAGCTCGAGCAGCCGCCGGCGCAGCACCGCGGGGGACTCGCTCTCCAGATTGGCGAGCGAGTCGGCGTCGGTGGCTTCGAGCGCCAGAGCGAGGGCGGTCAGGTCCTCCACCACCTCCGCTTCCCCGAGCGCCTCGCCTGCCTGCTCGCGCCACACCTGAGCCACCCGCCGCGCGGCGGCGGCGAGCAGCGGCGAGGAGATCTGCGCCAGGGGATCCGCCGTACCCGCGTCCGCGCGAGAGAGCAGCGAGCTTTCTCGATCTTTCATCGCTCGCTAGGCTTCCTTGATCACCGTGTCGCGCTGCAGACCGTGCTTCTCCATCAGGCGGTACAGCGTGGTGCGGTCCACACCCGCGATTCGCGCTGCCTTCGACATGTTCGCGTCGGCACGGTTGACGAGCCAGCTCAGATAGCTGCGCTCGAACTCGGCGAGAACCCGATCGCGCGCCGAGTGGTACTTCTCCTCCAGGATCTTTCCGGTGAAGGACATCGCCTCGCCCGAGACGCTCAGCTCCTCGGCGACCGAGCCATCCTCATGGATGAAGGGGATGTCCTGCGGCTGGATGTCGCTTCCGGGATCGAGCAGCACCACCGCGTGCTCCATCACGTTCTGCAGCTCGCGCACATTTCCCGGCCATGGCCAGGAGAGCATCGCGCGGATCGCACCCGGGGTGAAGCGCGGCACCGGCGTGCGGCTGCCGCGGTGTCGCTTCCAGTAGAGTACCAGAAAGTGGCGCGCCAGCGCCTCGATGTCCTCAGGGCGGTCGCGCAGCGGCGGCACCCGGATGGGCACCACCCGCAGCCGGTAATAGAGGTCCTTGCGCAGGATGCCCGCCTCGGTCGCCTCGATCGGCTCCCGGTTGGTGGCGGCGATGAAGCGTACGTTGACCACCGCATCGGTGGTCTCGCTGCCGACCCGACGCACCACGCCGTCCTGGATGACGCGCAGCAGCTTCGCCTGGATCGTCTGCGACATCTCCGTCAGCTCGTCCAGGAAGAGGGTGCCACCGTTCGCGGTCTCGAGCAGCCCGGGCTTGTCGCGGATCGCGCCGGTGAAAGCGCCTTTGACGTGTCCGAACATCTCGGACTCGAGCAGCGGCTCGGGGAGCGCCGCGCAGTTGATCGCCACCAGCGGCCGGCTGCTCCGCCGGCTGTGGTGGTGGATGAACTGCGCGATCATCTCCTTGCCGGTGCCGCTCTCGCCGGTGATGAAGACGGAGGCGTCGGTGGCGGCGACCTTGCGCGACAGGTCGATCACGCGGCAGAAAGCCGGGGAGCGGCCGAGGAGGGTGATCTTCTCGCTGTGGCCGTGGCGCTTCTCCAGCTCCGCGCTCAGCTCGCGCGTCTCCCGGGTAACCATCACCGCGTGCGCCGCCCGCCCGAGGAGCACCTGCAGGTGCGTCGCGGAGAAGGGCTTGGGCAGGTAGTCCCACGCCCCTTCGCCGAGCGCCTCCAGGCTGGAGGCCACGCTCGGGTTGCCGGTGATCACGATGACGAGTGTGTCCGGGTTCGTCTCCAGGCAGGCGCGCAGCAGCTCGATCCCCGGCACGTCCGACATGTAGAGATCCAGCAGCACGATGTCGAAGGCCTTGCGGCGCAGCAGCTCGAGTGCCTCCTGCCCGCGCGAGGAGACGCTCACGTTGTAGCCCTCGAGCTTGAGCACGCTCGCGCAGCTTTCGCCCAGCGTGCGCTCGTCGTCCACGATCAGGATCGAGAGCCCGCTTTTGATCTCGGGCGCCACCTGTACGAGCGCGGCGATGTCACCGTCGGCACTCGTCATCGCAGGGGGCAACGTTTCCTCGCTCTGGCTGCTGAATTCACGAACTCGCATTCGGCTGGCTCCCTGGGCTCCGCTTATGAGATTGCGGGGGATCTGTGCGGAGCCGACGTGATGACGGACCGCCAAGATGGCCACGATGATAGAGCGGGTGTTGCTCTACGGTTGCAATCGTGGGACCATGTGAGGGAGAGTGCATGCCGGGGGAGAGATCGAGTGTTTGCGAGGTATGGCCGGGTGCTCACGAGGGAACGCCAGCCGCCCGGAGCGCTTCGGAATTAAGTCTCCCTCGCACGCACCTGCATGGGAAGGAGGCTTTTCGAGGAAAGCTCCGCCAGGCAGCCAGCACCAGGTTGTTTCCGTAGCTGCCGAATGATACAAAAATAGCCGCTGCGGAGCAAGTGAAAAAGGTGACGTTCCCGCTTGCGGGCCGCAACGCTGTGTGGTGCTGCCGCAACAGCGCGTCTGGGGAGCAGAACGGCGGCTCCGGAAGGGCGAGCCGCGGCGGTCGGAACGAGGCCAGGGCGGTTGTGCCTGCATCTTGCGTATTCTGCAGCACGCGCGCCGGACGGCGCAGCTGCGTACGGAACCGAACCTCTCGATCGATCATAGACAGTAGATATGTCCAATCAGTCTCCCGCGGTGCCTGAACCGCCGGCCTTCCGCGACCCGGCACCCGTGCACGCGCCGGCTCCGGTCGCCCCGCAGTCGTTCGCAGGGATGCCGCCCGGGCGCGAGCCCGGGTTCAACTGGCGCCGTTACACCGCAGCGCTGGTGCGCTACAAGTGGCTCATGCTGGGAGTGATCCTGCTGGGCGTCGTGGCCGGAATCGGCATTGCCCGCCTGATTCCGCCCCAGTATGCCGCATCGACGACGATATGGATCGAGAACTCCGCTATGCGCGCCGAGCGCGGAGGCGGCCCCATCCGCTCCGCGGAGCTGCTGCGCTCGCAGGCGTGGGTCGAGCTGCTTCGCTCGTACGCGGTGCTCGAGCCAGTCGCGCGCGAGCAGGGGCTCTTCGTCGCCACCTCCTCCGCGGCCGATTCGGCGGCGCTCGGCTCCCTGCGTCTGCAGGAGGTCTTCACCCCCGGAAGCTACCGGCTGGCGGTGGACCCCGCGGGCCGCGGCTTCGAGCTCTCCGCGCAGGATGGTACGGTGCTGCAGCGGGGCACGGTGGGTGAGCCCATCGGCCAGGAGCTCGGCTTCGACTGGACACCCGCTCCGGAGGCGCTCCGCCCCGGCCGCACCATCGAGTTCAGCATTCGTGCCCCGAGCGACGTGATCCGCAGCCTCACCCGGCAGATGAGGACCACGGTCGATCAGACGGTGAACTTCATCAGCATCGAGTTCACCGGTCGCGATCCGCAGCGGGCAGCCGCGACGGCGAACTCCATCGCCGAACGCTTCGTCGAGGTGGCGGCGGAGCTCAAGCGCGCCCAGCTCGAGGAGCTGACCGAGATTCTCCAGGAGCAGCTCCACTACGCCGAGGGCAATCTGCGCGACGCCGAGGTGGGGCTCGAGAACTTCCGCGTGACCACCGCGACGCTCCCCTCGGACAGGGACGCATACCCGGTCTTTCCCGGCCAGCAGCGGGATCCCGCCATCAGCAGCTTCTTCGAGATGCGGACCGAGCGCGAGCAGCTTCGGCAGGACCGCGAAGCGATCCAGCGCGCTATCGCGGCGGGGCAGCGCAGCGGGATGGGGCTGAACGCTCTCGAGGTGGTTCCCTCGGCGCAGGCCTCGACCGAGCTGCGCACCGCGCTGGGCGAGCTGACCAGCAAGCGCGCCGAGCTGCGCGCCCTGCAGTACCGCTACACCGACGAGTACCCGCCGGTGCAGCAGCTTCAGGAGGAGATCGCCAGGCTCGAGCGGCAGACGATTCCGAGCGTGGCGAGCAGCGTGGTCGGGCAGCTCGCCGCCCGCGAAGGCGAGCTGCAGGCACGCGTCGAGTCGGCATCCAGCGAGCTGCGTCAGATCCCCACCCGCACCATCGAGGAGGCGCGGCTGGTGCGGCGCGTCTCGGTGGCGGAGAATCTCTACACCAACCTGCGGCAGCGCTTCGAGGAGTCACGTCTGGCGGCGGCGAGCGCCATCCCCGACGTGCGGGTTCTGGACCGCGCCACCGCGCCGCGGCAGCCGGTCAACGACGCGCAGCGGCAGCGGATGATGCTGATGGCGCTGCTGGGGAGCGTGGGGCTGGCTGTCTTCGGCGCGATCCTGCTGGACCGCATGGATTCGCGGCTGCGCTACCCCGAGCAGGTGACGCATGGCATGGGGCTGCCGATCCTCGGCGCGGTGCCGCAGCTCCAGACCGACAAGGGACGGCTGAAGCAGGAGAGCACCGCGCAGATCGTCGAGGCGTTCCGGGAGATCCGCCTGGCACTGATGCACGCCTACGGCTCGGCCGGCCCGCTGATGCTGACCGTCACCAGCCCGAACGCGGGGGACGGGAAATCCTTCATCAGCTCGAATCTGGCGCTCGCCTTCGCCGACCTCGGCTACCGCACGCTGCTGATCGACGGCGACATCCGCAAGGGTGGCCTGCACCGCCTCTTCGAGCGGATACGCAGGCCCGGCCTGACGGATTTCCTCGCCGGCAGGGTCCCCTTCGCGCAGATCGTGCAGTCGACGGCGAGCCCCTCCCTCGATCTGATCGCCTGCGGCACCCGGATGCAGGATGGTCCCGAGCTGCTGGGGACCGCCGCGATGTCGCAGATGCTGGTCGAGCTGCGCTCGCGCTACGAGGTGATCCTGGTGGACAGCCCTCCGCTCGGCGCAGGGGTGGACCCCTTCGCGCTCGGCACCCTCACCGGGAATCTGCTCCTGGTGCTGCGCTCCGGAAGCACCGACCGCACCCTGGCGGAGGCGAAGCTGGACCTGATGGACCGGCTCCCCGTGCGCATCCTCGGCGCGGTGCTGAACGACGTGGAGCCGCGGGGCGTCTACCGCTACTACGCCTACCTGGCGGGATACGAGGCGCACGACGAGCGCGGTGTGGAGCCCGAGGAGGAGTCGAAGCAGCTCCAGGGCGTCTAGCGAGCTGGGTTCCGCGGGAGGGGAGAGGCGTGCGGCGGCCGCGGCGTCAGCTGGCGACGGCGCGGCCTGGCGAGGGAAAGAAGCGGATGCGCTCGGCCTCCATCCCCGCGGGGAGGGCGCGCAGCGCCTGAGCGGCGCGCACCAGCATCTCGACCGGTTCGATCCCGGCGTTGCAGAAGTCGGCCACGGCATGACAGCCGGCGCGCAGGCGTAGCGTAGGAGCCCCCTTCCTCTCCGCATCGACCGCTTCCGCGGCAGCCAGCAGGCGCCTCGCCAGTTGCAGCGCTCCGGCCGCGTCGGTGCCGGGCGCGAGTACCACGAACTCCGTCTCACCGAGCCGCCCGACCACATCCGAACTGCGGGCTGCGTCCTGGAAGAGCCCCAGCAGGCGAGGAACCGCCTGGGCTGCCCTTGCCCGCGCTCCGGCTCCGCGTCCGGCCGCATCAGCCTCGCCGCCGTCGAGGGCGAAGACGACGCAGGCGAGCGGCCGGCGGTGACGGCAGGCCTCACCCCCCATCTCGCGGATACGCCGGAGCAGTCCTCGCAGGTTGTACAGCCCGCTCGCCTCATCTACCAGGCTCTCCTCGCGCGCAGCGTCCGCGTGTGATTTCGCGCGCACGTACGCATCCACCTTCAGCAGAAGCTCCTCAGTATCGAGCGGCAGACCCACGCACTCCCACGCGCCTGCCCGAAGTCCGGCGAGTCGCTGCTCCCGCGTCGCAGGGTCGCGAAGCAGGATGACGATCGGAGTGGAGGCGCCGATGCGCGCGTCTCCGCAGAGCGTGCGGCAGGCCTCCACGCCGCCGAGGTCAGGGAGACCGGCGTCGAGCAGGATCAGGTCCGGCAGAGTGCGGCGCGCAACCTCGACCGCCTGCGGCCCGGTGGCGGCACGCGCCACCGTGTAGCCTCCGACGCTCAACACGCTCTCGAGCGAACGCGCGGACCACTCCTGCGGATGGGCGACGAGGGCCAGCGGGCGGCGCCTCGTCGGTTCGACGAGCGTCGGAATCGCAGGAGTCGCGCGGGCGGAGCCGCTGCTCCTGCGCCGAAGTATGGCCGTGCACTGGCTCATGAAAATGGAGATGGCGGGGGAGCCGACATGTGCAGGGTGGCGTTTGCAAGACTCGTGCAGAACTTACGCCTTCTGATAGGATGTTGTCCAGCAACGGGTTACGTGGGAACGAGCGTCGGTATGGCCGCGTGCTGCTGCAGGATCGAGGCGACAGATGCGCGCCGGGCGGGGGCATCGCGTCACAGAGTGGGGCATCGAATGGACAGATGACGGCAGCGATGCTGCACCGTTGCGAGACGCCGATGTCGCACGGGTGCAACGCGACAGGTATCATGCCACAGCCGCAGCTTCCGCAAGATCGGTGTAAGTCGTTCGAGGATAGTTGCTTGAATCCGGTACGCAGTCTGGTGGCGAGCACCGGCCTCAAACTTGAATCGGGTGTGCGACGCCAATCCGCGCACGGCCACCTACCGGGAGGAATCGGAACAGCTTCGAGTGAAGAGCCATGCGGCCGGAGTGCCCGCGCCAGGCGTGCTGAACGGAGGAGGAGCGGCAGAGTCGATATGCTATGTACCCACTGTGAAGAATCGCGGACTGACGTGACGCGCCGTTCTGTCTTTCCCCTGCCTGATGGCAACGGCCACGGCGAATGGGCGCCTCTTAGGCCCGTATTGTGCTCGGACTGCGGCTCCGTGCTTCCGGAGGCCGACCTGACGGGTACCATGCTCGGGAAGATCTCGCAGCTTGCCCGCTTCGGCCTCGTGGACGGGGGACCGCCTCTTCTGGAGCCCGCCTCCGCCGGCCGCGCCCGCAGGATGTGACCGCTCGCGGTGCGTGACCGTCTGATCGGTTGTTGCCGCCGCGCGCGGACGTGAATACTGAACGCAGGATGTGCAGGATGATTCGCTTGTATTGGCTTCTTCGAGGGCTTGCCCTCTGTATTCCTCTGCTCGCCTTCGGCGTAGCGGCCGAGGCGCAGACCGGCGTCGGCCGCTCTTCCTCCCAGGCTCACATGACGCGTGCGGAGCTGCAGGAGGCCCTCGCCCGCTACCAGCAGCTCACCCAGTCGACGCAGCAGAATGGCGAGATGCGAAACCTCGCCCGCTACGAGGCCACGCTGATCCGCACCCGTCTGACCGAGGGTGACTTCCAGGTCGGCGACCGGATCGTGATGTCGGTAGCCGGCGAGCCTGCGCTCACCGACACCTTCGTGGTGCGCCGCGACCGCACGCTGGATCTGCCGACGCTCGGCGTGGTTCCCATGCAGGGGGTGCTGCGCTCCGAGCTGCAGGATCATCTGGCGCAGTACGTCAGTCGTCACGTCCGCAATCCGGTGGTGCGGGCGAGCTCGATGATGCGCGTCTCGATCCTCGGCGCCGTCGGCCAGCCCGGCTTCTATGTGCTCCCCTCCGACGAGGTGCTGACCGAGGCGCTGATGGCCGCGGGTGGACCGGGGCAGGAGGCGACGCTCACCCGCATCCGGATCGAGCGAGGCAGCCAGCGGATCTGGGACGGAGCGGCGCTGCAGCAGGCGATCATCGAGGGACGCACCCTCGATCAGCTCAACCTGCGCGCGGGCGACAAGATCGTGGTGCCCGCCCGCACCCCGCTCCTGCGCACCGAGTACATCTACGCGGCCTCGCTCCTGGTCTCGTTGGGGTTCACGATCAGTCGCATCTTCTTCTAAGCCCTTACGGGGGCGATGCCGCAGCGGCCTGGGAGGGTCAACATCCCCCTCCCAGGCCGCTTTCTTTTCGCGCATTCGTCACCCGTTCCCGCCCGGGGTTGGCGCGTCCCTTGCGGCCCCCGGCGCTGCTGTTTACGAGCCCCGGGGAACCACAAGGAGGAACGAAGGTGATCAACGCGAGCCGACGAATCGTGATCGAGGATGTGTATCCCGAGCTGGACTGCGGCCGCTACGCGGTCAAACGGGAGGTGGGGGATGTGCTCGAGGTCTACGCGGACATCTTCAAGGAGGGGCACGATGCGCTGGCCGCCGCGGTACGCTGGCACCGCGAGGGGGAGGAGGAGTGGCGGGAGGAGCGGATGCGCTTCATCAACAACGACCGCTGGGGCGGTTCCTTCGCGCTCGAGGAGAACACCCGCTACCTCTTCACCGTGGTCGCCTGGACCGACGTCTTCGGGAGCTGGCGCGCGGAGCTGGAGAAGAAGTTCAACGCCGGACAGGATGTGGGCAGCGAGCTGCTCGAGGGCATCGAGATCGTCAGCCGCGCCGTCGAGCGCTCGGAGGGCGCCGACCGCGAGCGCATCCAGGCGCTGCTCTCCGAGCTGCGCGAGGGCGCCGCGCAGAGTGAGCAGGTGGCTGTTGCGCTCGATGCCGAGCTGCTCGAGCTGATCGAGCGCAACCCCGACCGCAGCGACCTGACCATCTACGACCGCGAGCTGCCAGTGCAGGTGGACCGCGTCGCGGCCCGCTACTCCGCCTGGTACGAGCTCTTCCCGCGCTCGATGTCGGACGATCCGGAGCGGCACGGCACCTTCGACGACGTGATCGAGAAGCTGCCGTACGTGCAGGAGATGGGCTTCGACGTGCTCTACTTCCCCCCGATCCACCCCATCGGGCTCGCGCACCGCAAGGGGAAGAACAACACGCTCGGCGCGGGCGCGGATCAGCCCGGCTCCCCCTACGCGATCGGCGGTGAGGAGGGAGGGCACAAGGCGCTGCACCCCGAGCTGGGCACCCTCGACGACTTCCGTCGGCTGGTGGACGCTGCCCGCGAGCACGGCCTTGAGCTGGCGATCGACTTCGCCATCCAGGTATCGCCCGATCATCCGTACGTGAAGGAGCACCCGGGGTGGTTCTTCATCCGTCCAGATGGCACCATCAAGTACGCGGAGAATCCACCGAAGAAGTACCAGGACATCTACCCTCTCAACTTCTACGGCGAGGATTGGGAGGCGCAGTGGAAGGAGTGGCAGTCGGTCTTCCTACACTGGATCGAGCAGGGGGTGAAGATCTTCCGGGTGGACAATCCGCACACCAAGCCGGTGCAGTTCTGGGAGTGGTGCATCCGCGGGATCCAGAAGGAGCACCCGGAGGTGATCTTTCTCTCGGAGGCCTTCACCCGCCCGAAGATGATGCGGGCGCTCGCCAAGGCGGGGTTCACGCAGAGCTACACCTACTTCACCTGGCGCAACTTCAAGGGAGAGCTGCAGGAGTACCTCACCGAGCTGACGCAGGGGCCGATGAAGGAATACTTCCGCGGCCACTTCTTCGTGAACACGCCCGACATCCTGCCGGAGTTCCTGCAGAAGGGTGGACGCCCCGCCTTCCAGATCCGGGCGATCCTGGCGACCACCCTCTCCTCGCTCTGGGGGATGTACTCGGGCTTCGAGCTGTGTGAGAACACCCCGATCCCCGGCAAGGAGGAGTATCTGGACGCGGAGAAGTACGAGATCAAGGCATGGGACTGGGATCGGCCCGGCAACATCCGTCCGCTGATCACACAGCTCAACCGCATCCGCAGGGAGAACCCTGCTCTGCAGGAGTATGAGAACCTGCGCTTCTATCACAGCGACAGCGACCAGGTGATCTTCTACGGCAAGCAGGCGCCCGGCAACAGCATCTTCGTGGCGGTCAACCTCGATCCCTTCGAGGCCCACCAGGCGACGCTGCACTTCCCGCTGGAGCAGATGGGGCTGGGCGAGAACGAGACCTGGGAGGTCGAGGAGCTGCTCGAGGGCGGGCGCCACCTCTGGCAGGGGCGCGCGCAGAAGGTCCGGCTCGAGCCGGACTCGCCGGGGCGCATCTACCGTGTGCGTCGCTGGCTGCGCTCCGAGCACGACTTCGACTACTTCCTCGAGCCGGTCGTCGTGCCGGTGGCGCCGGGCAGCGTGCCGAAGGTGTACGGGAGCTAGAGCGCCCTCACCCCGGCTCGCCAGGGATGCACTACACGTCGTGCGCTGGACTACACGCCACCCCGGCGAGGGGTGCGGGCGCCATCGGGCTAGGGGGCGGGAGCCTGAAGAGGGGCAGTGCACCGCCAGAATCCACGATGAGAACCGCTACCGGGTAAGGGAGAGAGCATGGCAGAAGAGACGCGGCGTGACGGATCCATCATCCCCGCCCGCTACCAGCCGGAGCTGCCGCGGGACCAGGTCATCCTGACCGAGGCGCCGGACGCGGAGGCGATCGAGATGGACGTCGTCTTCGTGGGGGCGGGGCCGGCGGGGCTGGCGGGTGCGATCCGGCTGGCGCAGCTCGTCCAGCAGGACGCGGAAAGCGGCGGGGAGCTCGGGGAGATCCAGATCGCGGTGCTGGAGAAGGCGGCGGCGCTCGGGGAGCACAACCTCTCCGGCGCGGTGGTGAACCCGCGCGCCTTCCGCGAGCTCTTTCCGGAGATGAACGAGGGGGAGTTCCCCTTCCGCGGCCAGGTGCAGAAGGAGGGCGTCTACCTGATGACGGAGGGAAACGCCGTGCGCATCCCCACCCCTCCGCCGATGCACAACCAGGGCAATCACATCGCCTCGATCTCCGAGATCTGCCGCTGGCTGGGCGAGCAGGCCGAGGGGCTCGGCGTCAACGTGCTCCCCGGCTTCCCCGCGGCCTCGCTGCTGGTCGAGGGTGAGGCCGTGCGCGGTGTGCGTACCACGCCAGCCGGCCTCGATCGCAGCGGCGAGCCGGGCCCGCGCTTCGAGCCGCCCACCGATCTCACGGGGCGGGTGGTGGTGCTCTCCGAGGGCACACGCGGCCTGCTCACCCAGGGGTACCTGAAGTGGCGGGGGATCCGCTCGGAGAACCCGCAGATCTACGCGCTGGGCGTCAAGGAGCTCTGGGAGACGAAGCAGCCGCTGGACACCATCGTCCACACCCTGGGCTGGCCACTGCCGCGCGACGCCTTCGGAGGAAGCTGGATGTATCCGCTCGAGCCGAACCTCGTCTCCCTCGGCCTGGTGGTGGGGCTCGACTATCGGCAGACGACGCTGGACGTGCACCAGCTCTTCCAGCGGATGAAGACCCACTCCTTCTTCCGGCAGTACCTCGAGGGCGGGGAGATGGTCGAGTGGGGCGCGAAGACGATCCCCGAGGGCGGCTTCTACGCGCTCCCTGAGCGGCGCAGCGGCGACGGGGTGCTGATCCTCGGCGATGCGGCGGGCTTCGTGGACGTTCCCTCGCTCAAAGGCATCCACTACGCGATGCAGTCGGGGATCTACGCGGCGGAGACGATCTTCGAGGCGCTCAAGCGGGGGGATCTCTCCGCCGCCACACTCGCCGCCTACGACCGCAGGATCAACGACAGCTACGTCGTGGAGGACCTCTACCGCACCCGCAACATGCGGCTCGCCTTCAAGGACGGCTTCTTCCTGGGCGGCGCGAAGGCCGGGCTGATGACGCTCACCGGCGGCCGCTTCCCCGGTGGGAAGATCGAGATGGAGCCGGATGCGCAGGTGGCACGGCAGGTGACCCCGGAGCAGCCGTTCTCCCCCGACGGCGAGCTCACCTTCAGCAAGGTGGACGCGGTCTTCAAGAGCGGCAACCAGACGCGCGACGACATCCCCTCGCACCTGATCGTCGGCGAGGACATCCCTCCCGAGGTCGCCACCCTTTACGAACACCTGTGTCCCGCCGCCGTCTATGAGCGTCAGGGAGACCGGCTGGTGGTCAATGCGCCCAACTGCATCGACTGCAAGGCCACCGACGTGATCGGCCCGCGCTGGACGCCGCGCGAGGGTGGCAGCGGGCCGGCCTACAAGCGGATGTGAATGGCGACAGTAGGACCAAGCAAAGTGCGAGAGCGTGGAGGGAAACCCGCGCTCTCGCACTTTCGTACGATAGGGGCGCGTTCCCGCGCTCGTGATTGGATAGCTCACCTGCTCGCTGCCCATGGCCGATCAGTTCCAGGACCCTCGCGAGATCGTCACCCCGGACGCCTTCACGGTGGCGCCCGAGCTGTTGGGGCTGCCGCTGGCGCGTCCCTCGCGCCGGCTGGCGGCAATGCTGCTCGATCTGCTGCTGGTCTTCCTGCTGGTGCGGCTGGGTGGATTCGTGCTCTTCGTGCTCGCGGCCGCATGGATGTTCTTCCGGATGGGCGGGCGCAGCGCGGGAGCCGGTCTGCTGCGCCGCTCCTGGCGCCTCTCCTTTCGCTTTCTCGCCGCGCTCGTGCTGCTGCTGGCGCTGGTTCTGGTCTGGAACAGCGTGCGCTCCCGCTTCCGGGTGCGCACCGAGCCGCCGCGCGCGGAAGCCGTCCGCGACGCCGAAGCGGAGGCCGAGGACGCGGAGGCGGCACGCGTGGCGATGGCGGAGGTCGTGGCACGCCTGGAGGAGCAGGGAGTGGATCCGGGGCCGTTGCGCACGGTGATGGATAGCATCCGCAGGGAAGCCGAGGAGCCCGCGGACCGTCCCGCCAGCCGCCGCGCCCCCGCGAATCCCGACTCGCTCGCGCTCCTCTATGCGGAGGCGGTTTCCGCCGGCGACAGTGCCAGCGCGGCGGCGCTGCGCCCGCGGCTCACTGAGGTACTGGCCGGCGAGCGAATCGCGACGCTGGAGAGCCGCATCAGCAGAGTGGAGCGAACCAACCGCCGGCTGCGACGTGACCTCGAGGAGGCGCGCGAGGGGCGTGGCATCCTCAGCTTCCTGCGGGTGGCCGCGGACGAGCTGGGGCTCGGCTTCGGCTGGATCGGCCTGTACTTCACCGCCTTCACCACCCTCTGGCGCGGACAGACCCCGGGGAAGCGGCTGCTCGGCATGCGAGTGCTGCGGCTGGATGGCAAGCCCATCGGCTGGTGGGCCTCCTTCGAGCGCTTCGGCGGCTACGCCGCCTCCGTCCTGACCGGGCTGCTCGGCTTCGCGCAGATGCTCTGGGATCGCAACCGGCAGGCGCTGCACGACAAGATCAGCGAGACGGTCGTGATTCGTTTGTAGGTCCGCTTCTTGAACGGGCTGCCGCCGGAGCACTCGCTCCGCGAGCAAACAACCGCGGCTCCCCTTACCGGGAAGTGCTATTGACGGCACGGATCAAGGAAGTCTGGGAGCGCGTTCGTTCCTCGGTGCTGTTCGTTCCCGGGGTGCTCGTCCTGCTCGGGATCTTCTTCGCCGTGCTGCTCGTCGAGGCCGACCGGCACATCGGGGTCGAGCCGATCCGCGGAGTGCCCTGGCTTTTCGGTGCAGGGGCCAGCGGCGCGCGGGACGTGCTCTCCACCATCGCGGGGGCGATGGCCCAGCTCGCCGGCATCACCTTCTCGGTCACCATCGTCGCGCTTGCGTTGCGATCGCAGCAGTTCGGGCCCCGTCTGCTGCGCAACTTCACCCGCGACAAGGCCAATCAGGTCGTCCTCGGCACCTTCGTCGGCACCTTCGTTTATGCGCTTCTGGTGCTGCGCGCCGTGCGCGGCCTGGAGGACGATACCTTTGTGCCGCTACTCGGGGTCACATTCGGGATCGTTCTCGCCCTGCTCAGCCTTGCCGCCTTCATCTTCTTCATCGACAAGGTGGTAGACTCGATCCAGGCCACCTCGATCATCGCTCAGGCAGCGGAGGAGACGCACGCCGCCATCGAGACTCTCTTCCCGGAGCAGGTCGGCGAGGAGGAGGATGAGCCGGAGGCAGAGGACTATCCGCCATTCGTGAGCGCCGCGGAGGTGCTCGCCCCGGCGACCGGCTACATCCAGGACGTGGACGCCGAAAAGCTCCTCGAGCTGACCCGGGAGGCGGGCATAATTCTGCGGATGGAGGCACCGACCGGCGGGTTCGTGGTGAAGGGGACGCCGCTGGCGATGGCCATGCCGAGCGTGCAGCTGAGCGGGGAGCTGAAGCGGGAGCTACAGCGAGCGTACCGGATCGGGCGGCACCGCTCGATCACCAAGGAT
>JBPCIT010000436.1:0-10487 GCA_051006015.1 Longimicrobiaceae bacterium
GGGTTCCTGCAAGCTCTGTAGTGCTCCCCTTCCCCCCACGCGAGAGGAGGGTCTTGGGCCGAGAGAGGGGACAGAACCGAGGATCCCATCATCCGCCAGCATCCGGATCCCACACCTGTGCATTGACACCGCACATTGTCAAGCCTATTCTCACGCTGTCAACGCAATGCCCGAGGAGGGGGGCCCATATGTCAGGCAGAGAGACCGCACGCACAGCGAGAGCAGCGCTCCCGCACGGGGGTGAAGCCGATCGCGGCGCGCTCACCACTGCCTTCGTGCAGCGCTACCTGCACCTCCTCCAGCGGCTGGGGGATGCCGCACCTGCGCAGGCGCTGCTGGATGCGCTGGCGGCGTCCGACGATGTAGCCGGCCTGGCGGAGTTGCTCGCCGAGGTGGCGCCGCTCGATCCACCGCGCCCGGATCCACTGGCTGCGGCGTATGCGCGGGGCGCGCGGGCGAAGGAGGAGATTCTGGAGAAGGCGGGAGGCGGCTACCGTGCGGGTGAGGTGGCCGAGATGCTGGGTGTCTCTCCGCAGGCGGTACATGCGCGCCGCCAGCGTGGAACGCTGCTCGCCGTGCCGCAGCTGAACGGGGAGTTCCTGTATCCCGCCTGCCAGTTCACCGGGAGCGGAGTGGTGCCGGGCCTGGATCGTTTCCTCAAGGCGTTCCACGTGCAGAGCCCCTGGACCCGGCTTGCCGTGCTGCTTTCTCCGAGCCCGCAACTGGAGGGGAGAAGTCCCCTCGAAGCGCTCCTGGCGAGTGAAATGGAGGGCGCGATTGCGGTCGCACGCACGTATGGAGAGCATCTCGGATGAGCGACGGACCCGGACCCCCCGGGCCGCCGCCGCTCCCGCCCGCCGACCTCTCCACCCGTCCGCTTCCCCTGCACATCTGCGCCGCCGGGACGGTTCTCTTCCGAATCCACCGGGTGGTTCACGCGCCCGTCTTTTTCGGACCACCTCCTGATGCTTCGCCCCAGGGGCGCTAGGATGCGCCGGGCGGCGAGTTCCGGGTCTGCTATCTGGCGGAGGAGCCGCACCTCGCCTTTGCCGAGAGCTTCCTGCGGACGCCGGGGATCAGGATCCTCGAACGGGTCGACCTCGCCGAGCGCAGCCTCTCCAGCATCGAGGTGCGGCGTGACCTGCGGCTGGTTGCTCTGCACGGCCCCGGTCTGGTTCGTGTTGGCGGCACCGCAGCCGTGGTGAGCGGCCCGTATGCTCTCACGCGTCTCTGGTCGCTCGCGATCCACGAGCACCCGGATGCGGCTGACGGCATCCGCTACCGAGCGCGGCACGATGACGACAGCTTCGCCGTCGCGCTGTTCGACCGGGCAGCGGATGCGCTGGCAGCAGGGGAGCGCAAGGAGCTGCTCGCCCGCGAGAGCCTCGCCGAGCTAGCCGCCTGGCTCGACCGCTACGCCGTCGGCTTGCTCTGAGAGAACAGCGTCCGCTCCGTGGCCAGGGCCGCGATCTTCTTCTGCGCGGCGGGGAGGGCGTAGTCCCCAAGCTCCTCCGGCGTTACCCATCCCCACCCCTCCCACCCCACCGCCCGCTCCTCTCCACCCACCACCTCACACCGCACCGCCCGGTAGGTGACCCGCACGTGCGTGAAGCCGTGCTCGACCACGCCTACAGGCTCCCCCGCCCGCACCTCGAGGCATAGCCCCTCCCGCACTCCCCGCTCGGCCGCCGCCGCCACGCCCTCGCCGCGCCGGCGCACGGTGCCGGGGAACTCCCACATCCCTCCGAGGCGCGCGTCCAGCGGCCGGCGCACCAGCAGCAGCCGTCCCTCCCGCTCGACGACCGCCACCACGGTGTCCTCATGCGGCAGCGCCCGCTGCGGCTTGCGAGCCGGGCGCTGCTCCTGCGTGCCGGCGGCGTAGGCGGCGCAGAAAGCCCGCACCGGACAGGCGCCGCAGCGCGGGGAGCGGGGGGTGCAGATGGTGGCACCCAGCTCCATCAGCGCCTGGTTCAGGTCGCCGGGCCGCTCACCCGGGACAAGTACCTCGGCCAACCGCCATAGCTCCGCCTGTTTCGGGTCGGGCTCGTCCATCCAGCGGGCGAAGACGCGGCGTACGTTGCCATCCACCACCGGCGCCTCCCTGCCGAAGGCGATCGAGGCCACCGCGCCCGCCGTGTAGCGCCCCACGCCTGGCAGCGCGCGCAGGGCTTCGGCGTCGTCGGGCACCGTGCCGCCGTAGCGCTCCGCCACCTCCCGCACCGCACGGTGGAAGTTGCGCGCGCGCGAGTAGTAGCCGAGCCCCTCCCACGCCTTCAGCACCTCCGCGAGCGGCGCCTCCGCGAGCGCTTCGAGCGTGGGAAAGCGCTCCAGCCAGCGCTCGAAGTAGGGCTTCACCGTCTCGACCCGCGTCTGCTGCAGCATCACCTCCGAGAGCCAGACGCGGTACGGGTCCGGCTCCCCGCCTCCACTCGTGCGCCAGGGCAGATCGCGGCGGTGCTGATCGTACCAGGCGAGCAGCCGCTCCCGAAGAGCATAAGGAACTTCCAACATCAATGCTTATACGTCGGCAGCGAAATAGGACGAGATCGTCTTCATCACTCCACCTCCTGATCGAACCGCCGGCTTCAGCTTGCACGAGCCGCCGGCGCGCTCCGGCGCCGGGAGATCACCCGCGTGCGACCGTGCCGCTCGGAACGGGGCTTTGGACGCACCACGATCTCCACGTCCTGACCCAGCGCATTGAGGAAGCGGGTCAGCCGCTCGATGGAAAAGCCCTCCAGACGTCCGCGCACCAGGGCAGAGACCTTCGGCTGGTCGATGCGGAGCAGCTCGGCGGCCTCGGCCTGCGTGAGCTCACGCTCCTCAATGATGCAGCTGATCTGAATCGCCAGGTCCGCTTTCGCCAGCAGCTCCTCGGCATCGGGCAAGCCCATGTCCGCGAAGACGTTCCCGGAGCTGACGGTGTGTTTCGGCAGTTCAGGCATGACTTCCTCCTTCTCGTGGGCGCTCCGCGTGGAGCCTCTCTGCTTCCTTCAGCCGAGCCCGGATCAGGTCCAGCTCATGCTTCGGTGTGGCGATCTTCTTCTTGCTCTTCTTCTGGAAAACATGCAGCACGTAGACCGCATCGGCAAAGCGCACCGTGTAGACGGCCCGGCAGGTGTCGCCATCATGATTCTCGACGATCTCCAGTACGCTGGCGCCGCCGAAGCCCTTCAGCGGTTTGGCGTCGGGGTGCCTGTCTCCGTCCTGCGCGCGCCGTAGCGCGAAGCCGATCTCGCGCTGCACAGCCGGGGGAAAGTCCCGCAGTTCTTCCAAGCTGTTTCCGACCCACACGACCGGCCTGGAGTGCGGTTTCTTCATCACCCAAAGATGCCAGATGTGGCATGCTCTGTCCAGCCGGCTGCGGGAGCGGGTGGTGCAATCTTGGACAGAGAGCCTCCAGCCGGGGCAGACAGGAGCGGACCGCGCCAGCCGTGAGGGACCACAGCGTTACCGTACCTCCCGCAGCTCCGGCACCCGTGACCACACCAGCAGGATGATGCCCAGCAGCACCGTGGCACCCATCGCCAGCGCGGTGGGCGCCCCCAGCCAGCGGGCGAGCGTGCCGGCCTGCAGGGAGCCGATCGGGGTCATCCCCAGGAACATGAAGACGTAGACGCCCATCACCCGCCCGCGCAGCGCGTCGGGTACGAGCGACTGCAGTAGCGCGTTGGTCGTCGCGTTGTTGAGGATCATCATGAACCCCGCCGCCGCCAGCAGGCAGAGGGAGAGCGCGAAGGAGCGCGAGAGCGCGAAGCTGCCGAGCAGCAGCGTGAAGGCGATCGAGGAGACGAGCAGCAGCGGACCCCGCCGCACCCGGCTGCCGATCGCCGCGAGCGCGATGCCCCCCGCGAGCGCGCCCGCGCCCGTGGCCGAGAGCAGCCACCCCAGCCCCTGCGCCCCCACCCCCAGCACGTCTCGCGCGAAGACCGGCAGCAGCATGGCGTAGGGGAAGGCGAAGATCGAGGCGGCGGCGATCAGCCAGACGAGCGCCCGCGGCAGCCGGTTGCCGCGGATCCAGGCGAACCCCTCCCGCAAGTTGGCCCAGGTGGATGCGGTGCGCGGCGGCGGCTGGAAGCGGGGGAGACGGATCAGCAGCAGCCCGATGATCACCCCCGCGTAGGAGAAGGCGTTCAGGTAGAAGACGGCCGCGATCCCCACCGTACCGATCAGGATTCCCGCCACCGCCGGGCCGATGATGCGCGTCAGGTTGAAGGCCGCGGAGTTGAGCGCGATCGCATTCGTCAGGTCCTGCTTCCCCACCAGATCCACGAAAAAGGACTGGCGGGTAGGCACCTCGAAGGCGTGTGCCACCCCCAGCAGCAGCACCAGGATCACGATCCATCCAAGGTTGATCAGCCCGGTGTGGGTGAGGACCGCCAGCGCGAGCGCCAGCACGAGCGCACACCCCTGCGCGGTGAGGATGATCCTCCGCTTGTCCCGCCGGTCCGCCACCACGCCCGCGTAGAGGGTGAAGAGCAGCACGGGGAGCGATCCCGCGGCGGTGACCACACCCAGCAGGAACTCCGAGTTGGTGAGGTCCAGCACCAGCCACCCCTGGGCGGTGGACTGCATCCAGTTGCCCGTCAGGGAAAGGAGCTGGCCGCACCAGAAGAGGCGGAAGTTGCGGTGCCCGAGCGCAGCAAACGCGCCCGTCGCGAGCGGAGCGGCGGGCGGGCGTTTGGGTGCGTCGGGAAGCTGGATCGGGGGGCCGCGGTCCGGAAACAACGCCTCCGGGGCACGGCGGCGACCCCTTCGGACCCGGCGCACCCCGGACAGGAATGCGTGAAGCAGTGCGATACTCTCTGTTCAGATGATCCGTGGCGCCGTAATTTAGACGCTGCCGCCCCCTGACGCCACGGGATACCTGGCCCGGAGCGTGCGGGGAGCGTCCCCCGGAGCAATTCCCGTGCACAGGCCGACTCATGCGCTTCACCAACTATACCCGCTATACCGGCCAGCTGGCCGACGCGCTCAACCTGCAGGCGCTGCTCGACCGCCTCTCGGATTTTCTCCTGCAGAGCGGTTTCGCCGGCGGAGACCATTACCATCCCTACTGGGGCGAGTTCAACGATGCGGACCGCTCGATGGATGCGCTCAAGGAGGCGCTGCTCCGCGCGCTGATCGAGAGCGGCCAGCTCACCCCCGAGATGCTCGCCGAGATGCGCGGCGACGGGCAGGGCGACGAGGAGGTGCGCCAGAAGATCGCCGAGCTGCTCGACCGGCTGATCGAGCGGCTAGTCGAGGAGGGATACCTGAACGTCTCCCAGGCGCCCCAGATGCCCGGCGGCTATCAGCCACTCGACATGCAGGGGGAGGGAAAGATCGACGAGGCGCGCTCCGCCGCCCAGCAGGTCGAGTTCGACCTCACCGAGAAGGGGATCGACTTCCTGGGCTACCGCACCCTCAAGGGGCTGCTCGGGGCGATGGGCAAGTCCAGCTTCGGATCGCACGACACCGCGCACCTGGCCACCGGGGTCGAAGCCGAGGCCGCCAGCCGCCCCTACGAGTTCGGCGACACGCTGAACCTGGACATCCCTCGCACGCTGAAGAGCGCGCTGGGACGTGAGGGGCTGAGGGCCGACGGGACGCTCGATCTCGATTACGGCGACCTCTACGTGCACCAGGCGGAGTACCGCTCGAGCTGCGCCACCGTGCTGCTGCTCGACACCAGCCACTCGATGATCCTCTACGGGGAGGACCGCTTCACCCCGGCGAAGAAGGTGGCGCTGGCGCTGACGCACCTGATCCGCACGCAGTTCCCGGGGGATACGCTGCGGGTGGTGCTCTTCGGCGACCGGGCGGAGGAGATCCCCCTCTCGCAGCTCGCGCACGCGCAGGTGGGTCCCTTCCACACCAACACCGCCGAGGGGCTCAAGCTGGCGCGGCGGCTGCTGCTGGCGCAGAACAAGGACATGCGGCAGATCGTGATGATCACCGACGGCAAGCCCTCCGCCGTCACCCTGCCGGGCGGACAGGTCTACAAGAACTCGATGGGACTCGATCCGCGGGTGCTGCGGGAGACCTTCCAGGAGGTGGCCGCCTGCCGGAAGGCGGGAATCCTGATCAACACCTTCATGCTGGCGCGCGATCCGTATCTGATCGCCTTCGTCAACCGGGTCTCGGAGGTCGCGCGGGGGAAGGCGTACTTCACGACCACCATGACGCTCGGACAGTACATCATGCGCGACTTCCTGCGCCGCAAGACGCGAAGGGCGGGCTGAGAGCGGACAATGCTCCGCCGTCTGGTCAGGCTTCTATCGGAGCATCGCTGGGTCGCCGCCGTGCTGCTGGGCGCGGTGGGCTTCCTCCTCAACACGCTCTCCATTCCGGTCCTCCCCGGCGTCCACCTGATCTTCGGGGGCGTTGCCTACCTGCTGGCCGCGGCCGCGCTGGGTGCCGGCCCCGGGCTGGTCGCCGCCTTCCTCGCCTCCCTCTACACGATCTCCCTCTGGGGCCATCCCTACGCGGTGGCGATCTTCAGCATCGAGGGTCTGGTGGTGGGCTACCTGGTGATGCGCCGGGGATGGCGGCTGCTCACCGCCGACGTGGTCTTCTGGATCGTGCTCGGCACCCCGCTGGTCTACCTCTTCTACTTCGGCATCCTGCGGTTCTCGGGGCTCTCGGGGACGATCATCCTGCTCAAGCAGGGCTTCAACGGGCTGCTCTACGCGCTGATGGTCGAGGCGCTGCTGCTGCTGCCGGCGGTGCGCCGGGTGCTGCGTACTCCCGGGGCGCCGCGGCTGCGCTCCGCGCTGGCGGTGATGATCGCGCTGCTGGCGACGCTGCCCGCGCTGGTCTTCGGCGTCTGGGAGGGGGAGCAGCAGTGGCGCAGCCGCATCGAGCGCGCCGGCGAGCGGGTCTCTCTGCTCTCGCTGACCTATGCCTCCAAGCTCGAGCAGTACGTCTCCCTGTACCAGGGGGTGATCCGCTCGGTGGCGGAGGGCGCCGAACGACGCGGCACCTTCGATCCCGAGCAGCTGCAGCGGCTCCTGAGCGTCGAGCACGAGCAGTTCCCCGGCTTCCTCAACCTCTACGCCGCCGATGCGCGCGGCGTTACCGTGGCCTTTCATCCCGTGGCGGACGAGGCGGGGAATACGCGGCTGGGGCTGGACTTCAGCGACCGCGACTACTACCGGCGGGTGCGGGAGTCGCGCTCGACCGTGATCTCCGATGTCTTCGCCGGCCGCGGCGGGGCGAACGAGCCGCTGGTGGTGATCGCCCATCCGATCCTGCTGGCGGACACCTTCGCGGGCTACATCGTGGGCGCCCTCGACCTGCGGGCGCTACCGCGGCCGACGGTGCCGCCCACGAATGGCGAAGCGCTGCGGGTGGCCGATGCGCAGGGGATGCTCGTCTTCGACAGCGGTCGCGAGTACCAGCCAGGCGATCCGCCTCGTGCTGTCTCGAACGATGTCGCTTTCGACGCCGTGCGCGGGGTGGTGGATGCGGGTACCACGGATTATCTGCGAGGCGATCCCCGCACGCTCGCGTCGGCCACCACGCAGCGCGTGCTGGTGGGCGTCGCGGAGATCCGCTCCCTCCGCTGGCGCGTCTGGATGGAGCATCCCTTCTCGGAGATCCAGGCGTCGGTGGCGGGCTCCTACGTGGGGCTGCTGAGCTTCCTGGTGGTGGTGATCCTCGCCGCGCTCGTGCTGAGCCACTTCCTCGCCTACTGGCTTGCCGATCCGCTGCTGCGCGTGCGGGGGATGACGGCCGCGCTCGCCTCGGGCGACCTGACGGCGCGGGTGGGGCGGCTGCCGCAGACCGTGCCGGTCGAGATCACCGAGCTGGGGCGCAGCTTCGACGAGATGGCCGCGGCGCTGGCGGAGCAGACGCAGGAGCTGCTCGAGCTGGGGGAGGCAGCGCAGGCGGCCTCGCGGGCCAAGTCGGACTTCATCGCGGCGATGAGCCACGAGCTACGCACGCCGCTCAACGCGGTGCTCGGCCACCTCGAGCTGCTGGAGATGGGGCTGCACGGGGAGCTGAACGAGGCGCAGCGGACGGCGCTCGGCCGGATCGAGACGGCCGCGCGCCACCTGCGCGGGCTGATCGAGGAGGTGCTCTCCTTTGCGCGGCTCGAGGCGGGGCGGATGGAGGTGCACATCACCGAGACCGACCTCTGCGGGCTGGCGGAGGAGGTCGCGGTGGTGATCGAGCCGCTCGCGCGTGAGAAGAAGCTGGTCTTCCGGATGGAGCTCTGCGCGCCGCCCGAGATCGTCCCCACCGATCCCGATAAGGTGCGCCAGATCCTGATCAACCTGGCGGGGAACGCGGTGAAGTTCACCGAGCGGGGCGAGGTGCGGATCAGCGTCGAGGGGCGCAACGGCGAGGTCGTGCTCACCGTCGCCGACACGGGACCGGGGATCCCGGAGGCAGACCAGGCGCGGCTCTTCCGGCCCTTCGAGCAGCTCCAGAGCGGCCTCTCCCGACCGCACGAGGGGACGGGACTGGGGCTGTATCTCTCCAGCCAGTACGCGGTGCTGCTCGGCGGCCGGATCGAGCTCGAGAGTGAGCCGGGACGCGGGAGCGCGTTCTCACTGGTGCTGCCGCGCCAGGGGCCGGAGGAGGGATCAGGGATGCGGGAGGAGGAGGTACTCGCGGAGCGTGGAGCGTGAGGCCTGCACGAAAACCTTCCCCCTCTCCCGCATGCGGGAGAGGGGGTGAGGGTGTAGTCTACTGCATCGCAGCCGGGCGGCGGGCGCCGACGATCACGATCTCGACCCTGCGGTTCTGGGCGCGCCCATCCGCCGTCGCATTGTCCGCGATCGGGCGGCTCTGCCCGTACCCCACCATCTCCACGCGTCCCGGGTCGATCCCCTCGGCGATCAGCGCGGCGCGCACCGACTCGGCGCGCTGTTCGGAGAGGCGCTGGTTGGCCGTCTCGGAGCCGACGGAGTCCGTGTGCCCCTCGACGGCGATGCGCTGCTCGGGGAACTGCGTGAGCACCGTGGCGATCTGCCTGACCTCCTCGCGCGCCCGCGGCGAGAGCGCGGACTGCCCGCTGGCGAATAGCCCCTGCCCCAGCACCACCACCAGCCCGCGCTCCGTCTCGCGAATCTCGGTGATGTTGGCGATCAGGCGGTCCAGGTCGAGCAGCGCCGAGTAGAGCCTCTGCTCGGCTGCCGCGGCACGGATCTCCGCCTCGCGCACCGCGGCTTCCGCCGCTGCCCGTTCCCCGCGCAGCTGCTCCGCCTCGCGTTCGGCGACGGCGCGCGCCTCCGCCTCCCGGCGGGCGGCCTGCGCCAGGGTGTCCGCCTGCACCCGCAGCTGCTCCGCCTCGCGGCGGGCGCGCTCGCGCTCCTCGTCCGTCATCCGGGCAAGGCGCTCCTGCTCCGCGCGGGCACGCTCGGCCTCGGTGCGCTCGCGCTCGATCCGCTGCCGCTCCGTCTCGGTGCGCTCACGCTCCGTGCGCAGGCGCTCGGCCTCCAGACGCTCCCGCTCGGCGCGCACTCGCTCGCGCTCCGCCGCCGTCATGGCGGCCTCGTCACGGAAAAACGGATCGCGGTAGCGGAAGACCGGGTCGTACGCCCCCCGGCCACGCGCGGTGATGCGGAATCCCGCCTCGGCGGCCCAGTGGGCAAGGTTGCCGTCCGAGGCGAACACGCGACGCCCTTCCGCGGTCACTGCGAACCGCTGCGCCTCGTCGAGCGCGTACGCCAGCCCCACGCCGATGCTGGCGCCGACCAGGACGCCCGCATACACATCCTCAAAGTCGCTCTGCAGCGTAGGGTTATCGGCATCTCGGTCGATGTTGTCTACGGCGACCGTTGCGGAGACGTAGGGACCGATGCGCGATGCGCCCAGGAGATCCAGCCGCAGACCAGCGCGTCCCCCGATGCCGGTGAGAGAGCCCGAGAGTACCTGTCCACCGCTGCGGCGGTTCTCCACATCCGCGGTGAAATAATGGAAACCGGCGATGGCGCGCAGCAACGGGGTGCCCACGTACCCCAGGTCTACGTCCACTGACGCGCTGAGGCCGGGATCGCCGTCATCCGGCAGGATGGCGCCCACCCGCCCCTCGATACCTCCGAAGCCGGGAAAGGTCTGCCCGGCGACCGGAGCCGGGACGATCAGAACCAGTGCCGTGAGGAGCGCGAGTGACAAACGGAAAATTTGCATGATAGATCTCATGTGAGTGAACGATTGGGCGCGGCAGCATTCATCCTGCTGCACAGCAGTCCAGAAGGCGAAACAAACCTTCGACCGCACACAAGCGCGCAGAACGGTACAACTTCCATGCCACGCGGGGCGAAAAAACGGGAGAGCGCCTGCACGGCACCCTCCCTCTCTACACAGCCGAGCACCCGGATCTCGGCTACTCAATAATAGGGATTGACGCCTGCGGTATGATCGGTGACGTCTACCACTCCCTGGATCTCGGGGATCGACTCCTTGACCATCCGCTCGATGCCCATCCGCAGGGTCGCCGCCGATGCCGCGCACCCCTGACATCCGCCGCTCATGCGCAGGTAGAGCACGTTGTC
>JBPCIT010000437.1:0-7175 GCA_051006015.1 Longimicrobiaceae bacterium
CGGCTGCGCGCGCCGCTGCTCGAGACCGTCTGGGGAGCCGACATGGTGGCCCTCTTCCGTGAGGTGAAGGAGGCCTTCGATCCCGCGGGCATCCTGAACCCGGGGGTGATCCTTCCCCTCGCCGGCCAGCGGCCGCTCGACGCGATCTGGGATTTCGCGGCGCAGCGATCCCGCGTCTTCGGCGGTGAGGCGCTCGACATCCCGCAGTAGCTACGCTCACAGCAGCTTACCGGGAATTTCTGCACAACATGCAGATTTTCTTGTTCATCGCGGCACGTTCCGTGCGCTAAGATGCGGAAGTGATCATCAATTTCTGCACGAGATGCAGAATCTCCTTGACAGTGCTGCAGGCACAGAGTAGCTTCCGGTGTCGCCGCCCCTTCACCCTGACCACGAGGTAGCAAGAGCATGGCAACCATCACTCCCACGCGACGGCGCCAGAGCGACGTCGAATCTCGAACCCTTCCCACGCCGCTCGAGTCTCAGGCGGTGATCAGCACCGCGGGAGCGCCGCGTCTCCCGGATCTGAAAGGCGCCTCCAAGAAGGACATCCTCGGGCTCATGGGAGAGCACAACGTACGCTTCCTCCGCCTGCAGTTCAGCGACATCCTCGGGATGACGAAGAACGTCGAGATACCCACCGGTCAGTTCGAGAAGGCGCTCGATGGCGAGATCATGTTCGATGGCTCCTCGATCCAGGGCTTCGTCCGCATCGAGGAGTCGGACATGCTGCTGAAGCCGGAGCTGAACACCTTCCGCATCTTCCCCTGGGGAGATCCCGAGAATCGCGTCGCGCGCATCATCTGCGACGTCTACAAGGCAGATGAGACGCCATTCGAGGGTGATCCACGGGGGGCACTGAAGCGGGTGCTCACGGAGCTGGCGGAGCTGGGCTACCAGTCCTTCGTGGGCATGGAAGCGGAGTTCTTCCTCTTCCACCGCACCTCGGATGGCGAGCCGACGGTCATCACCCACGACTCGGGCGGCTACTTCGACCTCACGCCGGTGGACCTGGGTGAGCGGGCGCGGCGGGACATCGTCAACATCCTCGAGCTGATGGGATTCGACGTCGAGGCCGCGCACCACGAGGTCGCGCCTGGCCAGCATGAGATCGACTTCCGCTACGAGGACGCGCTGGTGACGGCGGACAACATCGCGACCTTCAAGTTCGTGGTGCGCAACGTGGCGATGCGGCACGGGCTGCACGCCACCTTCATGCCCAAGCCGATCTTCGGCCAGAATGGCTCGGGTATGCACACGCACCAGTCGCTCTTCCGGGAGGGGGAGAACGCCTTCCACGATCCGGAGGCGAGCGACGAGATCTCGGCGATCATGCGCCACTACATCGGTGGCCTGCTGCGCCACGCGCGCGGCTTCTGCGCGGTGACCAATCCGCTGGTGAACTCCTACAAGCGGCTGGTGCCCGGCTACGAGGCGCCGGTCAACGTCGCCTGGTCGCTGCACAACCGCTCGCCGATGATCCGCATCCCCGCGCGGCGCGGCAAGGGGACGCGCCTGGAGCTGCGTATCCCGGATCCCGCGGCGAATCCGTATCTGGCGCTGGCGGTGCAGATCGCGGCGGGGATGAGCGGCATTCGCGAGGAGATGGATCCCGGCGAGCCGGTCAACAAGAATATCTGGACGATGAGCCAGCGCGAGCGGCGCCGGCTGCGCATCGAGGAGCTGCCACGCGATCTGGGCGAGGCGTTGGACGAGCTGGAGAAGGATCGCGTAGTACGCAACGCGTTGGGCGAGCACATCTACGCGCACTACATGGAGAACAAGCGCGCCGAGTGGCAGGACTACATCGCCCAGGTGCACGGCTGGGAGATCGAGCGCTACCTGGCGTACTGACCGGGAATGGCCGGTAGGATGGAGGCGCGGGGGAGGCGACAAGCCTCTCCCGCGCTTTACTGTATTCGCTGCCGCACGATCGCCAGCAGCCGCTCCGGCGTGTTGAGCGAGGGATCGTCGGTGACGCGCTCGAGCAGATCGCGCAGGATCTCGCCGTAGAGAGGACCCGCGGGGATGCCGAGGCTGCGCAGCTCGCGGCCGCCGACGGCGAGGTCGGTGATCTCGAGCGGTACCTGCGCTGCGAGGAGCCGCCGCACCCGCCGGTAGAGGGTGAGCAGCTCCCCCTCGCGGCGCGAGCAGTCGCCGCCCGCGCGCACGCGGCACTCCGCGAAGCGCAGGCGGAAGAGGTCCCACAGGTAGTCGCGCCCGACGCGCCGCACCCAGCGGCGGAGCTCCGCGTCGGGAGCGTCAGCGGCAGGAACGTCGCTGTGCTGTGCGACCAGGTGCGTGGTGCGGTCGATCTCCGCATTCGAGCACTTCAGGCGCCGCAGGATCTCGCGCGCGAGCGCCGCACCCACCTCCGCGTGCTGCGGAAAGCGGATCTCCCCCTCCCGCTCCTCTCGCGTGGGCGGCTTGCCGACATCGTGCAGCAGTGCGGTGAGCCGCAGCAGCGGCCGGTAACGGGGGAGCGCATCGGTCGTGCGCAGCAGGTGCGTCCATACATCCTCCCCCTCCTCTCCCCTTCTCTCCCCCACACCGATGCACGCCTGCAGCTCCGGATAGAGGACGCGCAGCGCGCCGGAGTCCGCGTAGAGCCGCAGCGAGACCGAGGGAATGCGCAGGCCGCCGAGCACCTTGAAGAGCTCCTCGCGGATGCGCTCGGCGGAGAGCTCGGGGAGCGCCTCGACCGCGGCACGCAGCGCCTCCCAGGTCGCCGTCTCGATCCGCAGCTGGAAGCGGCCGGCGAAGCGCAGCGCCCGCAGCACGCGGAGACGGTCCTCACGGAAGCGCTCCGCGGGGTCGCCGACGGTGCGGAGCACGCCACGCCGCAGGTCGTCAACCCCGCCGTGTGGGTCGCGGATCTCGCCGGTGAGCGGGTGCCAGGCGACGGCGTTGATGGTGAAGTCGCGCCGCTCCAGGTCCTCCTCGAGCGTATCGGCGAAGGAGACGCGGGCGCGGCGGCCGAAGCTCTCGACGTCGCGGCGGAAGGTGGTGATCTCGTAGAGGTGCCCGTCCCTGCCCAGCACTCCGACGGTGCCGTGCTCGACGCTGATGGGAACCGTACGGCGGAAGAGGCGCTGCACGTCGGCGGGGCGCGCCGCGGTGGTGAGGTCCCAGTCCCCCGGCGGGATCCGGGCGAGTGCGTCGCGCACCGCCCCGCCGACGGTCCAGGTCGCGTAGCCCGCCTCCTCGAGCCGCCGCGCGATGCGGCGCACCTCGTGCGGCGGTGCCAGGTCGCGGGGCTCCGTCATGGTGGTGCGAACGCCACCACCAGTGGACCGGTCAGGATGGCGATCGGCGAGAAACGGCCCGCCGCGCGCGAGACAGAATGGTCGGTAGGCGTGGCGCGGTTGGAGGGCATTGGCGGTAACCGTTTGTGGAGTTATCTTTATTCACACCCTCACCTTCGGCGCCCATCATGCTTCATCAGTTCCTCGATCAGTCGCAGGCCACCGCCGCGTTCCGCGAAGCCGTCGCGCACTTCCTGCGCACCGGGCAGCCGAGTTCCGCGATCCAGTTCAGCTCGCGTTTGCCTCCGGTCAAGATCGAGCGCGCCCTGACCAAGATCATCGAGGCCTATCCCGATCTCCCGCTCGAGCGAGTCGAGATCGACGGAACCTCGGGATGCGAGTTCTTCCGCGGCACCGCGACCCTTTCTGCCGGAGCGGAGCAGCGGCGCGTCGAATTCAACTGGGACTGCCGCTGGAAGGCAATGCAGGTGGGGTGGACGGACTACTTCGGTCTCCCCGACCAGATTCGCGCCGCGCGTGAGTTCGGCTACGACTGCTTCCGGGTGTGGACGGAGCAGCAGGCGGCGGCCTACTCACCGTAGCGCCCCCACTCGACGATCTCGCGCACCCGCTCCAGCTCTGCTCCGCAGACGCCGAGCGCGAGCATCAGCTCGATTCGTGCCTGCTGCCCGGTGAGGTGGTCGGCGAAGATCACCCCCATCTCGCGCAGCTCGTGCCCGCCGCCGAGGTAAGCGTAGGTATCCAGCACCCGGCCGCGCAGAGAGCGTGAGGTGACCACCACCGGCCGGCCCGCACGGGTCCAGCGCTCTACCCCTGGCAACACCGCCGGCGGCACGTTGCCCCGCCCCAGTGCCTCGAGGACGATCCCGGCCGCCCCGCTCTGGAGGCTCGCCTCGATGAGCCGGGAGTCCGCCCCCGCGACGATCTTTACGAGATCGACGGGCGTCGCCGGCTCCGCGGGAGCCAGAGTGGGCTTGCGGCGTGACTCCCGGTAGAAGAGCACGCTCCCCTTGTCCACGATACCCAGCGGTCCCCAGTTCGGGGAGCGGAAGGTGCCCGCCTCCTCGGTGTGCGTCTTGACGACCTCCGCGCCCTGCACGATGCGGTCGTCGATCACCACCATCGCGCCGCGGCCGCGCGCCTCGGGCGATGCGGCGACCTGCACCGCCGCCATCAGATTCGCCGGGCCGTCCCACGACAGCTCCGAGGAGTTGCGCATCGCCCCGGTGATCGTCACCGGCAGGGTCGCGGGCAGCGAGCGGTCCAGCAGATAGGCGGTCTCCTCGATGGTGTCGGTGCCGTGGGTGAGCACGATGCCGTCGAAGCCCTCCTCCATCCCCTGCAGGATCCAGAAACGCAGCTCCCACATCCGCTCGATCGTCATGTGTGGGCCGGGATAGCGCCCGAACTCCCGCACCTCGATCGCGGCGACCTCCTCCACTCCAGGCACGGAATCGAGCACCTCCTGCCCGGAGAGCCGGGGGACCGCGCCACCGCGCCCCGGATCGGCGCGCATCGAGATCGTCCCCCCGGTGGTGAGCAGCAGGATGCGGGTGCGCGCTCCCGAATCAGCCACAGAGCACGCTGCCGCCGTTGACGTTCAGCACCTCGCCGGTGATGTGCCGCGCCAGCCGCGAGCAGAGGAAGACGATCGGGCCGGCCACATCCTCTGCGCTGGCAATGCGGCCCAGCGGAATGCTTCGCTCGATTCGCTCTCTGCCGCCGCTCTCGAAGGGATGCGCGGCCATCTCGGTGTCGATCCAGCCGGGTGCGAGGCAGTTGACGTTGATGTCGCGCGGGGCGAGCTCGATCGCCACACCCTTGACCAGCGAGATGAGCGCGCCTTTGGTGGCGGCGTAATCCGCGTGGTAGGCCTCGCCGCGCTGCCCGGCGGTCGAGGAGACGAGTACCACCTTCCCTCCCTCGGCAAGCATGCGCGCGGCCAGGCGAGTCGTGTAGAAGATCGAGGTGAGGTTCACCTCCACCGTGCGCCGCCACTGCGCCTCCGTCATCTCCGCGATCGGCACATCCTCCGGCGGCCAGATCCCGGCGTTGCCGATGAAGATGTCCAGCCCGCCGAATTCCGCCTCGCAGCGGCGGAAGAGCGTCTCCGCCCCCTCCTCGGTGGCGAGGTCCGCCGCCTGCGCCCAGGCGGAGACGCCAAGGTCGCGCAGCTCCCGCACCACCTCCTCCGCCTCGGAGTGGCGCGAGTGGTAGCCGATTCCCACATCGGCGCCGCAGCGGGCGAGCAGCAGCGCCGTGGCGCGGCCGACGCCGCGGGAGCCGCCGGTCACCAGCGCGCGCTTACCGCGCAGGTCGAGGAGATCAGAATGTAAATGCGCAGACATCAGGAACGACGAAAGTGGTCAGATGGTATGCAGGATCGATCCGCGGAAACCAGTGATTACGCGCCGCTGCGGCGCTGTTTCCACCGCTCGAAGGATGCGGCACTCTCTGTCGAGCGTTTGCCCAGCAGCAAGCCTTCCACGCCGATGTCTTCGTCGAGGTCGGGCCAATGCAGGCCATATCCCGCTCCGCTGATCTGCACCTTGGCTCGCTCGGCAGAGGTGCCATACGCCAAACGTGGATACCAGCCAATCGGCACCGCGATGGTGCGGCCGTCTTCGAGGTCCACGGACAGAGTATCGTCCGTCACCGTGACGCCGACGAGCCTAGGTAGCGTGAACGTTACCGCCGCAGAACGCATCCCATTCATGACGCAGAGTCTCCAGATGCTCGCGCGTTATGCGCTCGACTTCCCGTAACTCGTTTCGCCTGTACCCGTGATTGGCTGCCAAAGCGGCGTAAGGGTCGAGCCAGAATTTAGCACTGCGGCTCTCGCGATCGACGTGCATGTGTCGCGGCTCACCACAATCATACGAGAAAAAAATAGAAGCGGTACGGGCCAATTCTCAACGTCGTTGGCATCGCGACACATGGTCTCCAGTCGAACTGTCGCCGTGTTCGAGCGCCGATACCAGCGACATCCTCTCACCGGACAACGGTTTCGCCCACCTCCCCCAACCTCCCAGCCCCGCCGCAGCGCCGCGCCAGCTCGGGGATTCCGGCCGGGTCCAGCTCCGCCTGCGCCTGGAAGGCGTGGGTGAGCAGTGCGTCCGCGGCCAGCAGGGGGAGCGCGTCTTCGCGGCAGCCAGTGCCCTGCAGCACCTCGGCGTAGAGTGTCAGCGCACCCTCGGCGAGCGCGTCGGGAACGCTCGTGGCGCTTGCTGGCAGCGCGGCGATCATCGCTTCCAGCAGCCGCGGGGGCGCGGCGGGCAGGCGCTCACGCAGCCACTGTTCGGCTGGGGTCACACGCCACTTCCGGCGAGGAGGGGGCGCACCACCTCGACGACCTGCGCCAGCGCCTCCGGGATGCGTCCCGGATCGCTGATGCCGGCCTGCGCCATGTGCGCCTTGCCCCCTCCCTTCCCGCCCGCGAGCGCGGCGACCTCGCGCACCACCTGATCGGCACGCACGCCTCGCTGAATCAGGTCGTCCGTGGCGACCGCGAGCAGCGAGGTGCGGTCACCGACGGAGGCAGCGAGCACGGCGACGCCACTCCCCAGACGCTCGCGCAGCCGGTCGCCGAGGGCGCGCAGCTCCTCGGCGCTGCCCGCCTCGACAGCGGCGGCGATCACCCGCGCGCCATCCACCGAAACCGCCTGCGAGAGGAGCTGCCCGAGCACGTCGCCACCGCCGGAGGCGCGGGCGCGCTCGAGCTGGCGGCCGAGCTCCCGCTGTTCTTCGAGCAGCCGCTCGAGGCGGGGGAGCAGGTTCTCCTCGCGGGTGCGCAGCAGCCCCGCGGCCTCCTGCAGCGTTCGCTCCTGACTCTTCAGGCGCTCGTACGCCGCACGACCGGTGATCGCCTCGATCCTCCGCACCCCACCGGCGACGCCGGACTCCGAGGTG
>JBPCIT010000438.1:0-7255 GCA_051006015.1 Longimicrobiaceae bacterium
CCTTGGTGTTCGGGGGGGATCTCCTTTTCTTTTTTTTTTTTTCTTCCCTCGCGCGGCAGCGACTCTCCCCTTCCCCCCCCGTACCCGTATGCCCCGGTGCCCGGAACGTGGATCAAGCAGTCGAAACCGTTGCCCCGCATGACCAGCTTGCGCGCATGGTCGCGCAGCTGCCCATGGCGGTCGCCCTGCTGATGGGTCCCGACCACGTCTATACCGCCGCCAGCGAGAGCTACCTGCGGATCGCGGGCAAGCCGGTGCTCGGCCGCCCCTACCGCGAGGTGTTTCCCGAGGTGGAGGGGCAGGGCTACTTCGAGCTGCTGGATCAGGTCTACGCCACCGGCGAGTCCTGGTCGGCGAGCGCTGCGCCCGCGGCGTGGGATGCGGACATGGATGGCACGCCGGAGGCGCACTTCATCGACGTCACCTTTGCCCCGGTCCGCGGCATCACCGGTGCGGTCGAGGGTGTGACCCTCACGGTGGACGTGGTGGACGATCGGGTCCACGCCGAGCAGGCGCGCACCCGGGCTACCGAGCGCACGGAGCGGCTCCAGGCGGTGACGGCGGCGCTGGCGGGCGCGGTGACGCAGCCGGACGTCGTACACGTCCTCTTCGAGCAGGGTACGGCGGCGACCGGCGCGGTCTCGGGCGCCCTCGCGCTGCTGCAGCCGGACGGGGAGACGCTGGAGCTCACTCCTTCCCCCGGGCGCGCGGAAGCCGTCGACCAGGATTGGCGCACCTTCCGGCTCGACGCCCCGGTGCCGCTCGCGGAGGTGACCCGGAGCGGCGAGCCGCAATTCTTCGAGCGCGCAGCGGAGCTGTACCCGCGCTACGAGAGCCAGCGTGCCCGGTTCGCCGCCCTCGGTCTGCGCGCCGCGGCCGTCCTGCCGCTGCCGGGTGTCGCCGGACCGCTGGGCGCCTTCAGCCTCGTCTTCGCGGAGGAGCGCCGCTTCAGCCCCGAGGATCGGGCGGTTCTCGGCGCGCTCGCCCGCCAGTGCGCGGTCGCGCTGGAGCGCGCGCAGCTCTTCGAGGCGGAGCGGGAGGCGCTCGCCGACGCCGAGGCGGCTCGCCGGCACCTCGAGCGGGTGATCACCCAGGCGCCGGTCGCGATGTACATCGCCCGGGGACGCGAGCACGTCTTCGAGGTGGCCAACGAGCCCTGGTACGCGATGGCGGGAAAGCGCCCCGAGGAGGTTCTCGGGCGCCCGGTACGCGAGGTCTTCCCGGAGCTTGTGCCCCAGGGCATCGTGGAGCGCATCGAGCGCGTCTACGACAGCGGGGAGGCCTTCGCCCCGGAGGCGCTGCCCCTCGTCTTCGATGCCGATGGCGACGGAACTCCGGAGGAGCATTTCTTCAACGTCGTCTATCAGCCGCTCCGGGACGCCGCGGGCGTGGTGTACGCCATCGCGGCGGTGGCCACCGAGGTGACCGAGCTCGTGCAGGCGCGGCGGGCCGCGGAGGCGGCGCGCGCCGAGGCGGAGGCCTCCGCGGAGCGCTCGCGTCGTCTGCAGGCGGTGGCGGCGGCGCTCAACGAGGCCGTCACACCGCAGGATGTGGCGGAGGTCTGCGTGCGGGGCGGCATCGCCGCACTGGGGGCGGATGCCGGCTCGCTCGGGGTGCTCGTCGAGCAGGGTACCCAGTTCGAGGTGGTCTACACGACCGGCTACCCGCCCGAGGTGGCGGAGCGGTGGCGCCGCTTCCCGGTGCACCCCGGCAAGCCTCTCTCCGACGCGGTGCTCACGCGCGTCCCCGTCCTCCTCAGCTCGACCCGCGAGTGGAAGGCACGCTACCCGGAGGCCGCCGCCGATCACCGGCACGCGGGCACGGCCGCCTTCGCCGCCACGCCGCTGATCGTCGGCGGACGGGTGCTCGCCGGGCTCGCCTTCAGCTTTCGGCGTGCGAGGCGATTCGACGAGGGGGAGCGTCTCTTCCTGGCGACCCTCGGAGAGCAGGCGGCGCAGGCACTCGAGCGGGCCCGCCTCTTCGCCGCCGAGCGTACGGCGCGCGCTACGGCCGAGCGGCTGCAGGATCTGACGGCCGCGCTCTCCGGATCGCTCTCCACCGGGGAGGTGGGGAGCGCGACGAGGCGGCATGGGGTGACGGCGCTCTACGCCGACGCTGGCGTACTGGCATTGCTCACCCCCGCGGGGGAGGAGCTGGAGGTCGCCGCCTCGTCGGGTTACCCGCCCGAGGCGTGCATGGGACCGGGCCGGCGCTGGACGATCGACACCACCATCCCCATCGCGGAGGCGACCCGAACGGGCAAGTCGGTGTGCATCGGCTCGCCAGCCGAATGGGCGGAGCGCTACCCGGGCGGCTACGTCCCCACGAACAGCCGCAGCGCCGCATGGGCCGCGCTCCCGATCACGCTGGAGGGCCGCACCGCCGGCGCCCTGCTCTGGACCTACAACGCGCCTCGCAGCTTCGACCCGGAGTAGGTGGCGCTGATGGAGACGCTGGCGCGGGTGTGCTCGCAGGCGCTCGAGCGCGTACATCTGCTCGAGACCGAGCAGCGCGCCCGCGCGGAAGCGGAGAAGGCGAACCAGTCCAAGACGGAGTTCCTTTCGGCGATGAGCCACGAGCTGCGTACGCCGCTCAACGCCATCGCCGGGTACGTGGACCTCCTGGACGCCGGCGTCCGCGGGCCCATCAACGAGGCGCAGCGTGCGGACCTGCTGCGGATCAAGCGCGCCCAGGAGATCCTCCTCTCGCTGATCAACGACGTGCTGAACTTCGCACGCCTGGAGGCCGGCCGTCTGGACATCGTTCGTATGGAGGTCGCTGTCGCGGAGCTGGTGCAGGAGCTGGAGAACCTCGTCGGCAACCAGCTCCGGGAGAAGGGTCTCTCGTACAGCTGCGAGCTGCCCGCCGCGGAGCTGCTGGCGCTGGGCGACGCCGAGCGGATCCGCCAGATCCTGCTGAACCTGCTCACCAACGCGATCAAGTTCACCGATTCCGGCGGGAAGATCTCGATCTCGGCCGAGGCGCTGGCCGATCAGGTCGCCATCCGGGTGAGCGACACCGGCCGGGGTGTTCCGCCCGACAAGCTCGAGAGCATCTTCGACCCGTTCGTCCAGATCGAGCGGCGCCGCGTCGCCGACAGCCAGCAGGGTGTCGGTCTGGGGCTCGCCATCAGCAGAGAGCTTGCGCGCGCCATGGGCGGCGAGCTCACCGCCGAAAGCCGCGTCGGCGAGGGCAGCACCTTCACGCTCACCCTCGCTCGCGCGGAGTAGGCGAGCACTCCGTCAACCCAGGACCAGAATCTCCATGAGCAAAGACATTCTCTCGCGCAACAACGTCAAAGTCTTCGGCCAGGGTACGCAGCCGATGATGTTCGCGCACGGCTTCGGATGCGACCAGAACATGTGGCGCTTCATCACCCCCGCCTTCGAGGACGACTACCGGATCGTCCTCTTCGACTACGTGGGCGCCGGGAAGTCGGACCTCGCCGCGTACGACGCCGAGCGCTACGGTGCGCTGGAGGGTTACGCGCAGGACATCCTCGACATCTGCCGGGCGCTCGAGCTGAGCGACGTCATCCTCGTCGGGCACTCCGTCAGCAGCATGATCGCCGTGCTCGCGGCCAATCGCGAGCCTGAACGCTTCGATCGTCTCATCCTGGTCGGGCCCTCACCGCGCTACGTCAACGATCCGCCGGAGTACGTCGGCGGCTTCGAGCGCGCCGACATCGAGGGGCTGCTCGAGATGATGGACAAGAACTACATCGGGTGGGCCAACTTCCTCGCGCCCGCCATCATGAAGAACCCCGACCGTCCCGAGCTGGGCGAGGAGCTCACCGAAAGCTTCTGCTCGACCGACCCGGTGATCGCGCGGCGCTTCGCCGAGGCTACCTTCTTCGCCGACAATCGGGCCGATCTGGCGGCGGTCCGGATACCCTCACTGATCATGCAGTGCTCGGAGGATCTGATCGCCCCGCGCGAGGTGGGCGAGTACCTCCACCGCCAGCTCGCCGGCAGCACGCTGCGGGTGATGCGCGCCACCGGCCACTGCCCGCACATGAGCGATCCCGAGGAGACGATCGAGGTCATCAAGGAATACCTGCAACCCGCGCATGCCCGCTGAGGCGGCGCCGGAATGACAGACCAGGGCGGGCAGAGTGGATGAGCTGCTGAACACCGCGCCCTGCGGCTTCCTCTCCTTCGCGGACGATGGCACCATCACGACGGTCAATGCCACGCTGCTCGGAATGCTCGGCTACGAGCGCGATGAGCTGACGGGACGCGGCATCGAAACCATCCTGACCATCGGGAGCCGGATCTTCTACCAGACCCATTTCTTTCCCCTGGTTCGGCTCCACGGCAGCGCCGAGGAGATCTTCCTGATGCTGCGCGCGAAGGGGGGTGAGGACCTCGGCGTGCTGTGCAACGTCGCGCGCCGGGAGCGCGGCGGCCGCTTCGCCAACGACTGCGTCTTCATCCGGGTGCGCGAGCGGCAGAAGTACGAGGACGAGCTGCTGCGGGCGAAGAGAACCGCGGAGCATGCCCGGAGCGAGCTGGAGCTGCAGAAGGCGCAGCTGCAGCAGGTGAACGAGCAGCTCGAGGCGCAGGCTGCCGAGCTCGAGCTCCAGCATCACCAGCTCCAGGAGCAGGCAGTGGAGCTGGAGACGACGAGCGAGGAGCTGCAGACGATCAACGACGAGCTGCTGGAGAGGACGGAAGAGCTCGATCACCTGCGACGGGTAGCCGAGGAGGCGAATCGCGCCAAGAGCACCTTCCTGGCGGTGATGAGCCACGAGCTCCGCACTCCCCTGAACGCGATCGCCGGCTACACGCAGCTTCTGGAGATGGGGATCCACGGCCCGGTGACCGACGCGCAGCGCGAGGCACTCGGCAGGATCGCGCGCAGCGAGCGCCACCTGCTCCGGCTCGTCAACGACGTGCTCAATCTCTCCCGGATCGAGGCCGGACGGGTGGACTACCTGATGGAGAACGTTCCGCTGACCGTGGTGCTCGCGGGGGTGATGCCGATGGTCGAGCCGCAGCTCGGGGAGAAGGGGCTGACCTTCGAGGCTGCCGTGGCGCCCGACCTGGTGGTGCGGGCGGATCGCGAGAAGGTGCAGCAGATCCTGCTCAACCTGCTCAGCAACGCGATCAAGTTCACCCCCGCTGGTGGCCGGGTCACCGTCGATGCCCTCCGGCCAGCCGGCGAGCCGGATCGGGTGCTGCTGCGCGTCACCGACACCGGCATCGGCATCCCGCGGGAGAATCTCGCCACCATCTTCGAGCCCTTCGTGCAGGTGGACGTGAGCCCCACCGGCCGCACCGAGGGTACGGGGCTGGGCCTGGCGATCAGCCGCGACCTGGCGCGCAGCATGGGCGGAGAGCTGCACGCGCACAACATCGAGGGCGAAGGCTCGACCTTCACGCTGTCGCTCCAGGGAGGCGGCGGAGCGGCGACCGCGCCGGGGACGAGAGCTGCGCGGGCGGAAGTCTAGCGGTAGAGGCGGTGCTGGCGGGCGAGCTCCAGGGCGACCGGGACGCGGATCAGGCTGGGCACGCTGTTGGAGATGGCCTGTGCACGGGTGGAGACGACGCAGTCGCCCTCCGAGTCGAACACCTTCACGTACAGCTCCGGCAGCGCGCCGCCGATGCGTTCATCGAGGTCCATGAACTGCTCCGTGGTGAAGCGGAAGGTGGCCTCGCCGTAGATGTTCGTCACGTCGGTCCCGAGGTGGTCGTCACGGGAGATGCGGTCGCGATCATAGAGGCAGACGATCGCTCCAACGATCCAGTCCATCGGCGAGTCCTCGATGAACACCTTGACCTTCGTCTCGTACTCCATCGGGTTTCTCGCGGAAGCCATTGTCCTGGGATGCACGGCTCGCTCCCTGTGCCGCAGCGGGTGCTCTCATTAGACAAGGTTTCGTGCGCGGGGACAAGGGCCCCGCGCCCTGCCGCCCCTACGCGACGAGCGCCGGCTGCCTGCCCACCCGCTCCGCCTCCCGCAGCACCTCCTCGATGCGCGGGCGGTTCGCGAAGCTGAGCACGGGGCCGCTCGCCACCTCCTCGACTGCTCCCACGGCGAGGCCGCGGTAGACCACCAGGATGAGGTTCTCCAATCCCGCCGCCGCGATCTTGCGCAGCTTGGTCTCGAGGTAGTCGGGGGTCCAGAAGCCGAGGATCTCGACCAGCGCCTCCCGTCCATCCGCGTGGCGCAGGGTGAAGTCAGGCAGGAAGATCTCGCCGCCGACCGCGAGCGGCGTCGCCTCGCGGTGGAGCGACCAGCCGCGGCGCTCCTCCCGGAGCCGTGCCGCGAAGTCGGCGGCCAGCGCGCGCTCCCACCTCGAGTCGTAGGAGCGGCGCCGGCCGTGTCGGGGCGCAGCGGGGAGGGTCCGCGCGTCCATTCGGAAGGTGAGCTGGCGGCCACGGTGGAGGACCGCGGCCTCCAGCGACCAGCGCGGCGCCCGGGTGAGCGCCGGCACCACCCGCGCGAAGCGCACGCCGTAGCGCTGCGGCCGGACGAGGAAGGGCGCGGCGGGGCCGGTCAGCTCGACGCGGTAGCCGCGCCCCGCACGCTCGATGCGGTACATCAGCCGCGCCAGCTTGACGGCGCGGAAGATCCCCCGCCAGCCGCCGCGCGCCTCCAGGGTGACGCGGGCGGCGTCGAGCAGCACGGCACGCGCGAGCTCCAGATTGTAGCGCTCCAGCAGGGCGCGTCCGTCGATCGCGGGGGCACGCACCAGAATGCGGGCGCGGGGATCGTCCGCGTAGAGCAGCCGCTCGACCTCCTCCGCCGTCGTGCCGAGCGCCGCCGCGGCGCGCTCGTACGGCAGCCGCTCGTCGCCCGGAAGCGGCGGCCAGCAGACGCCGCGGGCGCGGAAGAGCGCCTCCCGCGCCTCCCCCGCGCGCTCCGCGCCCGGCGGCGGCTGGAAGTCGCAGAGGTCGAGCAGCGTCTTGGAGATCCCCGCCAGGCGGCGCACGTCGCGCACCCGCCGCTCCTGCCGGCGCAGCGCCTCGACGACCTCGGCGCGCGAGCGACCCTCGAGCCGCCGCACCAGCCGGCAGAGCCGCTCGAGCAGCATGGCGACCCGCCCCTCCGGGTCGCTGAGGAACGCCACCCGGATCTCCTCCTCACGCGTGCGCAGGAAGGGCTGGACGTGTGGGCTCTGCAGCATCAGAAGGGCCCCTCCCCCGGCCCCCCCCCCGAACCCGGGGGGGGGGAGCACCGCCAATCCTGCCGGACCGCAGCAACCAAGGTTTGGTAGGGGTGTGTTCTCCCTCTCCCGTTTGTGGGGGAG
>JBPCIT010000439.1:0-6900 GCA_051006015.1 Longimicrobiaceae bacterium
TCGGGGTCTCCAGCAGCGGGCGCAGACGCTCCCACTGCGCATCGCTCAGGTCGGTGCTAGAGCGTTGTCGTTTCATGACCAACGCATACACACCACCCTCCGTTAGGTTTCTCGACAGCCTCTGAGGAGTACAGATGCGAGGAGGCCCGGGGGTGTGCTCCCGGGCCTCCTTTTAGGGATCAGGGCGGAGAATGTCCTGCCTGCCGTGGCGAACGTGAACCTCGTCCTGCTGCACCGTGAACAGCATACGATAGGCTTCCACGATCAGGCAGCAGATTTGTCCTCCGGCTGCTTCGCGTCCGCTGGAGAGATCAGCCGATCCCGATACTGCTCTTGAAGCTCCATGTAGTAGGCCACCAGCCGAGCGGGGTCATGATCGAACCGTGCCGAGATGCGGTGACGTACCTCGCGGATCTCATCAATGACGGGATCACTCTGCTTGTCCTTCATCATTCCCTCCCAGCAGTTCCAATGGAGTGACCAGCAGCGGGACAAACAAACCCAGCATTGTGTTCACCCGACGAATGTGCCCGAACTTGTTGGCGTTGGCAAGATGTCGGCAGTTCCAGGTGACCAGGAAGTCGCACTTGTGGTAAGAGGCAAGCGCCAGATGCAGAGCATCTCCACCCGGATCGGCGGGCATGAGCTTGTGGCGGATGTAGCTTTCGACGATCTCCTCGATCGCTGGCTCGATGGGCAGCAGCGGCAGATCACGGACCAGATCCAGCCGGCGCGCGCTGTTCTCCGGAATCCCTTCCATCAGCTCGTTCAACACGGCCGCGCTGGTGACCAGCTCGTAGGCCTCGGCAGCGTCGCTCCACCACTCATGTGTCCAATCGCGACGCGCCACGATGGCGGGTTCGGTCCGCTTCTCGTGGTAAAAGCTGGGGATCGTCGTCTCGACGTACACACGCGGCTTCACCATCACCTCATCCTGTTCCCGGAGCGGAATTCGCTGGAGCTCTCATACGCCCCCGGCCGGCGTGACGTAGTGCATCGGCGCGTCCGGCCCCAGCGGGATGCCGAAGAGCATCCACAGCACCAGCGTGCCGATCCCCGCCAGCCCGAAGCCGATCGAGTAGGGGAGCATCGCCGAGATGATGGTGCCGATGCCGATCTGCTTGTCGTACTTCTGTGCGAAGACGATCACCAGCGGGAAGTAGGGGAGCAGCGGGGTGAGGATGTTGGTGAAGGAGTCGCCGATGCGGTAGGCGGCCTGCGTCAGCTCCGGTGAGTAGCCCATCAGCATCAGCATCGGCACGAAGACGGGGGCCATGATCGCCCACTTCGCGGAGGCGCTGCCGATGAACATGTTGATGATGGAGGAGACGAGCACGAAGGAGACGATCAGCGGCACCCCCGTGATCCCCACCGACTGCAGGAAGCTCGCCCCCGAGATTGCGGTGATGATTCCCAGATTCGACCAGGCGAAGAAGGCCACCAGGTGCGCGGCCACGAAGGCGAGCACGATGTAGGCGCCCATCGTGGACATCGTCTCGGTGGTCATGATGGCGACATCCTTGTCGCTCTTGATCGTGCGGGTGACCAGCCCGTAGGCGAGCCCGGGGAGGAAGAAGAAGAAGAGCATCAGCGCGACGATGCTGTTCAGGAAGGGGCTGAGCTGCTGCACCAGCAGCTCCCCCTCGGGATCGCGCAGCACCCCGTTCTCCGGTACCACCATCAGTGCGATTCCCACCGATGTCAGCAGGACGATCAGCCCCGCCACCAGCAGTCCCCGCCTCTGCACGGGGGTGAGCCCCGCGTCCTCCTCCGTGGTGGGCACCTCGCCCTGGTACTCGCCAAGGCGCGGCTCGATGATCCGCTCGGTGACGAAGGTGCCGACGGTGGCGAAGATCGGCACCAGCGCCGCCATCAGGTACCAGTTCGCGGTGGGGAAGACGCGGTAGGTGGGGTCGAGGATCTGCGCGGCGGGCTCGGTGAAGCCGGCGAGCAGCGGGTCCAGGCCGGTGAGCAGCAGGTTGGCGCTGAATCCCCCCGACACCCCTGCGAAGGCCGCCGCCAGTCCCGCGATCGGGTGGCGCCCCATCCCGTGGAAGATCACCGCTCCCAGCGGGATCAGCACCACGTAGCCGGCGTCCACCGCCATACTGGAGAGCATCCCCGCCAGCACGACCGAGAAGGTGATCGTCTGGGCGGGAACGCTGCGCACGAAGGCCCGCAGCGCCGTCTCGATCAGCCCGCTGCGCTCCGCCACCCCGATCCCGAGCATCACCACCAGCACCAGCCCCAGCGGCGGGAAGGTCGCGAAGGTGCGCGGCATCTCGACCAGGATGCGCCGGATCTGCTCCGCCGAGAAGAGGTTGACCGGCTGGATCGCCTCCTGCGTCCCCGGGTGCGTGGCGCTGACGCCCGCGGCCGACGCGATCCAGGATGCCGCCATGACCAGGAAGATCATGATGGCGAAGAGGGTGATCGGGTCGGGAAGCCCGTTGCCCACCCGCTCGACCGAATCCAGGAACCGCAGGGACATACGACGCATGAAGCCGTTCTTCGAAGCTGTCTCCATTGTCTTTTCCCGATCGGGGTGGCGGAGAGGGAGGCGATGCCCCGGGCGCAGGCCGGGATGATCTAACACGTCGGCATAAGAAGAGAAAGGGCAGCCCACGTAAGTGTAAGCGCTGGTATGGGTTGTGCATCATACGTTTGCGTCCGACCGGCGATGGGAAGCCGGGAGGGAAAACCAGACTTGTAACACTGAAACAGAGGAGGAAATGTGGCTCTCAACAACCTGAAGGACCTCTACGTCGAGCAGCTTCGCGACCTGTACAGCGCGGAGAATCAGATTCTCAAGGCGCTTCCGCAGATGGCGGAGAAGGCCTCGCACCAGGAGCTGCGCAGTGCCTTCGAGGAGCACCGCACGGTCACCGAGCGGCAGGTCGAGCGGCTGGACCGCATCTTCAGCGACCTCAGCGAGAAGCCCAAGGGCCATCACTGCAAGGGGATGGAGGGGCTGCTCAAGGAGGGGCAGGAGCTGATGCAGGAGAAGGCGGCCGACGACGTGATGGACGCCGGCCTGATCGCCGCCGCGCAGCGGGTCGAGCACTACGAGATGGCGGGCTACGGCACCGTCCGCACCTACGCCGACATGCTCGGGCAGCAGGAGCACTCCCGGCTGCTGCAGCAGACCCTCGATGAGGAGGGGCAGACGGACGAGCGGCTCACCCAGCTCGCCGAGCGCGTCATCAACATCGACGCCATCCGGGACCGCTAAGCGGTAGCTGTTGAAGGACGGGGGCGGCTCACCATGAGCCGCCCTTTTTTCTTGTCTAGCCGTCGTGGCCAGCGGCGGCGCACCCGAATCGCAGAGGAAACTGCATGGAATACCGGCACCTGGGACGCTCCGGCCTGAAGGTAAGCGAGATCGCCCTCGGCTCCTGGCTCACCTTCGGTGGCAGCGTGGGCGAGCGCACCGCGCACGAGTGCATCCGGCGCGCCTACGAGCTGGGGATCAACTTCTTCGACACCGCCAACGTCTACCACCGCGGCGCGGCGGAGCAGCTGCTGGGGGAGGTGCTCTCCGACTTCCCGCGCTCCAACCTGGTGATCGCCACCAAGGTCTTCTTCCCGATGGGCGAGGGACCGAACGACCGCGGGCTCTCTCGCAAGCACATCATGGAGCAGTGCGATGCGAGCCTGCGGCGGCTGCGCACCGACTATATCGACCTCTACCAGTGCCACCGCTCCGACCCGCACACGCCGCTCGAGGAGACGCTGCGGGCGCTCGACGATCTGGTGACGCAGGGGAAGGTGCTCTACCTCGGCGTGAGCGAGTGGAAGGCGGCGCAGATCGCGGAGGCGCGCGGCATCCAGCGGCGGATGGGGTGGGATCCGATCGTCTCCAACCAGCCGAAGTACTCGATGCTGGTGCGCACCATCGAGGCGGAGATCCTTCCCCTCTCGGAGCGCGAGGGGATCGGCCAGATCGTCTTCTCCCCCCTCGAGCAGGGGGTGCTGACTGGAAAGTACCGCCCCGGCGAGCCGCCCCCGCGCGGAAGCCGTGCGACGGACGAGAAGTCGAACCAGTTCCTGAGCTGGCAGCTCCAGGACGGCGTCCTGCAGGCAGTCGATCGGCTGCGTCCCATCGCCGAGGAGCTGGAGCTCTCGATGGCGCAGCTCGCCCTCGCATGGGCGCTGCGGCTGCCCGGGATCTCCAGCGCGATCATCGGCGCCACCCGCGTCGAGCAGGTGGAGGACAACGCCGCCGCCTCTGGCGTGCGGCTGAACGAGGAGACCCTGGCGCGGATCGACGAGGTGATGGAGGGGGTGGTGCGGACCGTGTGAGTACGGCGAGCCTGGAGCGCACCCGAACGAGCTACGCTCCAGGCTCCACCAACTACTCCAGCGGAGATCCCTGGTCGCCCGGGATCATCACCTGACGCGCGAGGGAGACCGGCAGCCCCAGGCGGAGGAAGCGGTCGTGGAACTCCTGCAGGGAGAACTCCTCGCCGCGCGACTCGAGGTAGCGCCGGTAGTCGTCGCGCAGCTTGAGGATCTGCATCCGGCCGAGCGCGTACATCAGGTAGGTAGGATCCGAGGTGCCGCGCTCGACCTCGCGCAGCGCCGGGAAGGGCGCGAAGTAGGCGATCTCCTGGTAGCGGCGGGCGGCGTCCTCGATCGAGGCGCCGAAGGCGTGCATCTCCAGCCCAGCGTGCCAGCGCGCGTGCCGCTGCAGCGCGCGCCGGAGCTGCCCCAGCCGCACCGCCGGATCTCCCCCACCCAGCCCCTCGTCCACCATCATCTGCTCGGTGTAGTGCGCCCAGCCCTCGACGAGCGAGCCGGGCTGGAAGACCTTGCGCACCTCGGTGGGGATCTGCGGCCGGTAGAGGAGCTGCACGAAATGCCCCGGAAAGGACTCATGGACGGTGATCCCCAGCAGCCCCGGATAGTTGAAGTAGGTCATGTGCTGCGCCTTCTGTTCGGGCGTCCAGCTCGGATCCACGTTGGTGATGTTGTAGAACGCCTCGGTGGCGCGGGTCTCGAAGGGGCCGGGAGTATCCATCGAGGCGAAGCCGCCGCGCGCGTACTCCGGAGTCTCGCGTACCGTGGGCCGCCCGTCGGAGGGGAGGGTGACGATCCGGTTGGCGATGATGAAGTCGCGGATCTCCTCCTGCATCCGCTGCGCGGTGGCGATCAGCTCCTCGGGGGCGGGATAGATGTTGGTGAGCGAGTCCATCACCGCCTGCGGCGTGCGCCGCGGGTCGATGCGGGCGGCCTCGCGCGCGACCCACGCCTGGTAGTCGCGGATCGCGCGCTCGTTGATCTCCCGCAGCTCCTCCGCCGAGAGATCGACGTGCTCCTCATAGCGCACCTTGCGCTCGAAGACGTCCTTGCCGATGCGGAAATCGCCGTCGGCGCGCGGGAGCAGCTCCGTCTCGAGCCACTGCGCGAACGCCTCCACCTCGCGGATCGCCCGGGTGTGTGCCGCCTCCCACTCGCCGCGGAGTGCGGGCTCGATCTCTCCCGCGCCCTGCGCCGCCAGCGCGCGCGGCAGGTCGCGCTGCAGGAAGCTCACCGTGCCGCGAGTGTTGCGCACCGACTGCTCCGCCCAGAGGCGGGGCACGCCGCGCAGGTTCTCCTTCGCGGCCGCGATGACGGTCGGGATCTGCTCCGCGCGCGCCATCATGCTGCGCATCCGCTGCTCCACCGGCGCGAAGTCACGGCTCGCCAGACCGGCGAACGCCCCCGCGATGGCGCCGTTGTAGCTGTTGGGATCCTTTTCCCAGCCGCGGACCTCCTCCAGGTCGAGCAGCTCGGCGCGGATCGCGTGGTCGAGCACCTGATAGTCGAAGAAGGCGTCCCCCTCGAGCGCCTGCCGGTCGATCGCCTCGAGCCGCGTCAGCCAGCCGCGCAGCTCGCCCACCGTCCGCTGGATCGCGGCGCGGGAGAGGTCCGGCATCCGCGCGTCGTGCTCGCGGATCCCCAGCCGGGTCGCGCGCAGCGGGTTGGCGGCATAGTACCAGTCCAGGAACTCACGCGCGAAGCGCTCGTACTCCGCGGCGGATGCCGTCGCGGCAGCTGCCCCGGTCGGTGCGGTGGCAGGCGGAGTCTGGGGCGCGGCGCACCCGAGCGCCAGGGCGAGAGCGGCCAGAGAAACGAGCGAGCGTGCCATCACGAGCGCCTCCTGAGGGAAGAGCAGTGCGAGTGCAGGGTGGTGGGAACGAATGATGACAAGCTACGCGCGCTCTCGCAGGCGCGCTACCCGACTGTATGAGATTTCCATCTGAGTTCGGGTATCGCAGCGGATGCCGGCACCGCCGGGCCGATAAACGACACCGCTGGAAAATCGTGCAGCCGGCGGGACCCCCCTCCCCCAGGCCCTGGCAGGCCCCCTCCCCCGGCCCCTCCCCCGAACTCGGGGGAGGGGAGCACTGCAGATCCTGCCATTGCACCAGAGCCGAGTCTTGGCAGGATCGAGTTCCCCCTCTCCCAGAATGGCGCTGCGCTCTGCGCACCGAACAACAGGGAGAGGGGGCTAGGGGGTGAGGGCCTGCAGCGGCCGGCACACGTGGATTCCCGCGTCCGACTACTCGGCGGTGCTCGCACGGGCCGCCTTGGCGGCGACCCGGCGCTCGAAGCGCGCCAGCTCGATCGGCGCCCGCACGTGGCGCCCGGCGCCGATCCGCTCGACGCCGTCGTGCGCTTCGACCTCGAAGAGCAGGGTCTTCTCCGTTCGGGAAAGCAAGGTGGCGGTCGCCGTCACCGTCAGGCCGACGGGCGTGGCGGCGAGATGCTGCACCTCCACGGCGGTGCCAACGGAGACCCAGCCTTCGGGAAGGTAGGGCTGGATGGCGGCGGCGGCCGCTACCTCCATGAGGTAGATCATCATCGGCGTCCCGTACACCTCGGGCGACCCGGCGTGGAAGTGGGCCACCGTGAGGT
>JBPCIT010000440.1:0-6990 GCA_051006015.1 Longimicrobiaceae bacterium
CGGCAGAGGAGCGCGCGCGGGAAGCGGACGATCAGAGCCGCAGCCTGGGCACCGAGCTGCAGCGGCTGGAGGCGGAGGCCGCCGCCGGCAGCCAGCGCCTGGCGCGTCTGCGCGAGGACCGCGAGGAGACGAGCCGCACCCTCAGCAGCCTGCGGCAGAACGCCTCCGAGGCCGCTGCGCGGGTCGAGGCGCTCGACTCCCGTCTGTCGGAGCTGCGGCAGGCGGTGGAGACCGCGGGCGCTCAGGCGGAGGAGGCACGCTGCCGCCTGGCCGAGCTGGAGGCGCAGTGGGAAGCGGTGCGCGAGGAGGAGGCGGAGCTGCGCGTCGCCCTCGCCCGCGCCGAGGGCGAGCTGCGCGATGCCGAGCGCCGCACCGCCGCCGCCGAGCAGGGGGGCGTCAGCGCCCGCGGCCGCACCACCGCCATCGACGCTGAGGCCGCCGAGCTGCGCGCCTCCCTGGAAGGGCTTTCGGGGGTGCGGGAGCGCGCCGCCACCGAGGTCGAGCGGCTGACCATCGAGCGCGACCGCCAGGCCGCCGAGCTGCAGCAGATCGAAGCCAACCTGGCCGCGGCCGAGCGCGAGATCACCCGCACCCGGACGCAGGCCGGTGCCGTGCGCACCCGCGAGGCGGAGCTGGCGGAGGAGCGGCACCGCCTCGACCTTGCCGGCGCCGAGCTTCGCTCCCGCAGCGAGCGCCTGCGCGAGCGGCTGGAGGCCGAGTGGGGGCGTCCCTGGGAGGCGCTGCTCGCGCAGGCCCGCCCGATCGCCGAGGGGGAGCCGCAGATGTGGAGCGAGGAGCTGCAGAGTTGCAGCGTGCAGCTCGAATCGCTCGGTCCCGTCAATATGCTCGCGGTCGAGGAGCACGCCGAGGAGGAGCGGCGGCTCACCTTCCTCCTCGAGCAGCAGCTCGACCTCACCAAGGCACGCGACGACCTGGCCGCCGCCAGCCGGGAGATCAACCGCACCGCGCGCGAAATCTTCCTCTCCACCTTCGCCACCATCCGCGAGAACTTTCAGCGCACCTTTCACTCCCTCTTCCAGGGCGGGGAGTGCGACATCTGGCTGGCGGAGCCGGACGACCCGCTCGAGTCCGCCGTCGAGATCCAGGCCTCCCCGCGGGGCAAGCGCACCCAGCGCATCCACCTGCTCTCCGGCGGCGAGCGCACCCTCACTGCGCTCGCACTCCTCTTCGCCCTCTACCTGGTCAAGCCCTCGCCCTTCTGCGTGCTGGACGAGGTGGACGCCCCGCTCGATGAGTCCAATGTGGGGCGTTTCATCCAGCTGCTGCACGACTTCAAGGCGGAGACACAGTTCATCGTCATCACCCACAACCCCCGCACCATGGAGGCCGCCGACTGGATCTATGGCGTCACCATGCAGGAGCCCGGCGTCTCCTCGATCGTCGGCGTCGAGATGCAGGACGCCTGGGTGCGCGAGGGGCGAGTCGCCTAAACCCCTCGGGATCTCCCTCTCCCGGCCCCTCCCCCCTTGCCGGGGAGGGGAGAACCCGCTGCCTCGTGCACGTCCGGAGGACGGCCGTAGTTCCTGCCGGGTCGTGGCGCTGCTTCGCACCGGACTACATATCGGCCCGGCAATGCCGGCGCTCGCGATGTTGTCCGCGTCTCTGGCCTGACGCCGCCACTTCTGGACGCACGGCGCAAGGTCCTGTAGATTTCCACCTTCGCCGCATCTGCCGTTCACCGTCTGCGCTACGATCATGCTGGTTGTCATGCGACACGATGCGACGTCCGAGGAGATCCAGGGCGTCGTCGATAGAATCCACGAGCTGGGCTACGGCGCCGCGCCGATCCCGGGCGCGCAGCGGACCGCCGTAGGCCTCATCGGCAACGACGGCAAGGTGGATTCGAGCCGGATCGAGGGGCTTCCCGGCGTGATGCAGATCATCCACGTCACCCAGCCCTACAAGCAGGTCTCGCGCGAGTGGCGCGAGGATCCCACGGTGATCCAGCTCCCCAACGCCACCCGTATCGGAGGCCCGGAGGTGGCGGTGATGGCCGGCCCCTGCTCCGTCGAATCCGAGGCGCAGATCCTGGGGATCGCCCATCGCCTCCGTGAGGCTGGCGCCACCATCCTGCGTGGCGGCGCCTTCAAGCCGCGCTCCTCCCCCTACTCCTTCCAGGGCCTCGGCGAGGAGGGGCTGCGGCTGCTCGCCCGCGCCCGCGAGGAGACGGGAATGGCGATCGTCACCGAGGCGCTCGATCCCGAGGGAGTCGATCTGGTCGCCGAGTACGCCGACATCGTGCAGATCGGCGCGCGCAACATGCAGAACTACTCGCTGCTGCGCCGCGCCGGCCGGGCCGGCAAGCCGGTGCTGCTGAAGCGCGGCATGGCCGCCACGGTGACCGAGCTGCTCCTCTCCGCCGAGTACATCCTCGCCGAGGGCAACGGGCAGGTGATCCTCTGTGAGCGCGGGGTGCGCAGCTTCGACACCCACACCCGCAACCTGCTCGACCTCACCGCCATTCCGGTGGTCAAGTCGCTCTCACACCTGCCGATCATCGCCGATCCCAGCCACGGTACCGGCCTTCGCGCCAAGGTGATCCCGATGGCGCGCGCCGCAGTCGCCGCGGGCGCCGACGGCCTGATGATCGAGGTGCACCCCGACCCGGACCGCGCCCTCTCGGACGGCGCGCAGACGCTCTTCCCGCAGCAGTTCGAGGAGCTGATGGCGCAGATCCGCGTCATCTCCGAGGCGATCGGCCGGGAGCTGACCCCCGCGCTCGGCGCGACCGAAGAGGCGGTGGCGGAGCTGGTCTGACGGGCTCCTGCGTCGTGGCGAACAAGCCGCTCGGTGACCGGGGCGAGGAGCTGGCGGCGCAGCACCTGCAGCGCGCCGGCTGGACGATCCTCGACCGCAACTTCCGGATGGGACGCAAGGAGATCGACCTCGTCGCGCGTCGCGGCGAGGTCGTCGCGTTTGTGGAGGTGAAGACCCGCGCCGGCCTCGGCTACGGTCACCCCCTCGAGGCGATCACCTGGAAGAAACGCCGCGAGATCCAGCAGGTCGCCGGCGCCTGGATCGACCGCAACGGCGCCCTGGGGGACGTCTACCGCTTCGATGCGGTAGCGGTGCAGGTGGGTGGAAGCGGCCCGCCGCTCATTGAGCATGTCGAGGACGCCTGGCGGATGTGAGGGAGAGTGAAGGGTGAAGTGAGAAAGCCATTCCCTGCCTTCGACCTCCGTGTGGGTGTTGCCCACAAACCCACGCCAGCGTAGGTTTGCGGGCAACGATCCAGAAAAACCAGCAGGAGCGATTCCGGATGCAGGAGAAGACCACCAAACCGCATCCACCCGTCTCGCCGGAGCAGGGCGGATTCCGGCTTCGGAAGCGTAGCGTCCATCCGGATGCCCGCGGCCGCATTACGTTGGGTGATGCAGTGGGAGACGCCGAGTATCGCGTGCTGGTCAATGATGCCGGGCAGATCCTGCTCGATCCGGTGGTGACGCTTGCAGTGCCGGCATCGGAGGCGTGGCTCTGGCAGCATGAGGGCGTCCGCGCCTCCATGGATCGGGCACTGGAGCAGGCCGCCCGGGGCGAGTTCCACGACCTGGGCTCGTTTGCCGAGTACATCGAGATCGAGACGGACGAGGAGGCGTGAAGTATCGGCTCACCTTCACCACGGAAGCCCGGGAGGTATTGCGTTCCCTCGAGTCCACCGATCGGCCGAAGCACAAAAAGGTCCTGAAAACCCTCGCACTGCTGGAGACCAACCCTCGGCATCCGAGCTTGCAGACGCACAAGTACCGCTCGCTTTCGGGCCCAAGCGGAGAAGATGTCTTCGAGGCATACGTCGAGCAGCATACGCCAGGAGCCTGGCGGGTGTTCTGGTACTACAAACCCGAGCGTGGCATGATTCGCATCCTCAACATCACGCCGCACCCATAGCGCCGCTCACCCGCGCCAGCTGTTCCGATGCGGTAGTCCGCGACCCGCTGCTCGACGCTCCTATCGTCAGCTTCCCCTCCCGCTCCCCGCGCCCTAGATTGCAGTCGTAGTTTTTCACCCTTCACTCTTCACCCTTCCCACTTCTGTGTCCCGAACTGCACTTGCCCGTCTTTATCGCCCGCGCAGCTTCTCCGAGGTCGCGGCGCAGGAGCACGTTTCCAACACCCTGCGCGCCGCGGTGCAGCGCGAGCGGGTGGCGCACGCCTACCTCTTCTGCGGCCCGCGCGGGGTGGGGAAGACCACCCTGGCGCGCGTGCTGGCGATGGCGCTCAACTGCCCGCGCCGCACCGCCGAGGGGGAGCCCTGCGGAGAGTGTGACTCCTGCCAGCGTATCTGGGCGGGGAAGACCTCTCTTGACGTGATCGAGATCGATGCCGCCTCGAACCGCGGCGTGGATGACGCGCGCGAGCTGCGCGAGCGCGCGATGTACGCCCCCTCTGAGGGGGACCGCTACAAGGTCTACATCATCGACGAGGCGCACATGCTCACCCGCGAGGCGTGGAACGCGCTCCTCAAGATCCTCGAGGAGCCGCCGCCGCGGGTGATCTTCGTCTTCGCCACCACCGAGCCGCAGAAGATCCAGCAGGCGGCGCCGCCGATCCTCTCGCGCTGCCAACGCTTCGACTTCCACCGCATCGGCAACGCGGAGCTGGTGCGGCGCATGCGCGAGGTGCTCGCCGCCGAGGGGCTCGCCGCGCCGGAGGAGGCGCTGCTACCCATCGCGCAGAAGGCGGATGGCGGGATGCGCGATGCGCTCTCGCTGCTCGACCAGGTGCTCTCCTTCACCGAGGGCGTGCCCACCGCGGCGGACGTGGGGCGGGTGCTCGGGCTGGTGGGAGACGAGCTGTACCTGGAGCTCGCCGAGATCGTCGCGGAGCGGCGCCACCCGGACGTCTTCCGCTTCGTGGCACGGTTGATGGAGGAGGGGTACGACCTGGCGGAGTTCTACCGCGGCCTGGCGGACTTCCTGCGCGCGCTGCTGCTGATCCGGCTGAGCGGGCCGGAGGCGGCGGAGGTGCGTTCCGACCTGCGCGATGCCTACGCCGCCGCCGCGCAGCGCTTCGCGCCGGGCGACCTGCTGCGGATGCTGGCGCAGGTGGCGGAGCTGGACACCGACGGCCGCTTCCGCAAGAGCGGCCAGCAGCGCATCCTCATCGAGCTGCTCCTGCTGCGCTTCGCTTTCCTGGAGAGCACCGTCTCCCTCGAAGAGGTGCTGGCGATGGTGGCCGGCGCAGGTGGAGGCGGCGTGAGAGCCGAGCCACCGGGAAACGTCTCGGGCGGGCGGCCGGCCGTACATGAGGCCCCGCCCGCCCGCCCGGCTCCGTCGCCCCAACCCGCACCCCACGCTCGCAGCGCCGCTCCCCCTGCCGCGCACATGCCGGTGCCCGTGGAGCCCCCTCGGGCAGCGCCGCCCGCGCCGGCTCCCCCTGCCGGCTCCGGTGGGGCAGACGATCCGGCGCAGCTGCGCCAGGCCTGGCGAGCGGTGATCGAGGAGGGGACGGGAGTACCGGCGGGCACCGGTCTCTTCCTCCGCGCCGCCGCGGTCGTGGTCGAAGAGCCGGGCGTGGTGCGCGTCGAGCTGCCGCCAGGCTCGCCGGCGCTGGAGCGCCTCGCCACGCCCACTGCACGGCGTCCGCTGGAGGATGCGCTCGGCCGCCGGCTGGGCGCGCGCATCTCCCTCGCCTTCGGCGCGGCGAGCGCGCCAGGTGACGGCGCCGCGGCGCCCCTGATCACCGCGGAAAGTGCGCGCCGGGACCGACTTCGGCGCCTCGCGGAGGAGGAACCGCTCCTCGCGAGGGCGGTACAAGAGTGGGACCTGGAGCTGGTCGAGTAACGCACGCGAGACCCGGTGCCCGGTCCGTCACTTGCAGTGCTTCGACAGGCTTTCGTACATTGCTTTTTCTCCGCATTCGGCGGGTGAAGGGATTCAATGACCAACAACTTTCAACAGATCCTGCAGCTGGGCCAGCAGGTTCAGGCGCGGCTTTCTCAGCTTCAGACGGAACTCGGGCAGCGTACGGTCTCCTGCTCGAGCGGTGGGGGGATGGTGACCGCCACGGCGGATGGGCGTGGCAAGATCCGCTCGATCAAGATCGATCCGGCGGTGGTGGATGCCGGCGACGTGGAGATGCTGGAGGATCTGGTGCTGGCGGCGGTCTCCGAGGCGCAGGGTCGCGCCCAGACCGTCTATGAGGAGGAGATGAAGAAGCTCTCCGGAGGCTTTCCGCTTCCCTTCCAGCTTCCGGATCTGTAAGCGAGCGAGGCGCGGCCGTTGTCGGTCATCGACGATCTGATCAGCGAGTTTGCGCGGCTGCCGGGAATCGGTCGGAAGACGGCGCTCCGGCTGACCTATCATCTGCTCAAGGCCCCGCCCGAGGCGGGGCCGAGGCTTGCCGCAGCGATCCAGGCGGTCACCGAGCGCGTGCAGGCGTGTGAGCGCTGCGGCAACTTCACCGAGCAGAGCCCCTGCGCCATCTGCGCCAGCGCGCGCCGCGATCCGAGCCTGATCTGCGTGGTCGAGGAGGCCTCCGACGTCGCGGCCATCGAGCGCACCGGAGAGTACCGCGGACTGTACCACGTTCTGGGTGGCCGACTCTCGCCCCTCGACGGCATCGGGCCGCAGGAGCTGAACATCACCTCTCTCCTCCAGCGTCTGAACGGCTCGGGGACGGTGCGCGAGGTCGTCCTGGCGACCAATGCGAGCGTCGAGGGAGAGGCGACGGCTCTCTACCTGCACAAGCTGATGGCGCCGCTCGGGGTGCGCGTCACTCGCATCGCGCGGGGGATTCCGGTGGGGGGCGACCTCGAGTACGCCGACGGCGTCACGATCGCCGAGGCGCTGCACGGCCGCAGGGAGCTGTAGCTATGGACACGCGCCGCGTCTCTACTTTGGACCCAATGGAAACGAAGCGGATCCTCCGGACCACGGGTTTCACCATCCTCGCCCTCGGCGCGGCCGCCGCGCTGGGCGCGCTGCTGGTGCGCGACCAGATCAGCCGTCACCAGCGGGAGCTCTTCAGTCCC
>JBPCIT010000441.1:0-7944 GCA_051006015.1 Longimicrobiaceae bacterium
AGACCGCCGTGGTCATCGCGGAGGTCATGGGTGGAGCCGCGCGCGCGCCTCAGCTGAAGGTCCTGGGTGTGGGGCAGGCGAAGACGAGCGGGATGCGCCGCGAGGTGGTCACCGACATCGAGGCCACTACCGTGTCGATCCGCAAGGCAGTCAAGGAGGCCGAGCTGATGGCGGGCGTCTCGGTCGAGCGCCTCTACGTAGGCATCGCGGGCGAGCACATCGACGGGCGTCCCTCAACCGGGGTGGTAGCGGTCGGCCGGGAGGAGATCGCGCCCCGCGACGTGGACCGGGTCCACGAGGTGGCGCAGGCGCTGGCGATCCCCGCCGACCGGGAGCTGCTGCACGCGATTCCGCAGGAGTACAAGGTCGACGCGCAGGCCGGCATTCGCGACCCGATCGGCATGGCCGGGACCCGCCTGGAGGCGGAGGTCTTCATCGTTACCGGCGCTACCGCGGCGGCGCAGAACATCCGCAAGAGCGTGTCGCGTGCGGGCTATGCGGTACATGAGCTGGTGCTCGAACCGCTCGCCTCCTCGCTGGCGACTCTGAGCGACGAGGAGAAGGAGATGGGGGTCGCGCTGCTCGAGCTGGGCGGCGGGACGACCGACATCATCATCTTCCACGAGCGCAAGATCCGGCACCTCGCGACCCTTCCCTGGGGCGGCGGCACGGTTACGAACGACATCGTCAAGGGGCTCTCGCTCCCGTACACGGAGGCCGTGCGCGTGAAGGAGCGCTGGGGATCGGCGCGCTCCGACCTGGTGGACCCGCACGACGTCTTCGAGCTGCCCGGCGGATCCTCCGGCAACGTGCGCCAGATCCCGCGCGAGCTGCTCGCCCACATCATCGAGCAGCGGATGGACGAGATCTTTGGCCTTGCCGCGGACCAGATCGAACGAGCCGCCCTCGGCGAGCGGCTCGGCGCGGGGATCGTGCTCTCCGGCGGCGGCGCCGCCATCCCCGGCGTCATGGAGCTGGCCGAGCGCACATTTGCGGCTCCGGTGCGCTGCGGCATTCCAGGGGAGGGAATCGTGGGGCTTGTGGATTCCGTGCGGCGCCCCAAGTTTGCGAGTGCAACGGGCCTCGCCCTCTACGGCGCCCGTCGGCTCACCAGTGAAGCTTTCGAGGGCGCCGCCGGCGGCGGCAGCCCGGTCAACAACATAATCGAATGGATGCGGAGCTGGCTGCGCGACTTCTTCTGAGCGCGCCGCGGCTTCCGCGTGACCTGTCAACCCGGTAGCACCTCCCGATCGGGGCGGAGGAGGAATCTCAATGATGATCTTCGAATACGAGGAGCCCGTGACGCCGAACGCCCGCATGAAGGTGATCGGCGTCGGCGGCGGGGGCGGCAACGCCGTCAACCGCATGATCGACGAAGACCTCGAGGGGGTCGAGTTCATCTCGGTCAACACCGACGCGCAGGCGCTGAAGCTCTCGAAGTCCGGGATCAAGCTGCAGATCGGCCAGAAGCTGACCCGCGGCCTGGGCGCCGGCGCGCGCCCCGAGATCGGACGGCAGGCGCTCGAGGAGAACCGCGACGAGGTGCAGAAGGCGCTCGACGGCGCGGACCTCGTCTTCATCACCTGCGGCATGGGGGGAGGGACCGGCACGGGCGCGGCCCCGCTCATCGGCGAGATGGCGCGGGAGATGGGCGCGCTCACCATCGCCATCATCACCAAGCCCTTCCTCTTCGAGGGAAAGAAGCGGATGCGGCAAGCGGAGCAGGGGCTGGAGGAGCTGAAGAACGCGGTGGATACGATGATCGTGGTGCCGAACGAGCGGCTGCTCTCGGTGGTGGGGAAGGGCACCTCCTTCAAGGACGCGCTCAAGAAGGCCGACGAGGTCCTGCTGCACGCCACGCAGGGCATCTCGGACCTGATCCGCGTGACCGGTGAGGTGAACGTCGACTTCGCCGACGTGCGCACCATCATGTCGAACCGCGGCACCGCCCTGATGGGTACCGGCTTCGGCCGCGGCGACAACCGCTCGGTGGAGGCCGCGCAGGAGGCGATCTCCTCCCCGCTGCTCGATAACATCTCGATCCAGGGCGCCGTCGGAGTGCTGATCAACATCACCGGTGGAATGGACCTCGCCATCGACGAGGTGACGACCATCTCCTCCGTCATCCAGGAGGCCGCGGGCGACGAAGCGGAGATCATCTTCGGCGCCGTGCACGACAGCAACATGAAGGATGAGGTGCGCGTAACCGTGATCGCCACCGGCTTCGACAAGACGGAGGCCGCACAGCAGCGCACCGACAACGTGCTCCGCCCGAACTTCGGAGCGGCGGCCCGCGCCAGCGCCGCACCGCGTCCCACTCCCAGCCTTCGCGCTGCCCCGGCGGCCACCGCCGCCGTGCCGATGCCGCGCACTCCCCCCCCTCCGCCAGCTCGCCCTCTGGAGCACCCGTTCCCGAGCGACCTGGAGATTCCGACGTTCATCCGCCGCCAGATGGATTGATGGTGACCCTCATGGGCGACGTCGTGGGCACCGGCCCACGACGTCTCTCATGCTGTGCAGCTACACCTTCGGAACCGACGGAGTAATGCCAAATCCCTACCGCATTCCTGCGCTTGCGATGTTCATTGTCTTCGGCGCCGCGATCGCCGGGCACGTCGTGCAGCCGATGCCGGCCGAGGACGAGACCCCCACGCTGCCGCCGCTCCTGCCAGCCGCCTTCGCCAATCCTGCCGAGCTTTCGTTCGCCGACACGCTGTACGGCGGGGAGACGCTCGCCGATCTGCTCGAGCGTTCCCGGCTGGCGGAGGGGGACGCCGAGGTGCTCCTCCAGCAGATGCGCCGGCACCAGGACCCGCGCCGGCTGAAGGCCGGCTCGGTGATCGCCTACCGCACCTCCTACGTCAGCGGAAGCGCCCGCGGCATCGAGGTGCGGCTGGACGCGGACCGTCACCTCAGCATGCTGCGGGAGCCGGACGGCTGGGCTGCGCGTGTAGAGGAGGTGCCGGTGCGCGCGGACACCGTGGTGCTCTCGGGGGAGGTGGAGTCCACCCTGGCAGGCGCGCTGGCGGGGGGAGAGGATTGGGGTGTGACGGCGGCGGAGCGGAAGCGGATCAGCGAAGCGCTGGCGAACCGCATCTTCTCCGCGCAGGTGGATTTCCGCCGCGAGGTAGGGCGCGGCACCCGCGTCCATGTCGTGTACGAACGGCTGCTGCGGCCGGATGGCACCTCCCGCTCGGGACGTGTGCTCGCCGCGAGTCTCGAGCTGAAGAACCGCAAGCACGAGGCGTTCTACTTCCGCGCGCCCGACGGCAGCGAGGACTACTACACGCGGCGAGGGGAATCGCTGCGCCGCGTCTACTTCCGCGCCCCGCTCGACGTGCGCCGCGTCAGCTCCGCCTTCGCGGCGAGCCGCTTCCATCCGATCCTGGGGATCAACCGGCCGCACAACGGCGTGGATTACGCGGCCTCGGCGGGAACTCCGGTGCGCGCCGTCGGCGACGGTATCGTCCGTCGGGCCGAGCGGAGCAGCGGCTACGGCAACATCATCGAGCTTCAGCACTCGCACGGCTATTCTAGCCGCTACGCGCACCTGCGCGGCTTCGCCCGCGGAATCCGGCCCGGGCAGCGAGTGAAGCAGGGGGAGGTGATCGGCTACGTCGGCATGACCGGCCTCGCGACCGGTCCCCACCTGCACTACGAGTTCCACTCCGGCGGCCGCCCGGTGAACCCGACCGCTACGCGCTTCGTTCCCGCCGACCCGCTGCCGGCGCGCTACCGCTCGCACTTCCAGGAGCTGGTGGAGATCAAGCTCGCCAAGCTGCACGATTGGGAGGAGGCGCAGCAGCTTGCACTCCTCCAGCGGACGCGCCAGCGCATGTCGGCGGAGTGAATGGATGGGAAGCGCTTCGCTCCCGCCCACGGGTGAGCGGAAGCTGCCGGCTTTCACGCTCTACCCCGCTCTCGATGTGCGGGCGGGTCGCTGTGTGCGGCTCGAGCGGGGCGCCGCGGAGCGGGAGCGCGTCTACTCCGAGGATCCGCTGCACGTGGCGCGCGGCTTCGCCGAAGCCGGTGCCGAGTGGATCCACCTGGTGGACCTCGATGCGGCCTTCGGCGAGGGCTCGAACCGCGCGCTGATCCGGGAGATCTCAGCATCTCTGCCGCTCCGGGTGCAGACCGGTGGCGGGCTGCGCAGCGAACGCGATCTTGAGGAGGTGCTCGATGGCGGCGCGGTCCGGGCGGTGATCGGCACGGCCGCCATCGAGCAGCCGGAGCTGGTGGCGGCTGCGCTCGCCCGCTGGGGACCGGAGCGGATCGCGGTCGGTCTCGATGCGCGCGGCCGCCGGCCCGCCGTTCGCGGCTGGAGGGAGGAGGCCTCCACCGACCTTTTTGAGGTGGGGACTTCCCTTGTGCAGTTGGGTGTGCGAACGTTGATCTACACGGATATCGAGCGCGATGGAATGCTCGCCGGCCCCAACGTCGCGATGGCCGCGGAGCTGGCAGAGCGCACCGGCGCGGAGGTCATTGTCTCCGGCGGAGTCGGCAGGATGGCGGATCTGCACGCGATCGCGGCAGAGGCGGGGCGGGGAATCGTCGGCGCTGTAGTCGGCAAGGCGCTCTATGAGGGAAAGGTCGATCTGGCAGAGGCGCTCGCGCTCGGCCGCCAATGATGCGGGTTGCGGCGGCGGCTTGAAGAGGAAGAATCGGGTATGGCTCGTCTATTCAAACGGCAGGAAGAAAAGAAGTTCCTCTGGGATCGCATCGTGGACGTCGCGCTCACCGACGTCACCACGGTGGTGCGCGGCCGCGAGGAGGGTTCGCTCGAGCGGCTCGAGGAGCTGCTCATCGCCGCGGACTTCGGCGTCCCGGCCACCCTGCGCCTCGTCGAGGTGGTCGAGACGCTCGCGCAGCGCGGGCAGGCACGCTCCCACCGCGACTTCCTGCGCGGCGTGAGCGAGGAGATCGAGGCGATCCTCTCCGCCGGGCGCGCGGACACCGCGATGCGCTTCAACTTCGAGAGCGGACCGACGGTGTGGCTGATCGTCGGCGTCAACGGGGCCGGAAAGACCACCAGCATCGGCAAGCTCGCTCACCGGCTGACGCGGCAGGGACGGCGGGTGATGCTCGCGGCGGGTGACACCTTCCGCGCGGGGGCCATCGAGCAGCTTCGCCGCTGGTCGGAGCGGGTGGAATGCGACTTCGTCGGCGCTGAGCCGGGACGCGACCCCGCCGCCGTCGCCTTCGACGCGCTGGAGGCGGCGCAGCAGCGTGAGATCGACGTCCTCCTCATGGATACGGCAGGACGCCTGCACACGCAGCACGGACTGATGCAGGAGCTCGAGAAGGTTCACCGGGTGATCGGCCGTAAGCAGCCCGGCGCGCCCCATGAGACGCTGATCGTGCTGGACGGCACCGTCGGGCAGAACGCGATGGCGCAGGTCCGCACCTTCGGCCAGGCACTGGAGCTCTCGGGCATCGTCCTCACCAAGCTGGACAGCACCGCCCGCGGCGGCATCGTCGTGGCGCTCAAGGAGGAGTTCGACCTGCCGGTGAAGTTCGTCGGCGTCGGCGAGGGGCTGGGCGACCTGCGCCCCTTCGAGATCCGTGCTTTCGCGGAAGAGGTACTGACCGAATAGCCCGGTCACCTCCGCCGATGGAGTACTCCCCCCTAGATCGTCCCGCGCAGTTCCTCAGGGGTGTCGGGCCGAAGCGTGCCCAGACGCTGGCGCGACTGGGGCTGCTTACCGCGCGCGACGTGCTCTACCACGTGCCGCGCCGCTACGAGGACGCTTCCACCGTCAAGCCGATCGTCACGCTCGAGCCGGGAATGGACGCGACGGTGATCGGCCGCGTCTTCTCGGCCGGCGTTCTCCCGACGCGCAAGGGGCTGCGCATCTTCCAGGCGGTGGTGCGCGACCGGACCGGGTCCATCGAGTGCTCCTGGCCGGGGCAGCCCTATCTCGAACGTCTCATCCGCAAGAACGATCTCCTCCTGCTCTCCGGGCCCGTTCGCTTCTTTCATGGCCGTCAGCTCCAACCGCGGGAGTACACGGTCATCGCCCGCGCCGGGGAAGAGGCATTGGAGGAGCAGAACGGCGCCGTCTTCCCCGTCTACCCTGCTACAGAGGGGCTGAGCCAGCGGCAGATCCGCAAGCTGATCGGCGACAACCTCGATGAACTCGTCGAGGCGGTGGCGGAGGAGGAGTGCTTCGGTCCCGATCTCCTGCGGCAGCTCCACCTGCCTTCACTCGCCGCTGCCCTGCGCGCTTTGCATTGCCCGGATTCGACCGCGCAGGCAGAGCGGGGGCGCCAGCGACTCGCCTTCGAGGAGCTCTTCTTCCTCCAGCTCCTCTACGCGCAGGCGCGCTACGAGGCGACCCAGCGCCACCCCGGGATCACCTTCCGGCGGCGTGACACCCTCGTCAGACCCTTCTACAGCTCTCTTCCCTTCACGCTGACCGGCGCCCAGAAGCGGGTGCTGCGTGAGATCGGCGAGGACATGGCTTCGCCGCGGCGGATGAACCGGCTGCTGCAGGGCGACGTCGGTGCCGGAAAGACCGTCGTCGCGCTCTTCGCAATGCTGCGCGCGCTGGAGAACGGCCATCAGGCGGCGCTGATGGCTCCTACCGAGATCCTCGCCGAGCAGCACCTTCGCACCCTGCAGCGGCTGCTGGGGGAGCTTCCGATCGAGGTTTGCCTGCTCACCGGGCGCATGGGAGCGGCGGAGCGGCGCGAGGCGCTCGCGCGGATCGCGTCTGGCGAGGCGGGTATCGTGGTGGGGACCCACGCCCTCATCCAGGAGTCGGTGCGCTTCGCACGGCTCGGCATGGTGGTGGTGGACGAGCAGCACCGCTTCGGCGTGCGGCAGCGGCTGGCGCTTACGCGGATGGGTGATAGCCCGGATGTGCTGGTGATGTCCGCCACACCGATACCGAGATCGCTGGCGCTCACGCTCTATGGCGACCTCGACGTCTCGATTCTCGACGAGCGCCCGCCGGGACGGCAGCCAGTGCGGACGGTGCTGCGCCACGAGCGGGCGCGCGGGAGGGTCTTCGACTTCATCCGTCAGCAGGTGCGGGCGGGTCGCCAGGCGTACATCGTCTACCCGCTGGTGGAGGAGTCGGAGAAGCTGGAGCTGAAATCCGCCACGGAGGAGTATGAGCGGCTCCGCGCCGAGGTCTTTCCGGAGCTGCGCCTCGGCCTGGTTCACGGGCAGATGCCGGGCGAGTCGAAGGAGCAGGTGATGCGCGCCTTCGTCTCCGGTGAGGTGGAAGTGCTGGTTGCGACGACGGTGATCGAGGTGGGAATCGACGTGCAGAACGCCAGCGTGATGGTCATCGAGCATGCGGAGCGATTCGGCCTCTCGCAGCTGCATCAGCTGCGCGGGCGGGTGGGGCGGGGCGCGGCGGAGAGCTATTGTATCCTGCTGGCGGCGGGTGCGGAGGCCGCCGAGCGGCTGTGCATCTTCGCCACCACCGAGGACGGCTTCCGCATCGCCGAGGCAGACATGAGGCTGCGGGGGCAGGGCGACCTCTTCGGCGACCGGCAGTCGGGGGTGCCCGCCTTCCGCTTCGCCGATCTGGAGCGGGACGCGGAGCTGCTGGCGCGAGCGCGCGGCGAAGCGCGCAGTGTGGTGGAGGAGGACCCGGAGCTCGCCTCGCACCCCCGCTATGCCGAAGAGCTGGAGGCGCGCTACGCGGAGCGCCTCCAGCTCTTCCGGACGGGATAGCTGGCTGCCGGCTACTGACGCGGCGCGAGGACGCGGCGGATGCGCTCCAGCTCCTCGCGCTGCCGCCGGATGGTCTCGTCGCGTTCCACGAGCTGTCGCCGCAGAGAGTCCAGCTCGGCCAGCATCTGACGCTCGGCCGCAGTTGTGATGGCCCGCGGCGCGCGGCGGGGCGCTTCTGGCGGCGGCGCCGATCCGGCACCCGGGGATGCCCGCGGCTCGGCGGCCGAAAGCACAAAAGGGTCCGCGAAGCGGAGGAG
>JBPCIT010000442.1:0-6308 GCA_051006015.1 Longimicrobiaceae bacterium
CCTACTACCTCTGCCGGGAGGCGCGCCGCTCGATCACCGTGGCGCTCTCCGGCGACGGCGGCGACGAGCTGTTCGCGGGCTACCTGAAGTACCAGCGGCTGGGGATGCGCGAGGACATCTCCCGCATCCTCCCACGGCCGGTGGCGCCGCTACTCGCCGCCACCGCCAGCCGTGCGCTGCCGGAGACGAGTCCGCTGCGCCGTACCCTGCGGCAGTACGCGCTGCACGAGAGCCCTGCGCTGGTGGACATGATGATGACGGGGCTCACACCCCCGGCGCTGCGGAGGGCCGTGCGTGGGCCGCTGGCGCAGACGCTCGCTGACTACGATCCCGCCGAGGTGGTCACGACGCTGCTGCGCCGGGCGCCGCCGCGGGAGGTGGGGATGGTCAACGCCATGCGCTACCTCGACCTGAAGCTCACCCTTGCGGGTGACATCCTGGTGAAGGTGGACCGCGCGAGTATGGCGGTCTCGCTCGAGGTCCGGCCGGTTTTCCTGCACCGCGACCTGCTGGCGCTCGCCGGACGCATCCCGCCCCGGCTGCTCGCCGGTCGTAGCCATTCCAAGGGGGTGCTCAAGGATGCGCTCCGGCCGTGGCTGCCGGAGTCGATCCTCTACCGCCGCAAGATGGGGTTCGGGATGCCGCTCGGCCGCTGGATCGGCGCGAACGGCGGCGGTCCCCTGGGCGCCCGCTCGCCGGGGGGTGCGCTGGACGAGCTGCTCGACCCGACGCTCCTCGGTCGCCTCACCGAGCTGCACGCCTCCGGCAAGGCGGAGCACGCCTCGCGCATCCACAGCCTGCACTTCCTCGGGGCCTGGCTCAATCGGTGGCAGTGACCGCGAGCGAGGTCGCGCCGGAGACGCCCACCCGTACGGCATTCCGTCCGCTGCAGGCCATCCTCGCGCTCGGCGGTATCCAGGCGCTCTCCATGGCGGCGGGGCTCGCCCGCACCAAGGTTCTGGCGCTGCTGCTCGGTCCGGCGGGGCTGGGCATCGTCGGCGTGATCGACCAGACGATCTCCCTCGTAACCCATCTCGGCTCGCTCAGCTTTCCCTTCGCCGCGCTCACCTTCCTTTCGCGCCGCAGAGGGGAGGGCGGGCAGGGCTTCGCCCGCCTCTATCTCGCCTTCTTCAAGGTGCTGCTCGCCGCCAGCCTGCTCGCGACGGTGCTGGCAATCGGTGTCGCGCTCTGGCGCACCGAGCTGATCGCGGCGGAGCTGGCTCCCTACCGGATGCCGCTGGGGATGGGTCTGGTGGGCGCCCCCGCCCTGGCGGCGGCCTCCTACCTGCGGAGCGTGCTCGCCGCCGTCGAGCGCCACCACCAGGCCGCGCTCTTCGCGCTGCTCGGGGGGCTGGCGCTGATCGGCACCTCCTACGCGGGGGTGAAGCTCGGGGGGCTGACGGGGTTGTATGTGGGGAATCTGGCGGTCGCGCTGCTGATGGCGCCGCTGATCGTGCGCTATCTCCGCCGCGGTGGCGCCGTTCCGGGGCGCGGGGGAGGCGAGCCGGCGCTGCGGGTGCTGGGGCAGGAACCGGGGCTCGTCGGCTTCTGCGCGACCATCCACCTGCTCTCGCTCTTCTCGCCGGTGGCGTACCTCATCGCGCGCGTCGCAGTGCTCTCCCACCACGGCGAGGTCGAGGCCGGCCTCTTCTACGCGGGATACGGCCTCGCCGTCGCGGTGCGCGTGGTGCTGAGCCAGGCGAATCTGCTCTATCTCACCCCGATCCTGAACCAGCCGACCTCGAAGGCGGAGCGCGCGGCGGCTGCGGCGGAGTACCTGCGCGTGCTGGTGGTCATCCTGATGGTGGGGGCGCTGGCGATCGCGCTCTTCCCGCGCGAGTGGGTGCTGGTGCTCTACTCGCCGCGCTTCGCGGAAGCAGCCACCTTCGTGGCGGCCTTCCTCCTCGCCGAGGCGATCCTGCTCCTCGCCAGTGTCTACCAGATGCTGCTGATCGGCTTCCAGGACGTACGCGCCCACGCGCTGATCGCGGTAGCGGGGCAGGTGGTGCTCGCAGCGCTCTCGCTGGCCTGGGTGCCCGCGCTCGGCTCGCTGGGGGTGGCGCTCGCCTTCGTCGCCGGCCATGGCGTGATCCTGCTTCTGCTGCTGGCGAGGCTGCACCTGCGGCACCATGCAGCGGCCCTGGCGCGGCCGCTCCCGCTGCTCCTGGTGGGGCTCGGGGTGCTGGCAGCGGCCGGGTGGTGGGCAGCCGGAGCACCGGCGCTCGGCTGGAAGCTGGGGGTGTACCTGCTGGTCTCGGTGGGCTTCGTCAGCCTGCTCACCGGCGAGGAGCGCCGCTGGCTTCTGGCGCCCTGGCGAAGGAAGCCAACCTCCTGAAAACCTCGAAACTGAGCCCGATGAAAGTCCTCCTCGCCTTCAACCTCTACGCGTACGGCAAACCCGAGCGCGGCCTCTCCTACGGGTACTGGAATCTCTACCTGCCGATGCAGCAGGTGGCCGACGAGGTGCTCCTCTTCGACTTCGCCACCCTCTACCGGGAGGAAGGGCAGGAGGGAATGAACCGGCTGCTGCTGGAGACGCTGCGGCGTGAGCGGCCGGACGTGGCGCTCTTCGCGCTCTACATGGACGAGTTCCTGCCGGAGGCGCTCGCGGAGGCGCGGCGCTACACCCGCACCGTCGCCTACTTCTTCGATGACATCTGGAGGCGCGAGTACGTGGCGCGCTGGGCGCCGCGCTTCGACTACTTCACCACTGCGATCTGGGCGTGCTACCGCCGGTATCACGCCGCGGGGCTGGGCGGCGCGATCTACTCCCCCTTCGGCTACAACGAGCAGCTGTACCAGAAGAAGGACGTCCCCCTCCGCCACGACATCTCCTTCGTGGGGGGAGGCCACCCCTGGCGCTTCTTCGTGGTAGACCGCCTCCGCAAGGCGGGCTTCAAGGTCTTCGCCGCCGGCCCCTTCTGGCCAGACGGCAAGCTCGAGCAGGAGGCGATGGTGGAGGTCTTCAACGCCTCCCGCATCAACCTGAACCTCTCCAACGCCCGGCAGTGGGACGCGCGTTATCTGCTCTCCTCCTGGCGCGCGCTGCGCAACACCCTGGGGCGGCGCAGGGCGGTGGAGCGCAAGGTGCTCGACGGCATCAAGGGAAGGCATTTCGAGATCGCGGGATGCGGCGGCTTCCAGCTCACCTACTACGGCGAGGACCTAGAGCGTCACTTCCGGATTGGCGACGAGGTGGCGATCTACCTGGATCTGGACGACCTGATCGAAAAGGCACGCTACTACCTGGAGCACGAGGAGGAGCGGGAGCGCATCGCCGCGGCGGGACACGAGCGGGCGCTACGCGATCACACCGCCACCCGCCGACTCGGGGATCTGCTGGACGCGGTCCTGGCAGGCGGGAAGGCGCCGGAAGAGTACTCTCAAGCCTCCCCTCGGCTCGGGTAGGATGCGCTATCCAGTATGCTGCGACCGTGCGGGCGAGATTCCGTCAATCCATGAGCGTCGTGCTTCCTTGAGGTGGGAGCCCGGCTTCAACCGATCGAGGAAGACGGCGTAATTTTCGGCGCTGTTGGACCATCAGCCTCCGAACCCGTAGTTCAGTGAGAGGAGGGCGCCGAGTACAGTCTCGCCACGACCCTGGAGAATCATCATCCGGGGAGTTTGCCCATCGAATGCGGGAACCGGGCGCTCGAGCCAGTCCGCGATGACCTCCGTTCGCATAGTCCGCTGGATCTCGCGCGCAAGCTGGTCGAGCCGTTCGAGACGGCTCAGATAGACGGCTGTGGGCGTATGCCCCTGCCGCCAGCGGTAAAGAGTGCTGGGATCGGTAAGCACCGCGCGCGCGATTTCTTCGTAGTTGAGCCCGAGGGTGCTGCGCGCGAGATCGATTCCGGGCAATGATGTCGTGGTAGTGTTCATGGTCCTCTCGCTCATGAGGCAACCGGCGCATTGCAATTGCAAGGTAATGGCACCACCGGGTAATTGCAAGGTAAGAGTCCGGGAAGAACGATTCGAGATGCGCTTACCGTGTGAGATCAGCGTGCAATGGGAGGGGCGGCGCAGCAAGGAGAAGGAAAGCACTACAGTCGCTGCTGCGGGCTCGGAGTGGCGGTTCGGTAGGATTGTGTTCCCCCTCTCCCGATGTTGGGAGAGGGGGAAAGGGCCTCCGCCGCTACGGGACGAGCGCCCCCAGGACCGCACCGCGCCGGCTGCCGTTCAGCACCTCGCCGTAGATCGCCGCGAAGCGCCGGGCGACGGCTTCCATCCCATAACGGGCGAGGGCGTACTCGCGCAGGCGGGCACGGTCGAAGGTGGGGCGTAGGGTGAGCATCTCGTCGATGGCGGTGGCGAGGGCCTCCGGGTCCGCCGGCGGCACCAGGCGTCCAACGGCCGGCGTGACCACCTCCTCCGGGCCGCCGCAGCGGGTCGCCACCACCGGGGTGCCGGAGGCGAGCGCCTCGAGCAGGACGGCGGGAAAGGCCTCGCGACGGCTCGGCAGCACGAGCAGTGCGCTCCGGCGCATCGCCGCGGCGACCTGGGTGGGGCTCGACTGCCCGGCGAAGTGGATGTGCGAGTGGAGACTCAGCTCATGCACGAGCTGCTGCACCTCCCGCCAGTCCTGCTCGTGGCCGGGGTAGAAGGTGCCGCCGAGGACGACCAGCCGCGCCTGCGGGCGTCGCCCGCGCAGCCGGTCCATGGCGCGAACCAGCACATCCAGCCCCTTCACCCGCCGCACCAGCCCCACGAAGAGGATCTGCTCCGGATCCCAGGGCTCGGTGGGTGCCGGTGCCGGAAAGGCGTCGCCGTCTACGACGTTCGGGAGGATCTCGATGGGCACTCGGTCGCCGACCGCGGCGACGAAGCTCCTGCGGACGGCGTCGCTCACCGCAGTGACCATGTGGATGTGCGGCAGCGCCTCGATCACCTGCCGGCGCACCTGCGGAAACCGCTTCAGCGCCGGCTCCCAGATAGAATGTTCGGTGGTCAGAACGGGGACGCCATAGCGCCTGCCCAGCCGCGCCGCCATGACGCCTTCCGGATAGATGAAGTGAGCGTGGATCAGATCGAAAGGCCACTCCCGGTGCAGGCGGTCCGTCAGGCGCAGCACGAAAGGGTAGGCGAAATAGCTGTCGAAGGAGAGCAGGAGGACGCCGGGTCCGGCGGGCACCCGAGGATGGTGGACAGACACCCCGCCGTCGTTGCGCTGGTGCAACACCCGGCGGTAGCGGGCGTAAGCCTCGATGGGCACACCGGGCGGCGCATAGGGAACCGGCGCCACCACGGTGGGATCGGCCACCGCGAGCGAGGCGCGCACCAGGCGCTGCGTCCAGAGCCCGAGTGTCGGTAGCACATTGTTCGGATAGTTCCGCGCCAGCACCAGGACGCGCGGGCGCGAAGCCCCACTCATCGCGTCGGGCCGACCATCCGGTTGTACACCGTCCCGATGAGCCGCCCGAGCCCATAACCAATCACGAAGGCGTAGACGAAGCCGATCAGGCTTCCCAGGAAGGTGACCCGATACCCTGGAAAGTAGATGCCGAGCAGGCTCAGGTGCGGCCCGACCGGATCACCACCCTTGAGCACCAAGAAGTTGGTCGCCACAAAGAGGCCGGTGCCAAGCAGCAGCCCCAGCGCGATGCCCCACGCCTTCGAGTTCAGGCGCAGCATCATGTCGTGCATCGCTTGCTCGTCCCTGCGAGCGTACAGATTTCGAGTTTGCGGCATCTGGAGGTGATGCGGAGGAGGTAGAGGTGAACGTGAGGAAAACGATGCGCGTAGGCAGTCGCAGGTTCTGGACCAGGAATGCCTCGGTCGTGGGGCGAGGCGGGTCCGAATGTTGCCCGTCGCGATGGTACCTTCCCCACCGGCTTTTGATCCCGACCCGCACGCGCGAGCATGCCAGAGCCGACGATTCCCGCCTGCCCCGGAAGCCATGAGCGCAGCCGCTGAGCGAGCCTCGCGCGAGCCTCACATCGCGGTGGTCCTCCCCTGCTTCAACGAGGAGCGCCACCTGGCCGGCGTGCTCGCGGCGCTGCCGGAGATGGTGCGGACCATCGTGGTCGTGGACGACGGCTCGATCGACGGTACCGCGGAGGTCTTGGGCAGCGTCGCCGACCCGCGTCTGGTGACGATCCGCCACCCGCAGAATCAGGGGGTAGGTGCGGCGATGGCCAGCGGGTACCGGGCAGCGCTGGAGCGGGGGGCGGAGATCTGCGTAAAGATGGACGGCGACGGGCAGATGGCGGCCGAGCACCTGCCGCGGCTGATCGCGCCACTCCTCCGCCGCGAGGCGGACTACAGCAAGGGCAACCGCTTCCGGGACCTCGAGGCGCTGGCCCGCATGC
>JBPCIT010000443.1:0-3249 GCA_051006015.1 Longimicrobiaceae bacterium
CGCTCCAGCGGCGCCTCCGGCAATTTCCCAACAGTCCTCCACCCCGCGACGCAGGACCAGCGAGGATGAAACTCCCTTCGGTATACCTACGGGAGTTTCTACTCAATACCGTTTATCGGCCCGGCGGTGCAACGCCGCTGCTTGACAACGGATGCAGCGCGGAAGAATATGTTCCTCGATCCCAATCGTCAGACTTCCCGATCCCGGCGGCGCCGGGACGGCAGGCCCGCGCGGCAGCGTTGGTTGCTGCCTGTGTCTCCCCCGACTCGTGAGAGGTACCATGCTGAGGAGGAAGCTCCATCCCTTTCCCCAGGTGCTGCTGGCGCTGCTGCTGGCGAGCGCGCTGCAGGCGCAGACGCGCGTCACCACCCCGGAACAGCAGTTCGGCCACCAGATCGGCGCCGATTACGTGCTCCCCAACTACCAGCAGCTCGTCGCTTACTGGCAGAAGCTCGCTGCCGAGTCCGACCGGATGACGCTGGTGGACATCGGCAAGACTGCCGAGGGGCGCACGCAATACATGGCGATCGTCACCAGCCCGGAGAACCACCGCAACCTCGCCCGCTACAAGGAGATCTCGCAGCGGCTGGCGAAGGCGGAGGGGCTCAGCGAGGAGCAGGCCCGGCAGCTCGCCCGCGAGGGGAAGGCGGTCATCTGGATCGACGGGGGGCTGCACGCCACCGAGGTGCTCGGCGCGCAGCAGCTCATGGAGACCGTCTACCAGCTCGTCAGCCGCGACGACCCCGAGACCACGCGCATTCTCAACGATGTGATCGTCCTCGGGGTGCACGCCAACCCCGACGGGATGGACCTGGTCTCCGACTGGTACATGCGGGAGCGGGATCCGCAGAAGCGCAGCTACAGCAACATCCCTCGCCTCTACCAGAAGTACATCGGCCACGACAACAACCGCGACTTCTACGCGTCGACACAGGCGGAGAGCGAGAACCTGAACCGGCAGCTCTACCACGAGTGGCTGCCGCAGATCATGTACAACCACCACCAGACGGGTCCGACGGGGACGGTGATGTTCGCGCCGCCCTTCCGCGAGCCGCACAACTACGTCTACGACCCGCTGATCATCACCGGCCTGGACCTGGTGGGCGCGGCGATGCACAACCGCTTCGTGGCGGAGGAGAAGCCGGGCGTCACCATGCGGCGCGGCGCCAACTACTCGACCTGGTGGAATGGCGGACTGCGCACCACGGTCTACTTCCACAACATCATCGGGCTGCTGACGGAGACCATCGGCAGTCCGACGCCGATGGAGATCCCCTTCATCCCCAACCGGCAGATCTCGACCGCGGACCTGCCCTACCCGATCACCCCGCAGACGTGGCACTTCCGCCAGTCGGTGGACTACTCCGTCACCGCCAACTACGCGGTGCTCGACGTGGCCTCGCGCTACAAGGACAGCTTCCTCTTCAACATCTACAAGATGGGGAGGAACTCGATCGAGCGGGGCAGCCAGGACAGCTGGACGATCTACCCCAGGCGGATCGAGCGCGTGCAGGAAGCGATGCGGGAGGCGCGGCGCAGCGCCACCGCCGACGGCGTGATGGCGGTGGGCGGCTTCGTGACCAACGCGCCGAACGCGGAGGAGTCGCAGCGCTACCACCAGATGCTGCGCACCCCGGAGATGCGTGACCCGCGCGGCTACATCCTCTCCGCGGACCAGACGGACTTCCCCACCGCGACCAAGTTCGTCAACGCGCTGCGCGAGACGGGGGTGACGGTGCACCGCGCCACCGCTGCGTTCTCGGTGAACGGCAAGAGCTATCCGGCGGGCTCGTACGTGGTGACGACGGCGCAGGCCTTTCGGCCGCACGTGCTCGACATGTTCGAGCCGCAGGATCACCCGAACGACTTCCGCTACGAGGGCGGCCCGCCGATCCCGCCCTACGACGCCGCCGGCTGGACGCTCGCCTACCAGATGGGCGTGCACTTCGACCGCATCCTCGACGGCTTCGAGGGCCCCTTCGAGGAGGTGCGCGACTGGAACTTGCAGCCGCCCGCCGGCACTGTCGCCGCAGAGAATGCGACGGGCTACCTGCTCTCGCCGCGCTACAACGACGCCTTCCGCGCGGCGAGCCGCCTGCTCGCCAGCCGGGAGGAGGTGCACCGGCTGAACGGCGCCTGGGAGCAGGGCGGCAAGCGCTACGAGGCGGGCACCTTCTACATCCCGGCGAAGGGCACCACCCGGCAGAAGCTCGAGCAGCTCGCCACCGAGCTGGGCGTCAGCTTCGACGCAGCGACCAGCCGTCCCGCGGGTGAGATGGTGAGGCTGCGGCAGCCGCGCATCGCGCTCTGGGACCGCTATGGCGGCTCGATGCCCTCGGGCTGGACGCGCTGGATCATGGAGCAGTACGAGATCCCCTTCGACGTGATCTATCCCGGGCAGCTCGACGCCGGGAACCTGCGGCGCCGGTACGACGTGATCGTCTTCGTCGATGGCGCGATCCCGCGCGCCGGCGACAGCGATGATCCGCGCTCCGAGTTCCTCAACCGGATGCCGGACCCGGCCACGATTCCCGCAGAGTTCCGCGGCCGGCTCGGGAGGGTCACGGCGGAGAGGACGGTGCCGAAGCTGCGCGAGTTCCTGCAGGCCGGCGGCCGTATCGTGACCATCGGCAGCTCGACCTCACTCGCCACGCACCTGGGGCTGCCGATCGGAAGCAAGCTGGAGGGCGCGGATGGCAAGCCGCTGCCGCGCGAGCAGTACTACATCCCGGGCTCGGTGCTGCAGGCGCGGGTGGACAACACGCAGCCGGTGGCCTTCGGAATGGATGAGCGGGTGGACGTCTTCTTCGACAACTCGCCGGTCTTCACCCTGGGACCGGGCGCCGAGTCGCAGGGGATCCGCCGCGTCGCCTGGTACGACAGCGCCGAGCCGCTGCGCAGCGGGTGGGCGTGGGGGCAGAACCACCTGGAGGGCGGCGCCGCGATCGTGCAGGCGCCGGTCGGCCGGGGGACGCTCTACCTCTTCGGCCCGGAGGTCCTCTACCGCGCGCAGCCGCACGGCACCTTCAAGTTCTTCTTCAACGCACTCTACCCCGCCGCGGGGGAGTAGAGGCAGGCGCCGCGGCGGGAGGCGGCGCGATACCCACCGCAGGCTCTGGTGGAGATCGGAGCGCGTGTCGCCGATTCAGACATGGGGAGTCGACCACCGTAGGTCGGTGGGGCAGCGGGGGCGAGGGTTTTCGCATCCCCCCCCGGTTTTTGGGGCGGAAGCCCCGTGCTCCCGGCGAT
>JBPCIT010000444.1:0-11952 GCA_051006015.1 Longimicrobiaceae bacterium
GGTCCTCGTTCACGAAAGATGCGCCGACCGTCAGCGTAAACTGATCGGTGACCAGCGCCGTGGCCGAGAGGTCCAGGCCGTAGAGGTCGACATTGCCGAAGTTGCGGTAGGTCACCAGCAGGGCGGGCCCCTCGGATGCCACCTGCTCCGAGGCGATCACCCCGACCGGCACGCTGGCCACGCCGGTGAGCAGCGTCTGCGCCTGCGCCTGTGCTTGCTCCAGCGGCAGTCCCGCCTGCATGAACATCCCGACGAGCGTGGGCGCCAGCTGCCCGAGGAGCGGGGCGAGCTGCGTCGGGTCCATCACGATCAGCGGCGTGGAGACGGTGAGCGGCGAGATGAAGTTGTCCTTCTGCGAGTACCAGGCGTCGGCGGCGAGCAGCAGCCGCCGCGCCAGGATCCCCTTGTAGCCAACCTCGTAGGTGTTGGTGTTCGACTCCCGGATACCAGGAATGTCCGCGATGTTCGCAGCGGCGAGAGGAACCGGAGGAGCGGTCGGATTCAGCGGGTTGAAGACGCTGGTGCCCACCGAAGCCTGCACTTGCGGGGCGATGCTCAGCAGCAGCTGCCGGACGGCCGGCTGCAGCGGCGCGGGCACGGTCGCGGTCGCCGCAAATACGGCAGCCGGATAGAAGGGCGCGGCGTTGACCGGGATCAGCTGCATCGGCCCACCCGTCGCAGCGGGGTTGAAGGGCGAGCGCATCAGGTAGCTGCCGTCGGGCTGACGGAAGGTGAAGCCGCTGGTATACGTGCCCTGCGCGTGCAGCCCATAGCCGAGCGCGCCGAGGACACCGGGCGCCCGACCTGCGCCCTTGTCGAGGAAGAGGTTGACCGAGCCCGGCGTCGAGAAGGCGCGGTTGTAGGTGGCGCGGATGCTCTGGTTCGCCGTCGGCTTGTAGACCAGCGCGGCGCGCGGCGAGAAGACCGGTTCCTCGATCCAGTTGTGATCATCGACGCGCCCGGCGAGCACGAGATCGAACTGCGGGCTCAGCGACGTCTCCGACTGGATGTAGGCACCGACCTCGTTGATGATGTCGTCATCCTCGTGGATGCCGTGGATGGTGCGGCGCGTCCGCGGTACGGTGCGCAGGAAGTCGATGCCGTAGGTGAAGTTCTGGCGCGTGCCGAGGCTCAAGGCATGCTGCAGCTGCGCGACCAGGAACACCGACTCGTCGACGACCGGCTCAGCGTCGCGGAGCGTGAAGGTCTCGCCCGCGTTGCTGGTGTTTACGTACACCTGCCCGAAGAGCCGGCCGGTGGTCGCGCGCATCTGGAAGAAGTCGTACGACCAGTCCTGAATCTGAGCGGCGCCGAGGCCGGTCAGCTCGACTCCTGACATGGTCATCGAGCGGCCACCCTGGAAGACCGTGGTAAGGGAGGGCGTCACCCGCCAGTCCGCCCGCGCCTCGAATCCCCAGCGCTGCAGGGCGAAGTCACGCACGCCGATCCGCTCCAGTCGCCGGTCGATCTCGACATCGGTGATCCCCTGCGCGCGCAGGTTGGCCCGGAACAGCTCCGGGTTCGCCAGCGCGTTGTTGCGAGCCTGCAGCTCGGCCTGATCTGTCGCCTCCCACTCGTCGCCCTGCAGGTACTGCCCGGAGAACTTGAAGCCCAGGTTGTCGTTCACCAGGTGCGCGGTGCGGAAGGTGCCCTGGAAGACGTTGCGCTCGCCCCCGGTCACCGCCACCGTGGTCCCGTGCGCGAGCAGCGGGGAGCGAGTGAAGATGTGCAGCACCCCATTCGCGGTGTTCGGGCCATAAAGCGCCGCGCCGGGGCCGAGCACCACCTCTATCCGCTCGATGTCCTCGTTGTTCGAGGGCACCATGTAGAGAGCGTTGACTCGCAGGGAGGGAATGGCGGCGATCCGGTGGTCGGTGAGCGTCAGCATCGCGCCGGAGAAGATATTGTTGAAGCCGCGCGCTACCACGTTGGCCGACTGCAGCCCCTGCGAGATCACGTCCACACCAGGGACCGAACGCAGGTGGTCGCTGGGGGTGACGGTCGGCCGCACCTGGATCTCTTCCTCGCCGACCACCGCCACGGCCGCCGGCGCGTCCAGCACCCGCTCCTGGCGGCGCGAGGCCGAGACGATGACCGGGTTGAGCTGGATGGCGCGGGGGGTAAGCTGCGCGTTGACCGTCGTGGTCTCCGCGGCGCCGACCCTGACGTTCTCTACGCGGCCGCCCTCGAAGCCGAGGGTGTTGAAGAGCAGTGTGTAGCTGCCCGGCGCAATGTTCTCCAGCCGGTAGCGGCCGGCCTGGTCGGTGATTACCCCGCTGATCGGCTGGCCCGCCAACGAGACCACCTCGACGCGCGCGCCGACGAGCGGCGCACCGGTGTCGGTGCTCGTCACGCGGCCGGCGATCACGCCCGTACGCCCCGCGCCTGCCTGGGCCGCTGCCGGCAGCGCGCCGCCCAGCGCGAGCACCAGCATGGCCAGGATGCACTTACTCCATGTCAACCTCATCAAGCACCTCTCAGGTAAGGGATGTACGGCAATCGCGGATTGGAGCAATCCGGCGTTCCATCGGGACGCCCCGAGCGATTCGAAGCAGCCGCCACCGCGGATGCACCGGGACCGGTGCCATGCGACCGAGGCTTACCACTTATCGTTCATTTTGGATGGATCGTTCGAAGGCGCGATACTCTCGGAAGGGGCGCGGGAGCGGATCCGGAAGCCGCGCACGAGGTCGGGTATGGCCGCCTCCGGCTCTCCCGGCGGCACGACCTCCTCGTGAGAAGATCGGCTCCCCCGCCGTGGAGAGTACACCATCACTATACCCTGTCCGGGGCGCAGGTGTCAAGCACCTGCGTTGGGAGGAGCGCGGCTCGGCGCCCTTGCCGCCATCGGCGGCGCCGTCGATGTTGAACCGCGCAACGGGACGAACGAGAACGCATACCTGCACACTGCAGCCATGAGCGAACCGCGCGAGGCTTCTGAGGCGCCAGCGGCACTGCGAGCGCTGCTGCGCGTTCCGCTCTTCTACAAGATCCTGATCGCCAACGCGGGGATCGTCATCCTCGGCGCGGTGGTCGGCACGGTCGCCACGGTCGAGTACCTGCGGGCCGAGCCTGGCCACTCGACCCTCTGGTTGATCGCCGCGCTCGCGCTCGCCGGGGTGGCGGCGAGCGTGCTGGTGAATGCGGCCATCCTGCGGCTGGCGCTCTCGCCGCTGCGCTTGCTCGAGGAGACGGCGGCGCGGGTGCAACAGGGCGATCTCGACGCGCGTGCGCCGCTCTCTCCGATCGCCGACCGCGAGCTCGAGCGGATCACCCGCACCTTCAACTCGATGCTCGACAACCTGGCCAGCTTCCGCAGGCGGCTGCGCGACATCGCTGCACGGGCGCTCGAGGCGGAGGAGGAGGAGCGGAAGCGGATCGCGCGCGAGCTTCACGACGACACCGCGCAGCGGCTGGCGGCGCTCCTCCTGCGCATCCGCGTCGCGCGCTCGGCGCGCGATCCGGCAGCGAGGGAGACGCTGCTCGAGGAGGTTCGCACCGAGCTCGGTGCGACGATCGAGGGGGTGCGCCGTTTCGCTCGCGGGCTCCGCCCGCCGGCGCTCGAGGAGCTGGGGCTGGTACCCGCCCTCGAAGCACATGCGCGCGGGCTGGAAGATTCGCTCGGGCTGAGCGTGCGGATCGAGGCGGATCCGCTCGATGGGCTGCTCTCCCCGCAGGCGGAGCTGGCGCTCTACCGCATCGTGCAGGAGGCGCTCTCCAACGTCGCCCGCCATGCCCAGGCCGAGTGGGCGCAGGTGCGGCTCGCTCGTGCCGACGGCGGGGTGACGGCGACCGTGGAGGACGACGGAGAGGGCTTTGCCGTCGCGGAGGTGATGGCGCGCGAGGGGCGGGGGCTGGGGCTCTTCGGCATGCAGGAGCGCGCGGCCTACCTCGGCGGCCGGGTCGAGATCCAGAGCCGCCCGGGAGCGGGCACCCGGGTGAGCGCCCAGATCCCGGGAGCTGCCGAAGAAGGGCGGAGCTGAGCCTCGCCTCCCGGTCGCCCTGCCTACCGCTTGCGCCGCTTCTCCTTCCGCCGCTCCTCCTTGATCGTCTGCAGCGGCGTCCTTCCCTTCAGCTCCGGGTGCGGCGCCTTCTCCCACGCGCGCTGCCGGCGGATCAGCACCGCGCGCACGGCTTGCGGATCGCGCACGCCGGAGCGGATCACCTCATCGCGCCAGAGGAGCCAGCGGCGCCCCAGCTCCCGATCGAGCGTCGCCTCCTCGATCCCCATCGTCGGGCCCCACGTCTCGCCCGCCGCGAGGGCGGGATCGTGCAGCATCACCCGCGCATCGAGGTCCGTGTAGAGCTCCTGCTGCCACTCCTGGACCTCCTCGTCCCACCAGAAGCCGCCGGGGAACTCCTCGAGGCGGGCCTCGAAGGAGTCCTTGTCGCGCAGGATCGCCTCCGCCCAGGGGAAGCGGATCTCCTCCTCCGCCGCCAGGTAGGAGAAGAAGCGCCGCAGGGAGGTCGGCACGGAGCGCGCGCGGGTGCGGCTGTCTACCACCTTGCGCGGGTACCAGTCGTAGAGGAAGATCCGCAGATCCCACTCGGTGACCGCTGCGAGCCGAATGCCCTGGTAGCTGGCCAGGAAGTCGACGAAGATCTCGCTGTTGGAGGCGTGCCGATCGACGGTCTCGTCCTTGAGCCCCTCCTTCCGCAAATGGCTCGCGAAGCGCTCGACGATCTCGAGCCCGGCCTCCCTCAGCTCGTCCGGATCGTCGGGGGTCTCGAGCGCCGCCTCGGGACGGGCGCGCGGCCCCTCCGGGAGCGCGGGAGCCAGCTCCTGCGGGAGCTCCCAGAGGCCGCTCGTGGGGACCAGATGACCCGCGTAGCGCAGTTCGATCCCGCTCTCCGGGTCGCGCCAGTCGAGGGGGAGATCCGCCGCTTCCTCTCCCGCCAGGATCGCCTGGTGACGCTCGACGAAGCGCGGGATGGCGCGCAGCAGCCCGGTCAGCTCCTGCGCCTCCGCCTCGCCCACGCCCTCGGGCGAGTTCAGCGCGACCAGGACCGGGTAGGCGTCGGTTCCGGCCACCTCCCAGCCGGCCGCGGCGACCTCGCGCTGCATCGGGCGGGGGAGGTCGCCACGCCTGTCGAAGGTGAGCGAGAGAACCGGTGCCTGCAGGCCGACGAACGCCTCGGCGGGGTGCTCCGCTTCCACCTGGCGGATGAAGTCCTCGATCTCCGCATAGAGCGCCAGCCCGAACTCCTCGCCGCCGTTGCCCAGCACGCAGGCGGTCCAGCTGCTGCCACCCGGCAGGGTGGCGTGCAGCAGCTGCAGGTTGTTCAGGAAGCGCCAGGGCGCGGCCCGGTAGAAAGCGGCCGCGGCCCGGAAGAGCGCGGCCACCTGCTCGCGCGGCAGCTCCCACTCCGCCCAGGTATCTGGCGAGGTGAAGCCGGGCGGCGGCCCTCCGGCCACCGCCTGCATCAGGCCCTGCGCGAGCTGGTCCAGGGCGTCCAGCGAGGGCGAGGCAGCGAGGGCCACCTCCGGCGCGGCGAGCGCCTCCGTGAGGAGGCGGGCGATCTCCGGATCACGCACCTCGATGCGAGAGGGGAGACCGCCCGCCTGATCTGCCGCGCTCCGGATGCCCTGCGCGAGCAGCGCCGCGACCTCCGCTGTTTCAGCGGGAGGATCCGATACGAGGTCCACGTGCAGCGGCACCGCACCCATGGCGACGAGCAGCACTGCCGGTCGGGCGTTGCGATCGTCCTCGACCTGGATGCCGAGCGGAACCAGGTCCACCTGCCAGCTCACCTCCTCGATCCCGCTCGCGAGCAGCGCCTGGAACGCCTCGCCGGCGAGCTCGCCGAGCGCGAACTCCGCCTCCTCCGCCAGATCCTTCTCCTGACAGCAGTGCTTGTACTTCTTCCCCGAGCCACACGGACAGGGATCGTTGCGGCCGATCTTCATGGCTCATCTCCGGTTCGGGCGTCGGTGCGCGGGCGCGATGCCACCCGAGTGCGCGCCGCATCTCAGGTTACATTCTACACCTTGTCCCCCGGGTTGCCAGGGGGAAGAGACCATGCGTTGCAGTTCGACCCCGGAGCAGGTCCAGGATCGCACAACGCCCGCCGGGTGCCGCGCCGGGGCTGCAGCCGATTTCCCGGAGGGAATGTTTGGTACCCCTACGGATGGTTTCCCCCTTCACCGGGAGGTTATATTTTCGGTTGAATGCCGTGCTGTGCGGTACGGCCGCCTCTTCCCCTGGAGAACGACCATGTCGGAACGCACCCCTGAGAAGCTCGTCATCATCGGCTCGGGACCCGCTGCCTGGACCGCGGCGATCTACGCGGCGCGGGCGAATCTGAATCCCGTCGTCTACGAGGGGGAGCCCTCCCGGGAGATGATTCCGGGCGGGCAGCTCATGTACACGACGGACATCGAGAACTACCCCGGCTTTCCGGAGGGGATCAGCGGCCCCGAGATGATGGATCGCTTCAAGCAGCAGGCGGAGCGTTTCGAGACCCGGGTGATCTCGGAGAACATCACCTCGGTGGATTTCTCGCGCCACCCCTACCGCCTGCAGCCGAGCTACAGCGAGGAGATCGAGGCGCTCTCGGTGATCGTGGCCAGCGGCGCGCGCGCCAACTGGCTGGGGCTGCCCAACGAGGAGCGGCTGGCGCAGAGCGGAGGCGGGGTCTCGGCGTGCGCGGTGTGCGACGGTGCGCTGCCCTCCTTCCGCAACCAGGTGCTGGCGGTGGTCGGCGGTGGCGATTCGGCGATGGAGGAGGCGACCTACCTCACCAAGTTCGCCAGCCGCGTCCTCCTCATCCACCGGCGCGGCGAGTTCCGCGCCTCGAAGATCATGGTCGAGCGGGCGCTCGCGAATCCCAAGATCGAGGTGCTCTGGAACTCGCGCGTGACCGACGTGCTGGGCTACGACTTCATCACCGGCCTGCGGATCGATAACACCGTCACGGGCGAGAGGAGCGACCTGGAGGTCGGCGGCCTCTTCGTGGCAATCGGCCACACGCCCAACACCCGCTTCCTCGAGGGGCACCTCGATCTCCACCCCAGCGGCTATGTCAGGACGCCCGAGCCTTGGCGGACCTGCACCAGCGTACCCGGCGTCTTTGCCGCGGGCGATGTGATGGACTCCTACTATCGGCAGGCGATCACCGCAGCGGGAATGGGATGCATGGCGGCACTGGAAGCCGAGCGCTGGCTCGCGCACCACGGCATCGGCGAGGTGCCGGTGCTCGAGACGGCCGAAGCACCCGCGGAGATGCTATCCGATTAGGGAGCGGCAGCGTCGGCAGCCGTAGCGCTATCAAGCAAGAAGCCAGCAACCGCGCGGTGTTGCTGGCTTCCTTGCGTCTCTCGGGTTGTGGAGCGCCTGTGCCGCTCGCCGGGCCTGTAAGAGACCCGGCAGGAAACAGCGGGCGTCCTCCGGACGCAGAATCGGATCGGGTTTCCGCCCGCGAGGGCGGCTGTAGTTCCTTGCCGGGTCGTCCATCGGCCCGGCTGAAGCTGGCCGAGCGCGTGTTTTATGCCTCGTGTGCCGCTCAGTTATTGAGCAGCGGCCGGCGCGTATTGAGTGGCGGCGACGGATCGCGTGAGTCGCCGCTGCGCCCGCGCAGCCAGTCGCCGACGCCGCGGAAGGTGCGCCGGAACCAGCGATCCAGCGGCGCCTCGGGGTGGAGCGGGCAGTAGTCCGCGGGCTCCGTGCCGGGGATGAACCACTCGGTGCGCAGATGCTCTGCAGGACAGTTCGCCGTCGGCTGCATGCCGCTCTCACGGTCGATCTCTACGGCGATCAGGTCGGCGGGCGGCGTCCAGGCGGCGGGAATGGCGGCAGTCTTGTAGAAATCCGCCACCACCCGCCCCCACACCGGCGCCGCCAGCCCTCCACCGGAGGCGCCGTTCGTGATCCGCTGCCGCTTGTCGAAGCCGATCCACACCCCCGCGACCAGGTCGGGGGTGGTGCCGATGAACCAGACGTCCGCCGCGTCGTTGGTGGTGCCGGTCTTCCCCGCCGCGGGCACCGTGTAGGGCAGCCCGGCAGTGCGCACGCCGATTCCCGTCCCGCGGTTCACCACGTCCTGCATCAGGTTCAGCGTCAGGAACGCTACGCCCGGCGGCAACACCGGTCGGGTGCGGATCGGCGCATCCCAGATCACCTGGCCCTGCGCGTTCTCGACCCGCTTGATCAGCCGCGGCGTCACCAGCACCCCGTTGTTGGAGAAGACCGAGTAGGCAGCGATCAGCTCCAGCGGGATCACATCCGCCGCACCGAGGAAGGTTGAGGGATACTCCTGAATGGGCGTCGAGAGGCCGAGCGCGTGCGCCGTCTGCACCACGCGCCCGACGCCGACGCGCTCGCCCAGCGCGACGGCCGCGCGGTTCGAGGAGGCGCGCAGCCCCTCGCGCAGATCGATGCTTACCGAATCGGAGACGTGGTCGGCCGGGCGGTAGCCGCTCTCGTAGTCCTCCGCGCCCGGCCCGACGAGCGGCGTGGTGATCGGGATGCCGGACGCGAGCGCGGTGGCGTAGACGATCGGCTTGAAGGCCGAGCCGGCCTGCCGGCGCGCCTGCATCACCCGGTCGAACTGGCTGAGCGCGAAGTCGCGCCCACCGACCAGCGCGCGCACGTCTCCGGTCTGCGCATCCATCGCCACGAAGAGGCCCTGCAGACAGCTCTCCGGCTTCTCCACCTTGCGCACGTTGCAGGAGGCGCCGCGGAATCTGCCGAACTTCCCCGCCTCGATCGCCTCGATCTGCTGGCGAAGCGCGCGCTCGGCGGAGCGCTGCAGCGCCGGGTCGAGCAGCGTGTAGACGCGCAGGCCATCGGTCTCCGCCTCGGGTCCGAAACGCTCGCGCAGCTCGCGCCGCACCGCGGCGACGTAGTAGGGCGCCTCGCCGGTGGCCTCGGGCGGCGGCGCCAGACCGAGTGCTGCCTCGCGACCGCGCTCCGCCTCCAGGCCGGAGAGCACCCCGGACTCGGCCATCAATCCAAGAACCAGGTTGCGGCGGCGCACGACGGCGACGGGATTGCGGCGGGGACTGTAGTAGTTGGGCGCCCTGGGAAGCGCCGCCAGCAGCGCCGCCTGGTGCGGCACCAGCTCGCGCGCCGGCTTGCCGAAGTAGCCCTGCGCCGCCGCCTCCACCCCATAGAGGCCCTCCCCCAGGTAGATCTGGTTGAGGTACATCTCCAGGATCTCCGCCTTCGAGAACGACTGCTCGATCTCACGCGCCAGCACGATCTCCTGCAGCTTGCGGCGCAGCGTCTTCTCGCGCGTCAGGTGATCGGGGAAGAGGTTGCGCGCGAGCTGCATGGTGATGGTGCTGAACCCCTCCTGGTAGCGCTGCGCCCGCGCGTTGCGCAGCGTCGCCCCAACCACGCGGCGGTAATCCACCCCGCCGTGGCGGAAGAAGCGCTTGTCCTCTACGGCGAGGAAGGCGCCCGAGACGTGTGCGGGGATCTGCTCGAGGGGCACCACGATGCGCCGCTCCGGCGCCAGGTGCGCGATCAGCTCGCCGTTGCGGTCGAAGACGCGGCTCGCCTGCGGGGGCGAGTAGCTGCGTAGCGCCGCCACCGACGGGCACTCGTTCCCGGTGCAGCGCGGCCAGAGCGCGGCGAGCGCCGCCACCCCGGCCACGGCTCCCAGCAGCAGCAGGACCGTGAGCAGGTTGAGCACCATGCCGAGCAGGGAGCGCCGTGGCTTGTTCCTGCGGTGCTGGCGGCGGCGGCGTCGTCTTGGCGGCATGGCTGAGGAGGGGGGACAGAGAACGTCGGACAGTGCCACGGATCGGCCAGTGTACGGAGGCGATCCAGCTTCGGTTCTGCCCTCCGGATGGCGTGAGTGGTACCTGCCAGGGGAGGCGATGGTTCCGGGACGGGCTGCCGGGCAGGACCCCCTCACCCCCTAGCCCCCTCTCCCCGCAAGGGGGCGAGGGGGAACAGTTCCTTGCTGGACCTCGGCTCCAGTACCGCGGCAGCCACTGTTGTGCTCCCCTCCCCCCTTGCGGGGAAGGAAGGTCTGCAGCGGCGGCCCTCACGCCAAGCCCGCCGTATAGCGCTCTAACCCTTCAGCATCCGCCCGCCGTCGACCAGCAGCACCTCACCGGTGACGAAGTCGGCGCGCAGCAGGTAGAGCAGCGCCTGCACCACGTCCTCGGGCGAGCCGATCCGCTGCAGCGGGGAGAGTCGGGCGAGGCGCTCCACCTCCTCTTCCGGCAGATCCTCCGGCGGCAGCACGGTACCGGGGGCGATCGCCGCGACACGGATCTCGGGCGCAAGGGAGCGCGCCGCCACACGCGTGAGCTGCACCAGCCCCGCCTTGGCGATCCCGTGCACGGCGTAGCTGGCCCAGGTCTGCAGCCCCGCCAGATCCGCGAGGTTGACGATCACCCCTCCACCGCGCGCGCGCATCCGCGGCGCCAGCTTCTGCGTCAGGAAGAAGGGCGCCTTGAGGTTCACCGCCAGCGTGTGGTCCCAGAGCGCCTCGTCCGTCTCCTCCAGCCGGGCGTGGGGAAAGACGGCGGCGTTGTTGACCAGCACGTCGATCCCGCCGAAGGCCGCCTCCGCCTCCCGCGCCAGCCGCTCGACCTCCTGGAAGCGCGCCAGATCCGCGCGGATCGCCACCGCCTCTCCCCCTCCCTGCTCGATGGCACGCACCAGCTCCCGCGCCTCCTCCTCCGAGGAATGGTGGTGAACCACGACGCGCATCCCCTCGCCCGCGAGCGCCAGCGCGATAGCACGGCCCACGCGGATGGCGGCGCCGGTGACCAGGGCGTTACCGCCAGTGAGCTCCATCTACTCGTCCCCTTCTCCCTCTCCCTCTTCCTGCGCGAAGATCTTGAGGTTGGTCGAGTGTCCGGGGTTCACGCGGGCCTTGGGGTTCAGGTAATGCACAGCGTTGTTGACGGCGATGGCGGCCTCGCCGTAGCCGGTGGCGATCAGCTCGAGCTTGCCGGGATAGTGGGTCACGTCGCCCGCGGCATATACGGCGGGGAGGTTGGTCTCCATCAGCGGGGAGACCTTGATCGAGTTGCGCTGCAGCTCGAGGCCCCACTGCGCGATCGGTCCCAGGTCGGGCTTGAAGCCGAGGAGGGCGATCACGGCGTCCACGTCGAGGTCGATCTCCTCGTCCGTGTCGTTGTTGAAGATCGTCGCTCCGTACACGCAGACGCCGTCGCCCTCGAGGCTGCGAACCTCATAGGGGATGAGGATGGAGATCTTCCCCTCCCTCTCCAGCTGCCGCATCTGGTTCACGCTCGCCTTGTGCGCGCGGAACTGGGGGCGGCGGTGGATCAGCGTCAGCTCCGTGGCGATCCCCTGTAGCCCGAGTGCCCAGTCCACCGCGGAGTCGCCCCCGCCGACCAGCAGCACGCGCCTGCCCTCGAACTCCGCCGGCTGGTGCACGTGCGTGTGGATGTTGCCGTTATCCCGGCGGAAGTGCTCCTCCCAGCCGGGGCACTCGAGCACCCGCGGGTTCAGCGCACCCTTGCCGGCGGTGATGACCACCGTGCGGGTGAGGAACTCGCCCCGCGGAGTCAGCAGGCGCAGGTGGCCGTCCTCCGGGAGGAGCTGCTGCACCTCTGCCTCGAGCTGCACCTCGGGGCCGAACTGGGTGCCCTGCTCGATCATGTTCTTCGCCAGATCCTTCGCGAGGATCTTCGGCAGGCCGCCCACGTCGTAGATGTACTTCTCGGGATAGAGCGCCATGAGCTGCCCGCCGAGCTGCGGGAGGGCATCGACGATGCGGCACGAGACGCCGCGCAGCCCCGCGTAGAAGGCGGCGAAGAGCCCGGTGGGGCCGCCGCCGATAACGGTTACATCCTTGATCTCCCCTGTCGCGTCGGTCACGCGCAGTCTCCTCCTGGAAATTGACTTACGTTGCGGTTGATGCGCACAACCATACACCACGGCTGGCCGACGGGTCAACCGGAGCCGGAGCCGCCCGGGCAACGAAGCGGGGGGCGGAGGGCGGGTTTCCCCGGTCGGTGGTGTG
>JBPCIT010000445.1:0-14115 GCA_051006015.1 Longimicrobiaceae bacterium
CTGCTGGACACCCCCGCCGAAGAGTCGTTCGACCGCTTGACGCGGGTGGCCAGCCGCGTCCTCAGGGTTCCCATCGCCCTCATCAACCTGATCAACGAGGATCGGCAGTTCTTCAAGAGTGCCGTCGGTATGGGAGATCTGCGGGAGCTGCCGGTTGGAACCGGCGTCTGCTCCTTCGCGCTCAGCTCCGGGGAACCCCTCATCATCGAGGACGCGAGGCTGGATCCGAGGTTCGCCTCCAACCTCATCGTCTGCGAGTTCGGATTTGTCGCCTATATCGGCATCCCGCTCGTCACCTCCGCGGGCCACGCCCTCGGCACGTTCTGCATCGTGGATACCGAGTCCCGCTCCTGGACGGAGGAGGAGCTCGCGATCCTGCGGGACCTCGCCGCCTCCGTCATGACGGAGATCGAGCTGCGCTTCGCCGTCTCCGAGGTGGAGCGGCAGGCGGAGGAGCTGCGGAACATCCTCGAGGAGTTGCGCACCAGTGAGGAGGAGCTTCGGGAGCAGAATGAGGCGCTGCGCAGGAGCGAAGAGCGCTTCCGGCTGATTGCGGAGAACATACGAGAAGTATTCTGGATCACCGATCCCGTCGCGGACCGGGTGGTCTACATCAGTCCTGCCTTCGAGGAGATCTGGGGATGCTCGCTCGAGAGCGGCTTTCCGGAGCGCAGCGCCTTTCTGGAGAGCGTCCACCCGGAGGACCAAGCGCGGGTGATCGCCACCTCAGACCGGATGCCGCGGGGAATGTACGAGGAGGATTACCGCATCATCCGACCCGATGGAGAGATCCGCTGGATCCACGACCATGGGTTCCCGGTTTTCGACGGCAGGGGAGAGGTCTACCGGATCGTCGGGGTGGCGGAAGACGTCACCGAGCGGAAGCACGCGGAGGAGGCGCTGCACAGGAGCGAGGAGCGCTTCCAACTCGTCGCCCGCGCGAGCGACGACGCCCTCTGGGAGTACGACTGGCAGACGAACACCCTCTGGTGGAGCGAGAACTTCTCCCGGCTGTTCGGCTACCCCGCTGGCGAGACGGGTGTCGACTTCGAGTCGTGGCCGGAGCGGGTCCACCCGGAGGATCGGGAGAGGGTGGTCGCCGGTATCCGCGCCACGGTTGAAGAAGGCCGTCAGGTCTGGGCGGATGAGTACCGCTTCCGCCGCGCGGACGGCAGCTACGCCCATGTCTTCGATCGCGGGCACGTGGTGTACGACCTCGCGGGAGAGCCCCTGCGGCAGATCGGCTCGGTGATGGACATCAGCGAGCGAAAGCGGGCAGAGGAGGCACAGCGGCTCCTTGCCGAGGCGGGTGTGGTGCTGGCTTCCTCGCTGGACTATCGGAAAACGCTGCAGAGCATCGCGCGCCTCGTCGTTCCCACCCTGGCGGATCACTGCCTGGTGGACCTCGCGGACAGGGAAGGCCGGGTCGAGCTGGTGGAGATGGCTTTCGCTCAGCCACCGAAGCGGAGCATCGCGGAACGGCTGCGGCAGCACTATGCACCGGGATCACACCCCCCCGAAGCGGCGGCGAGGGTGCTGCGCGTGCGGGAGCCGCTGCTCTTTCCCGACCTCTCCGACGAACAGCTCGTTCAGTATGCGCGGGACGCCGAGCACCTCGATCTGCTCCGCGAGCTCGGCATCCGCTCAATGGTGGCGGTGCCGCTGAGTGTGCGCGGACGCATCCTTGGGGCGATCACGCTGACCGCGGGAGAGTCCGGCCGGCGCTTCGGGCCGCACGATCTCGCGCTCGCGGAGGAGATCGCCCGCCGCGCGGCGCTGGCGGTGGACAATGCATGGCTCTACCAGCAGGCGCAGCAGGCGACGTGGGCGCGGGAGGAGGTGCTCGCGGTGGTCTCCCACGAGCTGCGGAGCCCGCTGAACGCCATCCTGCTCATCATCGAGACCCTGCTGGATTTCCGCTCGCGGGAGAGCTGGACGGAAGCGGAGCGGCAGCAGCTCGAGTCCATCCGGCGCTCTGCCGGACAGATGAGCCGGCTGACGCAGGATCTGATGGACATCACCCGGATCGAATCCGGTCACCTCAGCATCCATGCGAGCCGCCAGGAGGTCGCCCCGCTGCTCGGGGAGGCGCTCGCGATGCTCCAGCCGCTGGCGGCGGCGCGCTCCCTGAAGCTGAGCACCGCGCTCCCCCAGAAGATTCCAGCGGTCCGCGCCGACGGGCCACGTATCCTGCAGGTGCTCTCGAATCTGATCGGCAACGCGATTCGGGTGGTGCCGGAAGGGGGAGCGATCTCGGTCGCGGTCGAGGCGCAGGGGGAGCGGGTCCGCTTCTCCGTGACGGACAGGGGACCGGGCATCCCCCAGGAGCACCTGCCGCACCTCTTCGACCGCTACTGGCAGGCGAGCCGTACCCCCGGCGACAACCTGGGGCTGGGGCTGGCGATCGCCCGGGGGATCGTCGAGGCGCACGGCGGCCGGATGGAGGTCGCCAGCCGCGTTGGGGAGGGGAGCACCTTCTCCTTTACCCTGCCAGTCCATGGCGCGGAGGAGGACGATCTCGCGAGGCTGGAAGAGGAGACCGGCGCAAGCGCCGCCGTCATCATGGGAGGCAACGGGAGCGGAGCGGGAACGAAGCGGGTGCACCGCGCTGCCCGCGACCAGGAGCTGCGCCGCCAGGAGGAGACGGCAGAGTGGCGGGATGCTTTGCTCGACGGGGCAGGCTCCAATGTCAACGGCGCAGCCGGCGCCGAGGCGCCGCTCGCCGACCGGCTCCGCGAGCAGATCGTGAGCGCGCTGCACCTGGGGCGTCTCCAGGTAGGGGATCGGCTGCCGAGCATCCGGGAGATCGCGGAGAAGCTGGGCGCACCCTTCCAGGCAGCGGTGCAGGCGTACGCGGTGCTCGAGGCCGAAGGTCTGGTGGAGAAGCGGGAACGCTCCGGCGTTTTCGTGGCTCCGCAGAACCGCCTGCACCCGGAGCTGCTCGGGGAGACGGCGGGCTGGCTGGTGGAGGTACTCATGGGAGCGTTCGAGCATCAGATCCGGATTCCCCGGCTTCCCGAGCTGATCGCGCGCCTCGCCAGCGCGCAGGGGCTACGCTGTGTCTGCATCGAATCGAATCTGGACCACCTCACGGCTCTCACCGTGGAGATGAGCCGCCAGTTCGGCTTCGATGCCCACGCGCTCCCCCTGGCCGATCTCCCGATCCAGGAGCCGGAGGCGGAGTGGGACGCCGAGCAGCTGCCGCCCGAGCTGCAGGAGGCCGACCTGCTGACCACCACCGTCTTTCACGCGCCGCAGCTCCGGCCGATCGCCGAGGCGCTGGGCAAGCCGCTGGTGATCATCACCGCCAACCCGGAGATGGTGGCGGCCGTAGAGTGCCGACTGCGGGAGGGAGAGCTCACCGTGGTCTGCGTGGATCCGGGGTTCGGCGAGCGGGTGCTCGACATCTGCGGGGAGCGACACCGGGAGCGGGTACGCATCGTCCTCGCCGACGACGCGGAGAGCGTCGCGACGCTGGATCCCGTGGAGCCGGTGCTCCTCACGCGGGCCGCGCTGCAGCGGCTGGGGAGCGTGAACCTCCGTCTCCTGGTGCCCTTCTCCCCCTCCTTCTCGCCGCTTTCCGCACGCGCGCTGGCGGAGGTGCTGGTCCGGCTCAACCTCGAAATGGCGCGGCCGTAACGGACGCCTCGATCGGCCCGCTTCTTGCGCAGCCCTGGCGCTCCTTCGACAAGCATTGGACGCAGCAGGTCTTCAACCAAGGAAGAGAGGATGAGCAGCACAGTACGAAAGCAGGTTCTGGTTCGCCGCGCCTCGCTGGCTCTGGCGCTGGGAGCCGCGGCGGGCGCGGCGGCGCTGGCATGGCCGGCCTTTTGGCCCAGCAGACGGGGCCCGCGGTGCAAACCACCGATCCGATGCAGATCCGGCCGGAAGGACCCGCGCCGCAGTGGGCGCCGAACATCGATCCGCAGATGCAGGCGGTGATCGAGCAGCTCACCGCCTTTGGCGCGCCGCCGCTCCCCGAGCTTCGGCCGGACCAGGCGCGCAAGACGAAGACGCCGACGGACGCGGTGCAGGCGCTGCTCCGCAAAACCGGCATGCCGCCGATGCAACCCGCGGTCGACATCGACCACCGGGTGATCCCCGGCCCCGCGCCGCAGGGAGTTCTGCTCCGCACCTACACGCCGCGGCAGGGGAGCGGCCCCTTCCCGGTGATCGTCTACTATCATGGCGGCGGCTGGGTGATCGCCGGCCCGGACACCTATGAGCCATCCGCCCGCGCCCTGGCGGAGAAGGCCGGCGCCGTCGTGGTCTCCGTGGCCTACCGGCAGGCGCCGGAGAACAAGTTCCCGGCCGCGCACGAGGATGCGTTCGCCGCCTACCGCTGGGTGACGGAGAACGCAACGCAGATCAACGGCGATCCAAACCGCATCGCGCTCGTCGGCGAGAGCGCGGGCGGCAACCTGGCGGTGGCCACCGCCATGCAGGCGCGCGAGCAGGGTGTGCGGCTCCCGGTGCACATCGTTTCCGTCTACCCCATCGCGGATGGCGACACCGAATCGCCCTCGTACCAGCAGTATGCCGACGCCGCGCCGCTCAGCCGCCCCGCGATGCAGTGGTTCTTCGAGCAGTACCTGCGCGGTCCGCAGGACGCACGTGATCCGCGCATCTCGCTGGTCAACGCCAACCTGAGCGGGCTGCCGCTGACCACGATCATCAACGCCCAGATCGACCCGCTGCAGTCCGAGGGCGAGCAGCTCGCCGAGCGCATGCGCCAGGCGGGTGTGCAGGTCGAGCAGCGCACCTGGCAGGGGGTGACGCACGAGTTCTTCGGGATGGCCGCGGTGCTCGAGCAGGCCGAAGAGGCGCAGCAGATGGCGGTGAGCCGGCTGCGGCAGGCGTTCGCCGGTGGAGCGCGCGCGCAAGCCCAGCCGATGCAGAGGCCGGCTCAGCAGCAGATGCAGCCGCAGACCCAGGCACAGGCTCAGCCGCAGGCCCGGCGCATGCGCGTTCGGAAGGACCCGTAACCAGCTGGCCGCCAGGTCGTGAGCGCCATTCTCGGTATCTTCACCCGGGACGGGGATAGCGCGAACGATGCTTCGGTGCGGAGAATGCTGGCAGCCATGAATTCTCGCGGCTGCCAGCATTCTGGCGTCTGGCGGGAGGGGCAGGCCGTGCTGGCAGTCTCGCGCTACGAGTGGGAGATGGAGCCGGGGTTCAGCGGAGCGGTGCTGGTCGTGGAGGACGGGGATCTGGTGGTCGCGGCCGATGCGTCGCTCTTTTACCGGCAAGACCTCCGCCGCGCTCTGCGGCGAGAGCAGATACGCCCGGGAGGGAGCACGGCCAGTCACCTGATCCTGGCCGCCTACCGGGCGTGGGGCACCGCCTGTACCGACCGGCTGGAGGGGGACTGGGCCTTCATCCTCTGGGACCGGCAGCGCCGGCGGGTATTCTGCGCCCGCGACTTCGGCGGAAAGCGACCGCTCTTCTACGCGGAGCTGGATGGTACGCTGGTAGTCGCTTCCACCATCTCCGCCCTGCTCGCCCACCCCCGCTGCCCCCATGACCTGAACCCCACCGCGATCGCCGCCGATGCGGCCGGCCTCTTCGCCGCCGTTCAGGAGACTGCGTACCGCGCCATCTCCCTCCTCCCTGCGGGATGGAGCCTGGAGAAGGAGGGTGGAGCGACACGGCTGTCGCGCCACTGGCACCCACCCCCGATCCGCCCGGATCGTCGTCTCGGCTTCGAGGCCGCGGCGGAGGAGCTGCGTTCGCTCCTCATGCGGGCGGTCGCGGAGCGCCTGCCCTCCGCGGGACCCGCCAGTGTGTGGCTCAGCGGCGGCTGGGACTCGACGGCGGTCTTCGGCGCGGGCGAGAGGGTGCTCCACAGCCACGCTGCAGGCCAGCAGCTGCGCGCCGTCTCGCTCAGCTACCCGCCCGGCGATCCGGGACGCGAGGACGAGCTGATCGCCGCGGTGGTCGCGCACTGGGGCGCTCCGGTGAAATGGCTCGACATCGCCGGCATCCCTCTGCTGGACCGGCCGCATGAGCGGGCCGCCGCCCGCGACGAGCCCTTCGCCCATGCCTTCGAGATGGGGAACCGGGCCCTCGCGGAGGGGAGCCGCCAGGTGGGCGCGCGGGTCGCGTTCGATGGCTCCGGCGGCGACCAGCTCTTCCAGGTCACCCACGTCTACCTGGCGGACCTCTTCCGGACGCTGCGATGGATGCGGCTGGCGCGTGAGTGGCGGCTCAAGGGGCTGCGTGGCACCGGCCCGCGGAACTTCTTCCGCTGGGCCGTGCAGCCCGTACTCCCCTGGCCTCTTCTCTCGGCTGCCGCCCTGCTCCGGGGGGGACGGCCGCTGCGCGGCTATCTCGAACGACCGCTTCCCGGGTGGATGGACGCACGCTTCGTCCGCGCGCACGGGTTGCTCGAACGTGAAAGGCGGCACACGCCTCCACGCGGCGGTGGGAGCCGCGCGGATTACGAGACTCTCTGGTATATCACCCACCCCTACTTCCCCCGCGTCTTCGCCGCCGTAGCGGGATTCGCCCTCGAGGCCGGGGTCGAGCTTCGCTCCCCCCTCTACGACCAGCGCATCGTCGAGTTCGCGCTGTCGCGGCCGCGCGAGGAGCGCTCATCGGGCAACGAGACCAAGCGCCTCCTGCGGCGGGCGGTGCGCGGGCTCCTGCCAGATCACATTCTGGCTCCGCGGCGGTTCAAGACGGGGACCAGTGGCGGGTATCTGGATCGATCGCTGCGAAAGCACCACACCGCACTGATCGAACGGACCTTCCGGGAGCCATTGGCCCTCGCGGAGCTGGGCATCGTAGACCCGGCTGCGCTCCGCCGGCTCTGGAGCGTCTATCTGCGGCAGGGCGGCGGGGAGCTCGGCGTGAACCTCTTCCTCACCCTGCAGGCCGAGCTCTGGCTCCGCACCCGCCGCTGAGTCGCTCGACGAGGACCCCTCGCACGCCGCCGAGCAACAGGTCATCGCGAGGTCTCCTAACAGATTCCTGCGTACAGCTACTCTGTTCAGATTTTTCCGCCGCCGTGGCTTGCCGCCTGCGAGGCGGTGTTCTCCCCGAATGGGTGCCGGAGCTACCGTCATGAGCCTCTCCTCTTCCCGCAACGGAGTGCTCTTGAAGTGCCAGGCAATCCGTTCGGCCCGCTGCGGCGTATTGCATGTAGGCATGCACCCCGCATGTGCTGCAACGCTGCAACCCCTTTTCTTGGAGGCACCTTATGGAGAGGCGACCCCTCACAGGCGAGAAGGAGCTAGGCTTTCTCGCTCGTCTGGCCGAACCCACGGGCAGACGAACGTTCCTCAAGTGGTCAGGCGTCAGCGTCGCCGTCATGGCGGTAGGCTGCAAGGACGCCGGCCCCACGGGTACCGTGACAGACGGCAGAGGCAGTCACGGAGCCGCAACCATCAACCTTGGCAGCGGCGACATCGCGGTGCTGAACTATGCCTACGCGCTCGAGCAGCTCGAGGCGGAGTTCTTCACGCAGGTCATCAACAATCCGTATGCGGGGATGACCACCCAGGAGCGCCGCGTTCTGGACGACATCCGCAAGCACGAGGTGATCCACCGCGAGTTCTACAGCACCGCGCTGGGCGGCGCCGCGATCCCCCAGCTGACGTTCGACTTCACCGCCGTCAACTTCAACGACCGCGAGAGCGTGCTCCAGACGGCCCGCGTCTTCGAGGATCTCGGGGTCTCCGCCTACAACGGCGCGGGTCAGCTGCTGGAGAACGTGGACTTCCTGGTGATCGCCGGAAAGATCGTCTCGAACGAGGCGCGGCATGCCGCGGCCATCCGCGACCTGCTGCAGCCGAGGACGACCTTCTTCGCCGGGGACGATGTGGTCAACGAGCAGGGTCTCGACGTGGTGCGTGTGCCGTCGCAGGTGCTGCCCCTGGCGAATCCCTTCATCGTCGGCGACATCCTCGACCCGCACGTGCTCGATGCCAGCGGTCTGCCCACGCCCGGGTACGTGCCGCCCTCCCCCACCGCACCCATGGGCTGAAGGAGCCAGAAACTATGGACAAGCAGATCATTTTCAACGCGCTCGAAGATCCCGATGTGATCGAGCGAGCCGTCTCACGCCGGGGCGCCTTCGGGAGCATGGGGAAGTGGGCCGCGGGGCTCGCGATGGCCTCGATGCCGGTAGCGCTCGCGGCGATGACGAAAGAGGCCTTCGCCTTCGACCACATTCCGGACCGGATCGTCAACGCGCTCAACGTCGCGCTGGTGCTGGAGTACCTCGAGGCCGAGTTCTACCAGATCGGCCTGGCCACCAGCGGGCTGATTCCGGCGCAGGATCGGGCGATCTTCGAGCAGATCAGCAAGCACGAGGACGCGCACGTGGCCTTCCTGCGGGCGGTCCTGGGCGCGCAGGCCGCGCGGCGGCCCCAATTCGACTTCACGGCGGGTGGGCAGTTCGACACCTTCACCAACTACCAGACCTTCCTGGCACTCTCGCAGGGCTTCGAGGACACGGGCGTGCGCGCCTACAAGGGACAGGCGCCGAACCTGATGGCGAGCGATGTGTTCCTGACCGCCGCGCTGCGGATCCACTCCGTGGAGGCGCGCCACGCCTCGGAGGTACGGCGGCTCCGTGGGATGTACGCGGGACAGCCGGAGCAGGCTCCCTTCAAGGGGTGGCCGACGCTGGACCAGGTGGATGTGGCGGCGCTGCAGCCCATATACGGACCCGGGATGCCGGCCTCGGAGTTCCCCTCGGAAGCCAATGTGGTCCAGCTGGGGATCAATACGGCGGATCTCGCGGCCTCGGTCGGGATCGACAACCCGATGGAAGCAGCGTCCGAAGCCTTCGACGAGCCGCTCGACCTGCGTACGGTGCTCTCGATCGCCGGGATGTTCGCGCAGCGCTGAGAGGTTGAAGTTCGACCATAGATCCAGCATCGTCGGATGGCGGTACCCTCTGCCGGGTACACTATCTGGACTTACGAATCACCAGGAGATACCATGTACGAGAAGTCTCACACGGCAGGAACCGTGTACGAGAAGCCTACGCTGGAGCGCTTCGGCACCTTCCGCGAGTTGACGTTGATCGGACCCGCGGGGGGTCAGGACATCGGATCGGTATTTGGTCTGGACGCCGGCTGCAGCCCGGGTAACAACGATCCGGACTTCGCCTGCCGGTACAGCTGATCCTCTATTGGGGAGACCCCACAGGGGGTCTCCCCAATCAGATTCCAACCCACACAGGGAGATGCGACTCCACTTCCGTACCGCTCTGCTTCTGATCCTTGCCGCCAGCATTCCCATTGCCGGCTGCAGCGATCGGAGTCCCACGGAACCCGTACCGGTTACGGCACTCGGCTTCACCTACAGCGGTGACCGGTCCGGCTCCTATCAGGTGCAGGGCGACGTTCCTCTCACTGTCGAGGGACGGCCCGGGCACGGCACCTGGGCGGCGGCCCTGCAGGTTCCCGGCAGCGACCTGAGCATCACGGCTGCCAGAGCGGGGACCGCACCCATGGCGGACGTATTCCTCATCGCCCTGCACAACATCACGGCACCGGGCACCTATTCGCTCGATCAGGGCTGCAACCACCAGACCCCGTCGAGCTGCGCGGTAGGGATGTTCGCGTTCAATTACAACTGGAACACCAGCGATCAGCTTCCGGACCCCTACTATCTCCTCGCCTCCGGAACGATCACCATTACGGCCATGGATGCCGAGCGGGTACGGGGCACCTTCCAGCTTGGGGGGGTCAGATATCCTTCAGGCAGCGCCACGATCTCCCTCAGCAACGGCAGCTTCGAGGTGCCGATCGTCCAGTCGCTTGCCGTTCGCCAGAACCTGGTTCCACTGTGGGGAGCACTCGAGCAGCTCCGCTCCCTCCACCCGTGAACAGCAGACTGCATTGGGTGTCAACCCGGTCGATCCGGATCGTACGGCGACCGCTCGGTAAGCCAGGGGAGGGCTGATTGGGACACACGCTCGTACAACGTCTCAGTCGGTTAGCTGGCCTGTCGCGCAAGGAGCTCTTGGAGTTGCTCCACGCGCAATGGGCACTCGCGTACGCCCAGCTCCTCGTCTGGACCCGCCCCACAGGACAGCTCGTTTCGCCTGCCTCGACTCCCGGAGAGGACCCAGGGACTCCCTCCTATGACGTGCTGGCGTCCCGCTTGAGCCTTGCCGTCGTCCGTGCGGCCGCGCATGGGCTGTTTCGACCGGCCTGCTTGGTGCGTGCTATTGCGCTGCACCGAATGCTGGAAGCGAAGGGCATCAAAGGAAGTCGGATCTGCGTTGGTGTCCGCTACGAAAAGAGCCGCTTCGCCGCTCATGCATGGGTAGAGCATGGGGATCGAGTGCTCGGGGACCACGCCGGGAACGTCGGCGTTTTCACTCCACTGATCCAGGGCAGCCTGGAGCCCCCGTCATGAGTGGTCCTCCGGAGAGCAATACGGCCTCCGAGATGCATCCCTTCCGAGCTGACCTTCTACTCTGATGCCCGACTATTCTATCTTCGGCGGCCGTTTCCGCTCTGAGCTGCCGTTCCCTGAGCTGCGCCGGCATCCAGGAGGTCATGCCGATTGGACGCTCCGGAAGGTGGATGCGCCGCCCCTATCCGGCAGCGGAATGCTGCTCGGCGAGGACTGCGTCCCGGGATCCATGCACGTCCGCCTCTACAGGCTGCCGGGCGGATTTCGACTCGTCTACGACGACAGCGGCAGCTTCGATATTCCGGAGGGCGGTGCTCAGATCCTCTGGTGTCCCGCACCCGGGGCGAACGAGGATGCAGTACGGCTCGATGTCATCGGTTACGCCTTCGCAGTAGTATTCCACGCCGCTGGGACCCTGTGCCTGCACGGCAGTGCGGTCGGTCTGCCATCCGACGGAGTGGCATTCATTGCCCCCAAGCTCCACGGGAAGTCTACGCTTGCGCACGCGCTGACCGATGCCGGGGCCCGGCTGGTGACAGATGATGCGCTTCCGGTGCAGATCGGCCGTCCGCCGATGCTTCGGCCCGGTATTCACCAGGTACGGCTGCGGAGCGACTCTGCCTCTCGCCTGATCTACGGTGAAGTGCCACCACGCTCGGGGCTCGCTGGAAAACACGTTCTCACGGACTTTCCCGAGGATCGGCTGGTCCTCGATACGATGCCACTGTCCGCAATCTATCTCCTTTCGCCCGTAAGGCCGGAGAGCAATGCTCCGGCTGCTGAACGCAACCTGCTCCCTCCAATGGCGGCAACGCTTGCACTAGTGCGGCAAACGAAGGGCGGATGTTTGCTCGGAAGGTCAGAATCTGCCGTGGTACTCGACCGCGCCGCTGATCTCGCGCGAACCGTCTCCGTGTACAGGCTACGTGTAGTCCGCGACTTCGACCGCCTCGATGAAGTCGTCGAGCAGCTCTTCGACTGGCACGGCCGTCCGGCCTCGCAATCCACACCGGCGGGCGTCTGACGGCCGACCTGCCGCTTCTTCAGGATCTCCTCTCAACGCCTGAAGGGTCGAGGCATTCTACGAGTCTGACGGCGTCCACGGGCCGACGAGAAAGGGCGTGGTGGTGGGCTGCGGCGAGACGGCCAAGAGGCGGGGTCTCAGCCGCGAGCAGGTCTGCGCCCTCAGCTTTCGACCTCCACCCTCTCGATGTTGTCGTCATCGGCGCCCTCCTCCCAGTCGAGAACGTTGTACGGGTCGATGCCGGCACGGGCGGGCTTGCGCGGCACCGTTACCGTGATCGTCTGCCCGCCGGAGCGGATGCGGTGCCTCCGCAGGTAGATCAGGTCGCCCAGGACCTCGCTCGGCTCGGCGGCGGCGAAGACCCCGATCTCCACCCAGTCGTTCATCGGCACGTCAGCCTCGACGCCCGCACTGTCGATGACGACCTTGCGCGCGCATTGTCACGTCAGCCTTCCGCCCTCAACGCCTCGGTCGGCTCGATCCTGAGCGCGCGCCTCAATGGCACCGCGCACGCCATGAGTCCGACCACCAGCATTATGCCGTCCGCGGCAAGGAGGAGCAGTACCTCGCGCATCGATCCGAGGCCCAACAGTGCAGCCAGTCCACTGCCCGCGAGTACCCCCGCGCCGATCTGCAGAAACGCACGAGAGAAGATGCCGGTCACAATGCGTCCCGGGCGCGCACCGAGCGCGGCGCGAATGCCGATCTCGCGCGTCCGCCGCGCGACGGTGAAGGACATCAGCGCGTGGATCCCGGTCGCCGAGAGCAGCAACACTATGAAGGAGATCAGCCAGGCCACCGAGGTCAGCGCCCAGTTCATCTGTGCCTCTCCGCCCCCGACCTGGGCGAGCGGCTGAACGTCGGTCAGCCGGATCGTGGGATCGACGTCGGCGGCAACCGTACGCAGTCGCGCGGCGAACGCTTCCGGATCGCGCACCCGCGCGGCGAGGCTGAAGTCCGCGCCCGGCGTGGGCAGGGTCGGGCGATACATGGCGGATTGCTCGTGCGGCAGGGGCAGCTGCCAGCCGAAGTCCCTGACCATGCCGACGATCTCGTACCATTCCTCGCCGGTGACGCTGCTGTCCTCACCGCTCACGATGCGGATGCGCTGACCGATCGGGTTGCGGCCGCCGAACACGTGGCGCGCAAATGACTCATTCACCATCAGCACGCGCCCGGTTTCGAAGTCGAGTGGCACGAAGTCACGGCCAGCCACCACCGACGTGCCGAAGGCGGCGAAGAAGCCGCCGGACAGTTGCACGAGCGTGCTCCTGCGCAGGCCAGTCGTGGGAGCGCCGAGCATCGTGTCGACCTCGATCTGATACTTGAACTGGTCCTCCACCGGCAGCCGGTCGGCGAACGCGATCTGCTCGACACCGGGCTCCGCGTTCAGCCTTCGTTCCAGCTCATCGAAGCTGAGGCGCGCCCGCGTGGCGAATGCGGTCGAATCAATGCCGTGATCTTCGCGGTCCATGCCGACGCTCGCGGTCAGGTACCTTTCCGCACCGATACCCTCCGCTCTCTGCCGGAACCGGTTGGACTCGAACACGCCACCGGCGGCGAGCGGGAGGAGTGCGACGGTGATCGCGACCTGCACGACGATCACCGTGGTCCAGAAACCACCGAATCGGAGCCCGGAGCGCGCCGCACCCGCGCTGCGAAGCGCGTCCTGCACATTGATCCTCGTGACCCGCAGGGCGGGTAGAATTCCCACGATCGCGGCGCCGAAAAGCGTGAGCAGCGCCGCATACAGCACGGTTTTCCACGACAAATTGTCGTTGATCCAGAACGGCATCGCATCATTGCCGGCAAGCAGGCTCAGCCCCCAGCTCAGCGCCACCTTCGCGATGATGAGCCCCAGCAGCGCTGCCAGGCCGGCCAGCACCAGGGCCTCGATGAAGAGCTGCATGACGATGCGGCCGCGGCTGGCACCGAGCGCGCTTCGAACCGTGATCTCCCAGCCACGGGTGGCAGTGCGGGCGAACACCAGCGTGGCTACGTTGGTGCAAACGATAGCCAGCAGCATCAGGAAAATGCCGTTCACCACGTAAAGCACGTTCCTGATTATCTGCGCCTGGCCGCCTCCGACGAGTGGCTTGGCGTACGGCGTGACTCGCGGCCGCAGATGCCTGTGCGTCTCCGGATTGTCCGCCGCGAAGCGCGCCGCGATTCCGTTGAGCTCGGCCTGCGCTTCGTCCCTGGATGCGCCGGGCGCGAGGCGGCCGAAGATCGAAACGGGCGGTCCCGTGCGCGGCGCGAGCGCGGATCCGTCCGCGCGCAGCGGCGTCCAGATGCGCTGGCTTACAGGGAAGCCGAAGTCTTCCGGCATCACGCCGACAATGGTTGCTGGGGAGGTGCCCAGCTTCACGGTTCGACCCACCACGCCCGGATCACCTGCGAAGCGGCTCTCCCACAGCGTGTGACTGATGACGACCACCGGCGGCTCCGCCGGTTGCTCGTCCTGCGCCGTGAGCGTACGACCCAGCAGCGGTGCCGTCCCCATCAGCGCGAAGGCGTTGGCCGTGATCTCCGCTCCCCGCACCGGCTCCACGCGCCGGTCCTCGGTGGCGAGGTTGCGCACGAAAGGAATTGCCGCGCCCAGGTTGTCGACGGTCCTCACCTGCTCGCGCCAGATCGCGAAGTCGTGCAGCGAGCGCCCTTCCGGCCTTTGCTCGCTCGCGTCCCAGTTGGCAATCGAGACCACGCGGTCGGCA
>JBPCIT010000446.1:0-4957 GCA_051006015.1 Longimicrobiaceae bacterium
CCACCATCCGCGCGGAGAGCACCAGCTCGGTCGCGCGTCCCGCCCCCACCAGGCGCGGCAGGAAGTAGGTGGCGCCCCAGTCCGGGTGCAGACCGATGCGGTTGAAGGTGATGCCGATGGAGGCGCGCTCCGAGGCGAGCCGCAGGTCGCAGGCGAGCGCCAGCGAGGCGCCGGCCCCCGCCGCCGCCCCGTTCACCGCGGCGATCACCGGCTGGCGGATCGAGCGGAGCGTGCGGATCACCCGCATCCCCGCCTCGACGTAGCCGGCGAAGGTCTCCTCGTCCCCACGCCGCAGCAGGTCGGCCATCACCTCGATGTCGGCGCCGGTGCAGAAGCCCCTGCCGGCGCCGGTGATCACCACCACCCGCACGTCAGCGCTCTCACCTGCCTCCGCCAGCGCATCGTGCAGTTCGTCGCGCATCGCGCCGGCGAAGGCGTTCAGCCGCTCGGGGCGGTTCAGCGTGACCCAGGCGACGTGGTCCTCGAAGCGGAGAAGGACGCTCTTTTCCGCCATCACTGTGTTCACACCGAATCCAGCTGTTCTCCCCTCCCCCAGAATTGGGGGAGGGGCCGGGGGAGGGGGCGCCGTCCGGTCCGGCGAAATCTCATGTGCCGGGCTCCGGCACCCGCTCGACGATCATCGAGATCCCCTGGCCGACCCCGATGCACATCGTCGCCAGGCCGTAGCGGACCTGCCGCCGGTGCATCTCGTGCACCAGGGTGGTGAGGATGCGCGCGCCCGAGGAGCCGAGCGGGTGCCCCACCGCCACCGCGCCGCCGGAGACGTTGACGATCGCCGGGTCCAGCTCCAGCTCGCGGATGCAGGCGACCGACTGCGCGGCGAAGGCCTCGTTCAGCTCGACCAGCCCCAGGTCGGAGACGCGCAGCCCGGCGCGCTCGAGCGCCTTGCGGCTCGCGGGCACCGGCCCGATCCCCATCTTGTCCGGGTCCACCCCCGCCGAGGCGCTCGCCACCACCCGCGCCAGCGGCCGGCGCCCCAGCCGCTCCGCCACCCGCGCCGAGGTCACCAGCAGCGCCGCCGCGCCGTCGTTCAGCCCCGAGGCGTTGCCCGCCGTCACCGTGCCGTCCTGCTTGCGGAAGGCCGGCCGCAGCGCCGCCAGCGATTCGAGAGTGGTGTCCGCGCGCGGGTGCTCGTCCGTATCCACCACCACCGGCGGCCCCTTGCGCTGGGCGATCGCAACGGGGACGATCTCCCCGCGGAAGTGATCCGCCGCCATCGCCGCCGCAGTGCGCCGCTGGCTCTCGTGGGCGAAGGCGTCCTGTTCCTCGCGCGTCACCCCGTAGATCTCGGCGACGATCTCCGCCGTCTCGCCCAGGCTCACCGTCCACTCGGGCGGCATCTTCGGGTTGACGAAGCGCCAGCCGAGCAGCGAATCCGCCGTCTCCGGCACCCCGCGCGGGTAGCCGACCTCCGGCTTGAGCATCACCCAGGGCGCGCGCGACATGCTCTCGACGCCGCCCGCGATGAAGCACTCGCCCTCCCCCGCGCGGATCGCGTGCGCCGCGGCGATCACCGCCTGCAGCCCCGAGCCGCAGAGGCGGTTCACCGTCTGCCCCGGCACCGTAGTCGGCAGCCCCGCCAGCAGCGCGGCCATGCGCGCCACGTTGCGGTTGTCCTCCCCCGCCTGGTTGGCGCACCCGAAGATCACGTCCTCGACGCTCTCCGGCTCCACCCCCGTGCGCTCGACGATCGCGCGCACCACCGTCGCCGCCAGGTCGTCCGGCCGCACCGCGGCGAGCGCGCCGCCATGCCGCCCGATGGGGGTGCGGCAGGCGTCTATGATGAAAGCGTCCATTCTCTTTGTCTTCATCCTCGGAGCATCTGCCGGCCCCGCCGGGCCGATAACAGACAATGTGGGGAAATTCGTCTCCGGCTTCGTCGGCCTCCGCGCCCGGCGGTTGAAACCGCGGCTGCAACGGCACGAAGTCCGCCTTCGCGGACTCTGGTTGGCAGGATCTGCCCAGACACGGCGAGATCCTGCCCTTGCAGCCCACGCAGGTGGGCTTTGTGCAGTTCCAGCCGCGAATTCATTCGCCGGCAGCGGGTGAGGGCCTCACCCCAGGTTCACCCACACGCTCTTCACCTGCGTGTACAGGTCGAGCGCGTACTTGCCCAGCTCGCGGCCGTAGCCCGACTGCTTGTAGCCACCGAAGGGGGAGGCGGTGTCGAGCTTGTGGTACATGTTGATCCAGACGGTGCCGGCGCGCAGCGCGTGCGCGGCGCGGTGGGCCTTGGTGATGTCCTGCGTCCAGACGGCGGCGCTGAGGCCGTACTCCGTCGCGTTCCCCATCGCCACCGCCTCCTCGACGTCGCGGAAGGGGATGACGGCGAGCACCGGGCCGAAGATCTCCTCGCGCGCGATGGTCATCTCCGGGCGCACCTGGTCGAAGATGGTGGCGTTGACGAAGAAGCCCTTGCCGCCGTTCACCTGCGCGCGCTCGCCGCCGACTACCAGCTCGGCGCCCTCTTCTTTGCCCTTCTCGATGTAGCGCAGCACGCGGTCGAGCTGCTCCTGCGAGACGAGCGGGCCCAGCCGCGTCTTGGGGTGCAGCGGGTCGCCGGGGGTCATCCCCGCGGCGCGCGAGCGCAGCTTCTCGAGGAACTCCTCGTGCACCGACTCCTCGACCAGCAGCCGCGAGCCGGCGGTGCACGCCTGGCCGCAGTTGTAGAAGATGGCGCTGTTCGCGCCCCGCACGGCGGACTCGAGGTCCGCGTCCGCGAAGATGATGTTCGGGCTCTTGCCGCCCAGCTCGAGCGAGACGCGCTTCAGGGTGGCGGCCGCCTCGCGCTGGATGATCTTGCCCACCTCGGTCGAGCCGGTGAAGGCGATCTTGTCCACCTCCGGGTGGCGCACCAGCGCCGCGCCCGCCGTCTCGCCGAAGCCGGGGACGACGTTCAGCACCCCGGGCGGCAGCCCCGCCTCCTCGGCGATGCGCGCCAGCTCGAGCGCGGTGAGCGGCGTCTGCTCGGCGGGCTTGAGCACCACGGTGTTCCCGCAGGCGAGCGCGGGCGCCACCTTCCAGGCCGCCATCTGCAGCGGGTAGTTCCAGGGGATGATCTGCCCGCAGACGCCGACCGGCTCACGGCGCGTGTAGTTCAGGTAGGGGCCAGGCACGGGGATCACCTCGCCCTCGATCTTGTCCGCCCAGCCGCCGTAGTAGCGGAAGCAGTCGGCCGCGTCGGGGATGTCGAAGGCGCGCGCCTCCTTGAGCGGCTTGCCGTTGTCCAGCGTCTCCAGCCGCGCCAGCTCGTCCACCCGTGCTTCGATCCCCTCCGCAATTCGCATCAGGATGCGGCCGCGCTTGCGGGCGTCCATCTTCGTCCACTCGGAGTCCTCGAACGCCTGCCGCGCCGCGCGCACCGCGCGGTCGATGTCCTCCTCACCCCCCTCCGCCACCTCGGTCAGCGGCTCGCCGGTGGTGGGGTTGATCGTCTCGAAGCTCCGGCCGGAGGCGGCATCCTGCCACTCCCCGTTGATGTACAGCTTGCCGGGCTGGATCTCTGTATCCACTGCTGTTGCCATGCTCTCTCTCCAGATGATGAAGATACCGCTAGGAATTGCTGCGGGCGCCGCCGGTGCGCCCCCTCTCCGGCTCGCTTAGGCTCGCCACCTCTCCCCCAATTCTGAGGGAGAGGTTGGAACTACATGTTTTTCTCCCCTCCCCCGGAATCGGGGGAGGGGCCGGGGGAGGGGGCCTGCTGCCAGCTACGCTGAAATTCCAGCCGTATCAATGGAAGAGGCGGTGGGGCCCCTCGCCCCTCCGCCTCCCGTCGTTGACTGGTTACTTCCCCGCGAAGGCCGCCTTGCGCTTCTCGACGTAGGCGTTGAGCCCCTCCTTGGCGTCAGTCGAGTTGAAGAGCAGCGCCTGCAGCTCGCGCTCGAGGGCGAGACCCTGCTCGAGCGGCAGCTGGCCGCCCGACTGGCAGGCGCGCTTGATGTTGCCCACCGCCATGCTCGCGCGCTCGGGGCGGGTGAACTTGCGCGCGTACTCCATCACCTGCTCGAGAAAGGCCTCACGGCTCTCGGCGTCGAAGACCTGGTTGACGATCCCCATGCGCTCGGCCTCGTCGAAGTCGCTGTTGGTCCCCTCGATCATCAGCTGGATCGCCTTCGAGTGGCCGATCAGCCGGGTGAGCCGCTGCGTGCCGCCGGTGCCGGGAAGCACGCCGAGCGCGACCTCGGGGAGTCCCACCTTCCCCGCGCCCCGCCGCGCGATGCGCAGGTCGGCCGCCATCGCGATCTCGAGGCCGCCGCCCACGGTATGGCCGTTGAGCGCGGCGATCACCAGCTTGGGGGTGTGCTCCAGGCGCAGCAGCGTCTCGTTGGCGTGCAGGCAGAAGTAGTACTTCCAGGTGGGGTCGGACTCGGAGAGCATGTTGATGTTGGCGCCCGCGCAGAAGAAGCGGTCGCCCTGCCCGGTGAGGACGATCACATCCGCCGATTCGTCGAAGCGCGCCCTGAGGATCGCCTCGTCGAGCTGCCGCATCATCTCGTGCGTATAGGTGTTCGCCGGCGGATCGTCCAGCGTGAGCAGCGCAATGCCGTCATTGACCTCATAATGGACCAGTGTCTTCTCAGCCATCGGTTCTCCTGTGACGTGAAAGAGTGAATCTGCAGCCGGGCGCTCAGCGCCGGGCCGCGTCCGAGCGCCAGATCGAGGGGGCGCGCTCCCCCGGAACCGCATCGCGCGCGCCGGCCGGAAGCGTACCCCCCTCCTGGAGGTAGCCGCCGAGGAAGAGGCGGCTCATGTCCTCGGCGAGCCGCTCGATAGGCACGTCCCGCCCGGGACGGTACCAGTCGTACAGCCAGTTCATCATCCCGAAGAGAGCGAAGGTCGCCACCCGCAGGTCCAGGTCGGTCTCGGGGCGCAGCTCGGCGAGGATCTCCATCGCGATGCTGGAGAGCCGCCGCTTCTTCTCGTTCACCCGCGCGCG
>JBPCIT010000447.1:0-10947 GCA_051006015.1 Longimicrobiaceae bacterium
GGCTGGGGGGGAGATGCGTCTCTCCGACGTCGTCGATGGGGGAGACCCCGAAGCGCTCTCCATCAATCTCGAGGCTGACGGCGCCATAGTGGTAGGCGCCCGGCACCTCGCGGTATTCGCTGAAATCGCCGGGCGGAATCGCGCCGAAGGCGACACCGTTGACGGTAACGTTCTCGAAGCGGTAGTCGCTGTTGTTGAAGACGCGGATCTGCACCTCGTCGCTCTCTCCTCGCGAAGAGGAGGGGGAGGTGAGCAGATCACACCCTGCCGTCCACAGCAGCGCCAGCAGTACGGCAAGGCTCCAGCGTCTCATCTCGGCTCCCGGTGGCGGAATCAGCGAATGGGTGTTCTGCCCGAGGACGTGCCGATCCGGGGTTTTCTGACACCGAATACGGAGGAAGAGCCGACCGGGGTGTCAAGCGGTAGAGGCGGGGCACGCGGGCGCCTCACCCCTTCGGCCGAAGCAGCTCACGGAAGGGCGGGTAGTCGCGCACGGGTGATCGTGCCATACGGCACCTCAAGTTAGCTCCACTCATGCACCGTCAATCCTGGCACCTGGCGAAAATGGCGCAGGTTGCCGGTCAGCACCTCGTCCCCACGGGCGAGTGCAGAGGAGGCGATGAGCAGATCCGAGGTGGGAAGCCTACTCCCGGCAGCGCGGAGGCGGGCATCGACCTCGGCAAACACCCGCATGATCGGCAGGGTGATGGCTACAACGGGCACCACCGCAAGGAGTGCTTCGACGAACTCTCCGCGGCGCGCGCGCCGGGCCGGAGTGTCGGCCCGCCAGCAGCCATGGAGCAGCTCGCCAGCGCTCATGGCCGAGAGTGCCAGCTCGAGGTCGCCGTGGCGATCCAGGATCGCTGCCACGAGTTGCTCAGGGGTGAACTGGTTTCGCTCCGCGTGGATGAGCAGGGTCGAATCGATCAGGAGTCCCAAAATGGGCGCTCCTCGACCACCTCCTCCTCCAGAACCTCCAGCAGGTCGGCACTGAAGGTATCGTCCAGCTTGACCGGAGACCGCGTGTGAAGCAGAGCGAGGCACTCCGAGGCGCGGCGTGCGTCAACCGGAGGCGAGGTGATCGCACATACGTCCCGCCCCCGGCGGTGCACCACAAACCGGCGACCACTCTCGACCTCGTCGAGCAGCCGGGAAAAAGAACGGCTCGCCTCTGTAGCGGAAATCCGCCGTTCTCCGCGATAATCTGATTTTTTTCGCATAAATCTGAGTTTATCGTATTTCGCCAGGGCTTGCAAGGTGCGGCACGCTTGCCCGGAGGACCGATCTCCTCGCCATCGAGCGCGGACCGCGGCTCACCTGAGCCAGCGCTGGAGCCTGGCGCCTCACCCCTTCGGCCGCATCAGCTCGCGGAAGGGCCGGTAGTCACGCAGGGGATCGAGACACGGATCTGTGTGGAGGTGGAGCCAGGGCCACGAGGCCTGACGCGTGTACCACATGCCCTGACCGAATGCCTCTCGCAGCAGCGTCACCGCTTCCGCCTTCCGTCCCAACTGCACCGCGATGCAGGCGCGCCAGTAGCTGTGGTTCCCCCACAGATACGGCTCCCTACGAGCGGCCAACCAGGCAGCGATCCGCTCGGCTTCGACGCGATCACCGCGCCGGGCCGCAAGCACGCCCAGCGCACCCTGGTAAGCGATGTTCTCCGGCTCTTCCGCCGCCAGCTGCTCGAACAGCGCCCGCGCCTCCCGCCACTCTTCGGCGAAGCGATGTGCATGGCCGATCTGTGCGCGGTAGCGCTCCTGCTCTTCGGCAGGGCGTGCCCGGTACCAGCCGATGGCACGAGTGTACAGCTTCCGGGCCGCATCCGTATGGCCGTGTACCCGGAGCTCGTCGGCTACCCACAGCATCAGCTGACCCGGATGCGGATACTTCTGCTCGGAGAGTGACAGGCGCGCATTGACCACTTCCTCGACCTCTCCCAGCCGCCCCAGTGCGGCCAGCGCCTGGGCCTCGAACAGGAGATAGACGGGATCATCCGGATCGAGCGCGCGCGCACGGCGCGCCTCCTGCAGCTCGCGCCGGTGGTTGCCCAACATGTGATGCGCCTGGGTGAGATAGCGCCAGTAGAATGCCCATCCCCGCACCTCTCCCCGGGTGGGATCGATCTGCGAAAGGATCTCGATGGCCTCGCGAGGGCGGTTGAGCCGGGCAGCCTCGATTCCCCACTGCACGTGGGGCAGAGATCCCGGAGCGAGGGCGGCCGCTCGCTTTGCGGCCTCGTACATGGCCGCCCGGTCATCCCCAAGCCACGACATCATCAGGTCCAACAGCGCCCGGTCGTACGGCCCCAGGCGCTCGCGTGACTCGTTCAACTCGCGGCCGATCGAATCCGCCACAGCATTCGCACCGAGGTTCGCATAGGCGATGGCGATCAGGAGCCGGGGGAGCAGGTAGGTGGAGTCCAGAGCAAGGGCGCGCTCGAAGTGCTCGATCGATTCTCTCCAACGGCTCTCGATGAAGATCTCCATCCCCTCCGCGTATGCCCGGTACGCCTCGTAGGTGGGCGGCTGGCTGGCGAGCCGCGCATGCGCGGCCAGGCGGGTATCCAGCACGGGGGCGAGCGCCGCCAGCGTGCGCTGGCGCAGGAGTTCGATGGCGGGCATGGGGGCGCTCACCCCTGCAGCGATCGGCTCGACCGCCCACAGGGTGGTGCTGTGGCGCGCATCGGTGATCTGCGCCTGGAAGTGGAGGGAGTCGCCATTCAGGTAGTAGGCGCCGGAGATGACCAACCCGGCTCCCGTCTCCTCCGACAAGGCACGAATAGGGTCCAGGCCGGGTGTTTCGCTCGCGGCCGCCCGTACACGGTTCGCAGACACGAGGGCGGCCTGGCGGGTGACCACATCCACAATGGCGGTGCGCGAGAGGCCGTGTGTGATCCAGTCCGCCGCCATGCTGCCGACCGGATCCAGAGCAGGATCGCCCGTGCGGTTCTCGAATGGAGCGACCACCAGCCGCTGCGGGTGGAGTGTAGGGGAGCCCGTGCGGCGGAGCAAGGACGCTGTTAGCAGCACCGCCAGCCCCCCGAACCCGAGCAGCGCCAGCGCCAGCCACCGGAACCTCAGCCGGAAGTTCCAGCGTGGCATCGGCGTTGGAATGCCCGCCGGGGAGCGCGGTTCCGTAGCCGCTGCGGCGTCGTTGTCTGCCTCGGTGACGCTGGCGGAGGCCGAGGGTACGGCGATGCTATCCAGCCGCAGCGGGAGCGCGACTGGCTGCGGATCGGCAGCCCCGTTCCCCTCCTCCCCCGGCCGCTCTCGATCCGGCTCGATTCGCACCGCCGGCTCCGTCCGCAGGCGCTCGGCCAGGGCGGTGACCTGCGGATCCGGCTCGGCTTCGAACTCCTCCTGCAGGAGCAGGGTGTGCACGCGCGCCTGCTGGAGCGCGCCCGCGCGGTCACCTCCCGCCTCTAGTGCCTTCATCAGCCGCAGCGTCACCCGCGCATTGTACGGCTCCTCCGCGGCCAGGCGCCGCCACCACTCCACTGCACTGCTCGAGTCGTCCCGGGCCGTCGCCGCCTCGGCGAGCCCCTCAAGTGCCTTGCAGCAGGCGCGGCGGAAGCGCTCGCGCTCCCCCTCTGCCCATCGCTCAAACTCCGGCGCCTGGCTGAGGAAAAAGCCGTCGAGGAAGGGACCGGCGTAGAGTTCGACTGCCCGCTCCGCATCGCCCGTCGCGAGCGCCTCCTCGAAGGCGATTACATCGCACTGCACCACACGTGGGTTGAACCGCAGCTCATCGCCTGCGGAGAGGATCACCTCCCCCCCGAGCGTCTTGCGGAGCGCGTGTCCGGCCTGGTTGAGAAGCTTACGGGCATGTTTGCTGTCGCGCTCCGGCCAGAGCCTGACCATGAGCTTTTCACGCTGGAGGGCGCACGGGTGGGAGGTGGCCAGCAGGGCGAGCAGTGCCAGGCGGTGGCGCTGCGTGGCTGGACCGCCGACAGCACCGCTCTGGCCTGTGAGGGACGCGCCACCGAAGAGCTTGAGGGAGAACTTCATAGGGCTGTTAACCAGGAGTTAATCGCCCGTTGGTCGAGAGTTGGTCGGTCGCTTCTAAGCTACTCCTGCGCATGTGCCGGGGCAAGGAACACATGACCGTGCCGCGGCGCGCTTGCCGTGCGCTCGCTGACCCCATCTAACGTCAGGAGGTGAACGAGGCTGCGGAATCGGATCCAGAGAATCGGTTTGCGCGCTGTTCTGCTCTGCTGCCTGCTGCTCGCGGGCGGCTGTAGCAGGGCGGCGGTGGCATCCAGACGGGCCGCTCCGCTCGAGGGCAGGATCATCACTGCCGACGAGATCAAACGCATGGGCGCGTGGAACGCCTGGAAGGTACTGCGGCGAGCCAACATACCGTTCGACTTCCACGAGAGCCGCAGCCGCCCGCCCATGCACCTCTCGCGGCGGCGTGCGCGCAGCTTCTCTCTTGCCAGTGAGCCACTCGTGATTGTCGATGGCACGCGGACCGATGGCGTAGGTCTGCTCTATGACATCCCCGCAAGCGACATCGCCAGCATCCGCGTACTCAGCGGTTTCGGCGCGACACACCGCTACGGCACGGGTGCGGGCGGCGGGGGGATCGTTATCGAGACCAAGCGAGGCCACCCCTGAGAGGACCGTCGTATTTCCTATTGGCCCGGCCAACTACACGAGGCAAAGAATGTTCACGGGCCGCAGCTACGGTGATGAACCCATATCTCCGTACGGCAGGACGGTAGTTGCGCTCTCCGCCGCTGATCACCGCGGCGGGAAGCGCGAAACATCGGGGCACGGGCAACTCCGTCCCTGCCCCAATGACACTTTCACCAGGAGGTAAACCATGTCAGGCAACTGGATCACGAAGAGGCTCGCGCTTGCCTGCGCCGGTCTGCTCCTCGCCGGCTGCACCGATGACGTACCCACTGGGGCCGAACTCAGCGGGTTACAGGAGCACGGACTCACGCTCTCCAGCCTCTCCGAGGGCGCGACCGCCCAGCTGCTCGTGACTGGCCTGGAGGAGCTCCAGGGGAGTGCCATCGGCCCCGACGGTGCGCTGTACGTCACCGCGCCGCTCGCCGGCAGCATCTGGCGCGTCGACCGGAGCACCGGCGAGGTCACGCTCTTCGCCAGCGGGCTGCCGGCCCGCATCCCCGATCCTTTCTTCCTCGGCAGCGGGGTGGTCGATGTCGCCTTCATCGGCGGGACCTCGTACGCGCTGGTCACCGGCGTCGGCCCGGACTTGGAGGGCGACGACGTCGTCGGCATCTACCGAGTGGACGGCCCGCACAGCTTCACCGTCATCGCGGATATCGGTGCGTTCAGCATAGCCAATCCGCCGGCGACGGATTTCGTCGTCCCCACCGGATTCCAATACGCGTTGGACACCCTCGGTGGCGAGTTCCTGGTCACTGACGGGCACCACAACCGTGTGCTGCGGGTCACCCGCGCTGGCGAGATTACCGAGTTGATCGCGTTCGGTAACGTCGTCCCGACCGGGCTGGACGTGAGGGGCCGCAGGGTATTCCTAGCCCAGGCCGGACCCATCCCCCACGAGCCGGAGGACGGCAAGGTTGTGTCGTTCGAGCCGGATTCGCCGATCGCCACAGAGGTGGCCTCCGGCGCCCCGCTGCTCGTCGACGTGGAGTTCGGCCCCGGTGGAGCGCTCTTCGCCCTCTCGCAGGGTGTCTGGGACGGCCCGTTCGAGGGGGCTCCGGCGCTGCCGAACACCGGTGCGCTGGTCAGGGCCATCGCGGACGGCGCCTTCAGCGTCGTCACCGAGGGCCTGGACCGGCCGACCTCACTCGAGTTCATCGGGAACACCGCCTACATCGTCACGCTCACCGGTGAGATCTGGACGATCGACCTGAGCCACCACTCGGCCTGGTCGCCCGCAACGAGCATCGAGGACGCGCCGCCAGGCGCACACGATAACTTCAACACCGCATTCCTCGACGGCTGCCCGTTCCCCTCCCGGGACGGGAAAATGTTCTTCATCGCCTCGACCCGGCCAGGAGGCTTGGGCGGGATCGACATCTGGGTCTCGATCCGCGCGAGCGTGAACGACCCCTGGGGAGAGCCGGTCAACGTGGGGGCGCCGATCAATTCGGAGTTCAACGACTTCTGCCCGACACTGGCGCCCGACGGCCACACGTTCTTCTTCGTGAGCAATCGGCCGGGCGGTTTGGGTGGGTCCGACATCTACGTCACCCGCCTGCGCGACGGGAAGGGCTTCGATGCGCCGCAGAACCTGTGGCGCGTCAACAGTGCCGCGGACGAGGCGAGCCCGTTCCCGCTCCATGAACCAGGGGTTGGCCCCGTCCTCTACTTCTCGAGCACGCGCCCGGGAGGCTTCGCGCCCGAGGCGCCGGATGCGACGGTCGGGGACAGCGACATCTACCGGAGTGTTGCGCTGGGTCGCGTCTTCGGGCCGCCCGAGCTCGTTCCCGGCGTCAACAGCGCCTCCGAGGATGGACACCCGAACGTACGCCGCGACGGTCTTGAGATCTTCTTCTTCAGCAACCGTCCCGGCGACGAGGGGCTCGGCATGAGCGATATCTACGCGGCGACGCGGGCACGCACGTCGGACCCGTGGTCGATCCCGGTGAACCTCGGTCCGAACGTCAACAGCGCTGCGGCCGAAAGCAGGCCGTCACTCTCCTGGGACGGCACCACGCTCTACTTTGGCTCCACGCGTCCAGAAGGCGAGGGTTCGAGCGACATCTACGTGACGACGCGGCAGTAGCGCGTGGGGGGGCGGTGTCGAGGCGAGCCGCGCCTTTACACCGCCCACCATCCTTCACGGAAAGAACGGGAAAAAGAACGGCATCACCCAGATCACGATCAGCAGCACGACGGCGGTCAGCGGCAGCCCTACCTTGACGTAATCGATGTAGCGGTAGCCGCCTGGCCCCATGATCAGCACATTCGCGGGATGAGCGACGGGGCTCGCGAGGCTCGCCGCCGAGAGCGCCACCCCCATCATCAGCGTGTACGGCGAGATCCCCAGGTCGGCGGCGGTGCTGAGCGCGATCGGCGCCATCAGCACGACCAGCGCGGCGCTCGGGATCGCCTGCGCACCCAGCACCGTCATAACGCAGATACCGGCGAGCACCCCGCGCGGTCCGAATGCGCCGGCGCTGCCGATCACCCCCTCGGCGAGGAAGCGTGCGGCGCCCGTCTGATCCATCGCGATACCCAGCGGCAGCATGGCGGCGATCAGCACCAGCGCCGGCCACTCGATGGCGCGGTACGCCTCCTCGGCGCTGACGCAGCGGGTCAGCACCATCAACGTCGCCCCCACCAGCACCGCGATCGAGATCGGGAGCCAGCCCAGCATGACGGGCAGCAGGAAGCCCGCGAGGAGGAGCACGGAGACCGGCGCAAGCCGGGTGCGCGGCGGCTCCTGCATCGCCTCGCTCAGCCCGAGGAAGTCCGGCTCCTTGGCCAGCAGCTTGAGCCGCGCCCGCGGCCCGAAGAGAAGAAGGGCGTCCCCGAAGCGGAGCGGCATGTCGCGCAGGTTCGAGCGGTACGCGCGCCCCTCGCGCCAGATCGCCACCACGCTCAGACCGTACTTGTCGCGGAAGTTGATCTGCCGCGGCGTTCTGCCCACCAGCGTGGTGCGGGGTGAGAGCACCACCTCCATCAACCCGACCCGCTCGGACTCCAGCTCGTGCTCGAGCGGATTGGTGTCGGGCTCGATCTCCAGCCGCTGCAGCGCGCGCAGCACCGCGAGATCCTCCTGCCGCGCCTTGATCAGCAGAACGTCCCCGGCGCCGAAGATATCGTCGGCCTGCGGGAGAAGCCGGGTGGCGCCATCGCGGATGATTCCCAGCACGGTGAGCCCGGCGGCGTCTCCCAACCGCATCTCGGCAAGGGTGCGTCCCACCAGGATCGATTCCTCCGTCACCCGCAGCGCGAGGAAGCGCTCCTCGAGCCGGTACGCAGCGAGCGCCTCCGCGGGGGAGAGCGTCTGCACGGAGCCGAACTCCGCGCTCTGCCCCAGCGCGCCGAGCTGCGGCCGCGCGCCCTGGAGCAGCAGTGCATCCTCCGCCTGCAGCGGCACATCCTGCAGATGGGTGCGGCGCACCACGCCGTCGCGCCGGAAGGCCAGCACGATCACCCCGTACCGGCTGCGCAGATCGCTCTGGTTCAGCGTGCGACCCACCAGCGCGGAGTCGGAATGGAGGGACGCCTCGGCGAGGCCGATCTCCTCGGAGACCAGCTTCTCGACCACCCGCACATCCTCCTCGAGCGCCAGGTGGCGCCGTCCCCGCAGCTCGAGCAGCAGGTCAGGGCGGCCCTGCACCAGCAGCCGATCCCCGCTGCGGAGCACCACCTCGGGGCCGGGGGCGAGCAGAGGCTCGTCCGCACGCAAGACCGCCAGCACGTGCAGCCCCAGAGCGGGCCGCAGCCGGCTCTCCGCCAGCGTCTTTCCGTCGAGCGTCGAGCGCTCGGGAATGCGGACGATGAAGAAACGCTCCTGCAGATCGAAGCTGCGCACCAGGCTGGGCTCGCTCTCCTGCTTCACCTCCCGGCGCGGGTCACGGCTGGGGAGGAGGTGGCGGCCTACCAGCACGATGAAGGCGATGCCGACTACCAGGATGATCGCTCCGACGGGGGTGAAGTCGAAGAGGCGGAAGGGCTCGAGGCCCTGCGCACGTAGCGCGTCGCTGACCAGGATGTTCGGCGGAGTCCCGATCAGCGTCAGCAGCCCACCCAGCAGGCTGCCGAGCGCGAGCGGCATCAGCAGCCGCGCCGGCGAGCGGCCGACCCGCCGGGAGATGTCCATCACCACCGGCAGCATCATCGCCGCCACCCCGATGTTGTTCATCACCGCGGAGAGCACGCCCGCGGTGGACATGATCACCACGATCAGCCGCGCCTCTCCCTCTCCCGCCAGGCGCAGCATCTGCCGTCCGAGCAGGTTCCCCACCCCGGTGCGCGCCAGCCCGGCGCTGACGACGAACATCCCCGCGACGGTGATGACCGCGGGGTTGCTGAAGCCGGAGAGTGCCTGTGCCGGTGTGATCAGCCCGGTAAGCGCCAGCGCGCTCAGCACCAGTAGCGCCGTCAGGTCCATCCGCAGCCATCCGCTCACGAAGAGGACCACGGCCCCGAGCAGGATCGCCAGGACCAGCGCCATCGAGACTGTCATCGGATATGGTAGGGGAGGAGGTGAAGTCGAGCGGGCGGCTCGCTCGGGGTCAGGATCATGGGGCGGAATCGAGCATCGTACGGATCTCCGCCAGGCGCTCAGCGGCCGCCGGGAATCCTTGCGGCGGCGCCCATTCAGCGGGCAGCAGCGCATAGAACTCGGACGCGCGCTCGAGATCGCCGCGCGCGGCTCCCGTCCGCCCCCCCTGTTCCGCCTGCAGCGCCTCGAGATAGAGCAGCTCGGCGAAGAGCCAGCAGCGGGCGGGCTCTGCCTCCCCGGACGGGGCGATCAGCATGGGCAGCAGCTCGGAGCCGAGCACGCGGGCGAGCTCCAGATCCAGCCCCGCGCGACCGGCGATGGCACGCAGCTCCGCGTGCACCTCGCCCGCCGCGGTCTGCCGGCCGAGGATCAGGTTGCGGATCCGGAGCAGCGCCCGGCCGAGCTGCTCGATGATGCGCAGGATGTAGTCGCGCTGGTACAACGGCGCCTCCGGTCGCGGAGAGTGTATCCTCGCCGGGGATCAGAATACAGTCTGCCGCGCGGCGCAAGAGCACCGGCGGCGAATGGTGGGCAGTGAATCAATCGGCAAGCAGAGGGCGGACCGGCCCTCGCCAGTCCGCCCATCTGCCGCCGATCCGCGCCTCTGAGCGTCTTAGTGGAGCGTCACCCGCCCGTTATCGTGCTACCGGCGGGCGGCTGGTTCCGCGCTCGTAGCCGTAGCGGGTGAAGTCGCGCACGGTGTCGTACTCATCGGGAGTATTGCCGAAGCCGTGACGCAGATCCGGTTCGATCTCCGTGAAGGGACGCCCGCGGTAGTCCGGGTTCGTCGCGGCGACGTACCCCACACTGTACGCTGGAAGCGCCCGCTCGAAGGTCATCTCCGCCGTACGAGGTGTATAGGCCTCGAAGTGGACGCGGCATGCCTGCTCTTCCTCCTGCGGAAGCTCGCTGACCGCTTCGGAAGCGGAGCTCCACCAGCCGCCCACTCGTCCAGCGATCTTCCCGATGACGGTGCCGAGCGGTCCACCCACGGCGTGCACGACCGCGCCGGTGGCGCCGACCGCCATCTCCGCTCCGCGGCCGATCACGGGTGCGGCGGAGCGGATGGCGTCCCCAGCCTTCTGGATGACATTCTCCGTCGCGTGGTCGGCGCGCTGCTCGAGCTCGACGTCCGGCTGAGCGTGCGCCACCTTTCCGGCGACGTGGCCCACCTTGTGCCCGGCATCCCGGGTCGCATCCGCGGCGCGCTCGGCGACGTCGCCGACCTTTCTGCCGGTCTCGCGCGCCACATCCTTGGTGCGCTCCAGGGTGCCGCTGGCAGCCGCCTGCATCCCTTCCTTCGTATGGTGAGCGGCGTCGCCCGTGTGCTCAGCCGCGCGGTCGAGGTGCTCCGAGGCGCGGTTCAGGTCGTCTCTCTGTCTCATGCTTCAATCTCCTATCTCAAGTAAACAAGTGACACATAGGGAATGCAGGTTACATTCCAGTGAATGAGCGTTCAACTACAGGTACAAGGCTGCTAGCAGACGGCGCAGAGGTCACGCGCTGTGGCTGCGCCCGCTTCGGCGCCTAATCGTCCCGGGCGCAAGATCAACAGAGGGCTTCGGAGCGTGATTGCTCAGCTCATGGCCGCACCCGCTGCGCTTCTGGCATGAGCGGCTGCGCCGCTCCGTCGGGCCGATAAACGACCCGGCAAGCAACAGCAGGCGTCCTCCGGACGCGCGGGGTTGTAGTTCCGTCCGGAGGACGGCCGTAGTGGCGCTGCACTGCGTGCACCGGACTACTCCAGATGGGTCGTTGATCGGCCCG
>JBPCIT010000448.1:0-5462 GCA_051006015.1 Longimicrobiaceae bacterium
AACCACCCCTCTCCGCCATGGTGAGTTGGGTGCCGCCCCCCGACCCCTCCTCCCGCCCCGCACCCGTTTTCCATCTTCCGCGTTCAGGCGATCAGTATCAGTACGACTACTCTGATCGAGCCGTGCCCGTGCCGCTCCTGCCGCCCGAGGTGTGCGGAATCACGGCGTGCTCGTCCGCCGGGAGATCGGTACGCACGGTGATCTGGTTGATCACACCGCGCACCCCGTGCGCCTCCCACGCATCGTCCCAGGCGTAGCGCGCCTCGAGGTAGTCACCCACCTCCCCCTGCAGCGTCACCACCCCGTCCTCGACGCTCACGTCGATGCGGTCCGCATCCACCCAGTTGTCCTCGTAGAGGTTCTCGCGCACGGCGCGCTCGATCTCATCGTCGCTGCGCTGCACGTGGTGGTGCTCGTCGTGCCCCTGCGCGGGCCAGCGGTCGCCGCCGCCCCGCTGCGGACGGTTCAGCTCCGGGTGACGTTGATATGCGGTTTCCGGCAGGAAGGGCGCGCGCGCAAAGCCGGCATCGTAGCCGCCGCGGCCCCTGCCGAACCCGGCGTCGTATCCACCCCTGCCCCCGTAGCTCATCCCCCCCTGCTGCTGATAGCCACCCTCGCGGCCCGAACCCTGGCCGCCATAGTACATCCCCTCGCGGCGCCCGCCGGGAAATCCGCCGAAGGTGGGGTAATCATCGCCATAGACGCCGCGGTCGAATCCGCCGCCCCGCTGCCCGCCGAAGTCACCACCGTAGCCACGGCCTCCTCTCCCGCCCTGCGCGAAGCCGCCGCGCCGGCCGCCGCCAAAAGATCGGTCGTAGCCTCTCTGGAACTCCGCGCCGTAGCCTCCGCCGCGGTGGGCGGAATGGCGCTGCCCGAAGCCGAAACCGAAATCCCAGTCATACCCGTTCATCCTGAGTCCTCCCATGTTGCGGTGGAGAGATGCAGCACCTCGAGGTAAGCGCGAGCCTGCCGATCGCCAGCCCGCCAGCTAGTCGCTGGGGCGCAATTCCCGTTCCGGGTGAGCCTCACTCTGCCCCTCCTGCTTGATCCCCTGGCGCCTCCGGAATAGCTTCACCGTAGGGCGCGTCGCCGAAGGAGCGACGGCCGCATCATCCTGCAGTCATTGGGGAGAATGGACAAGAGTACTCCTCTCGGCGTGATCCTGGCGGGCGGCCAGAGCCGCCGCTTCGGCGCGCCCAAGGCGTTCGCCGAGGTGGACGGGAAGCGGATGATCGAGCGGGTGCGCGACGCCCTGCAGGATGCGCTGCCGGAGGTGGTGCTGATCACCCAGCAGCCGGAGGCGTACGCGGATCTCGGAATCCCCTCTCGCGCAGACCTACTCCCCGGAGGCGGCGCGCTCGCGGGGGTGCATTGCGGGCTGCGCTGGGCGCAGGAGCTGGGGCGGCCGGGGGCGATCTGCGTCCCCTGCGACATGCCCTTTCTCAGCGCCGATCTCGTGCGCTGCCTCGCCGCGCGGGCGATGGAGAGCCGCGCGCTGGTGGTCGCTCCCGAGAGCATGGGACCGGCCGGGCTCGAGCCGCTCTGCGCCTTCTACTCCGTCGCCTTCCTGCCCGAGATCGAGGCGCGGCTCGCCCGTTGCGAACGCGCGCTCACCGCGCTGCTCGATCCGCTGCACACCGACCGGCTGCCGCTGGTCGAGGTGCTCCGCCTCGGCGATCCTGATCTCCTCTTCCTCAACGTCAACACGCCGGAGGACTACCGGCGCGCCCTCGGGCTCGCCCGCGCGCGGGAGGAAGCGAATGCCGGCCTCTGAGATGCCGCCCGTCCTCTCGATCGTCGGGAAAAAGAACAGCGGCAAGACCACGCTGCTCGTCGCGCTCTGCGCGGAGCTGGGGCGGCGCGGCTACCGCGTCGCCACGGTCAAGCACGGCCACCACGCCTTCGAGATCGACCAGCCCGGGCGCGACAGCTGGCGCCACTTCCACGAGGGTGGCGCGCAGGCGGTGCTGATGGTCTCCGCGGGCAAGGTGGCGCTGATGCGGCGCTTCGAGGGGGAGCCCGACCCGGAGTCGCTGATCCTCCAGCACTATGCGGGCGGGGAGTACGATCTGGTGCTGATCGAGGGCTACAAGCGCGGCCCTTTCCCCAAGGTGGAGGTCTTCCGCCGCAGCCAGCAGGAGCGGCCTGTGCACGATCCGGGAGATGCCGCAGCCGCCGCGCTCTTCCTGGCGATCGTCACCGACGATCCCGCGCTGGAGGCGGCATGCGAGGTCATCCCCCTCGACCCCGGTGATGCCGCGGGCTCGCACGTCCAGCGGCTCGCCGCGATGGTGGAGGAGCGCATCCTCAGCGGGAGCGGCCATGCCGCGTGAGATGCGGGCGGACTGGGTCTCCGTCGGGCAGGCGCGCGAGACGATCCTGCAGGGCATGGCGGCGCTCCCCTCCGAGCGCCGCTTTCTGCTGGATGCGCTCGAATACGTGCTCGCCGAGGACCTCGACTCGCCACTGGATCTCCCGCTCTGGAACAACAGCGCGATGGATGGCTTCGCGGTGCGTGCGCAGGACGTGCGTGGCGCCTCCGAGAGTGAGCCGCGCGAGCTGCCGGTGGTGGACGACGTACCCGCCGGCGCCTTCCCCTCCCGCGCCCTCGCCTCCGGCGAGGCGGCACGGGTGATGACCGGCGCTCCGGTGCCGGAGGGCGCGGACAGCGTGATCCGCGTCGAGCACACCGACGGCGGCAGTGGCATCGGCACCCCGGCGGGGCGGGTGCGCATCCACTCCGACCTCGATGCGGAGCGCAACGTCCGCCGCCGGGGCGAGGATCTGCGCAGCGGAGAACGCGTGCTCACCCGGGGCGCGCTGCTGCGGGCAGCGGAGCTGGGGGTAGCGGCCTCCCTGGGGAGGTCGGTGCTCTCGGTGGTGCGGCGCCCGCGGGTTGCGGTGCTGACCTCGGGGGACGAGCTGGTGGAGGTGGATGGCTTCGCGCAGGTGCTGGCGGGGCGGCGGATCGTCTCCTCGAACAGCTACACGCTTGCCGCCCAGCTCGCGGAGACAGGGATGGATGCACGCATCCTCGGCATCGCGCGTGACACGCCGGAGAGCCTGCGCTCGCACCTGGAGGCGGCGCGCGGCTGCGACGCGCTCATCACCAGTGCGGGCATCAGCGTGGGCGAGCACGACTACCTGCGCGAGGTGCTGCTGGAGATGGGGGCGGAGGTCGCTTTCTGGCGGGTGCGGATGCGCCCCGGCTCGCCCTTCGCCTTCGGACGGGTCGGGGCGCTGGGGGGGATCCCCTGGTTCGGGCTGCCGGGAAATCCCGTCTCCTCGATGGTGACCTTCGAGCTATTCGTCCGGCCCGCGCTGCTCCGCATGGCAGGCCGTCGCGCGGTTCATCCGCCGACAGCGAAGGTGCGCCTGCGTGACGCCTACCCGGCGGCGCCGGGGCTGACGCACTTCGCCCGGGTGCGGCTGGAGCGCACGGCGGACGGGGAGACGGCGGCCTTCCTGACGGGCGCGCAGGGGTCGGGGATTCTCACCTCGATGGCCGCCGCCGAGGCGCTGCTGGTGATACCGGAGGAGCAGGCGGGCGCCGCACCCGGAGACGTGCTGCCGGCACTGCTGCTCGGAGGCAGGCCGCTGCAGGAGGCGGCGGGATACTGAGCCGACCCTCCCCGGCGGCGCCGCAGGGAGACCTCAGTGGTTCTCTCCGTCCTCCAGCGCGAACCAGACCCGCAGCTTCACCTGGTACTCGTGGACGCTCCCGTCGCGGATGTAGCCTCGCTCCTCCACCACCTCGAACCACTGGAGGTTGCGTATCGTCTGCCCGGCACGAGCAACCGCGGTACGGACTGCTTCCTCGAAGCTCTCGTTCGAGGTTCCTACCAGATCGAGAGACTTGTAGACCTGGCTCATCGTTCCTCCCATCTCGCGTGAATAGTTGCCCCGGCCAGAGACGCCCGGAGCGGCTGGCGTTGGAAAAGCAAGCACCGTTCCAGAGCGCTACTCCCCGGCCAGCGCGCGGCGGCGGGCGTGCACCGGCTCGGCCTGGAACGCCCAGTCGCCGGCACTGTTCGGTTCCCAGCAGCGCAGCGCCGCCTCGTGGACGCGGCCATTGGTGCCAAGCGCGCTGCTCCAGGCGGAGAGCGGCTCGGCAGCCAGGGTGGTCAGCCTGCCGCCAGCCTCGCGGAGGATGGGCACCATCGGGGAGTAGTCCCAGAGCGCACCGACGGTGGCCTCCGCCATTACCTCCGCGCGCCCCGTCGCGACGAGCGAGAAGCCGTAACAGTCGCCCCAGGTGCGCACGAAGCGGCAGCCACGCACCAGCGCATCCCAGCCCCGGTGTCCCTCCTCGGTGGACCAGTCCCGCCAGTACTCGAGGCCCGAGGTCACCACCCGCGCCTCCCGCAACTCGTCGCACTCGGAGACGCGCACGCGCCGACCATCGAGCCACGCTCCGCCTCCCTCCACTGCCGTGAGCGTCTGCCCGAGCGCGGGGAAGTGGACGCAGCCGAGCACGGGGGAGCCGCTCTCCTCCAGCGCCAGGAGCACGCCGTAGAGGGGGACGCCGGAGGCGAAGGAGCGCGTACCGTCGATGGGATCGAGGATCCAGCGACGGCCGCTGCGCGAGGGCACCTGCGTGCCCTCCTCGCCGAGGATGCCGTCCTCCGGAAACGCCTCGCGGATCGCTTCGCGCAGATACTCCTCGGAGGCGCGATCCGCCCGCGTCACCTCGCTGCCATCGCCCTTGAACTCGACCGCGACGCTGCCGAAGTGCTCCAGCGTGATCTCCCCGGCGCGCAGCGCGGCACGGGTGGCGAAGTCGAGCAGATTGTCGAGATCCAAAACGTCACTCCATCAGCGTGAGATCCAGGTGCTCCCGCGAATCCAGAAGCGCAGCGGCCACTCCGCGGCGCGGGTGATGCCGATGCGCGGCCCGCGCTCGACCTCCTCGTCCGCAAGCGGGACGCCAGGCACGATCCAGAGCGGGGAGCGATCGAGCGAGTGGCCGTTCAGCGCGCTATCCACGCCGAGCGCGCGGGCGAGGTTGCCCGGACCCCGCATCAGCGCCGGGAGCGGGCGGCCGCCGCGGCGCTCGCTCGCCACCTCGACCCCCTCGAGCGGGCGGGCGGCGCGGATCAGCACCGCCGCGGGATAGCCCTCGGCGCCGGTGACCACGTTCAGGCACCAGTGGAGACCGTAGATGCGGTAGATGTACGCGCGCCCGGGAGGGCCGAACATCGCGGCGTTGCGCGCGGTGAGACCGACTCGCTCGGCGGCGTGGGAGGCGTCGTCGTGCGGGCCGACGTAGGCCTCGACCTCGACGATCTCACCCCTGCAGCGCACCCCGCCCACCTCGGAGACTAGGCATGCGCCGAGCAGCTCGCGCGCGACCTGCTCCGCCGGACGATCGTAGGAATGCGGCGGCAATGCCTCCGGCACCGGGGTGTCAAGATCAAAGCGCCGCGGCCGGATCGGGCCGGACGCGGCGCTCTGACTCCCCT
>JBPCIT010000449.1:0-9554 GCA_051006015.1 Longimicrobiaceae bacterium
GGAGAGGGGGAAAACTATCCTGCCAATCCTCTTTCCCGTTACTGCGGCCGACTCTGCAGTTCTCCCCCCCTCCCCTTGTTGGAGATGGGGCCGGGGGGTTAGGGCCCCCTAATCCCCCGCCGCCTCGGTCAGCGCCCCCAGCTCCGGGAGCGGCCGCCCCTGCGTGCCGAGGTCCTGATAGCTCACCTCGGCGAACTCCGCCCGCACCTCCGCCAGCGCCGCGAAGGCATCCGCCGGGATGGCGGGGGCGTTGTCCCCGCTGATGCCGGCGCGCAGCACGCCGAGGATCTGCCAGGCGGGACGCGCCATCCCCGGCACCTGCAGCCCCGGCCAGAAGCGCTGCACCCGCGAGTTCAGGTTGGTAAAGGTCCCCTCCATCTCCGCGAAGGTGGTGGTGGGGAGGATGAAGTGCGCGTTGCGCGCCGCCGGCGCGAGGAAGTGCCCGACATAGACGTAGAGCGCGGCATCGCGGCCGAAGTCGTCGGGCGCGTCGGCCAGCTCGTCCCCGAGGACCAGCAGCACGCCACCCTGCCGCCCCGTCTCCTCCAGCCCGCCGGTCCCATCCGGGCCGCCGACGCGGCTGAAGCCGAAGAGCTCCGCGCCGCGCACGTTGGCCGCGCGGTCGCGGCGCAGCGCGAGCTGCGGGAAACCAGGGAGCACGACTTCATCGCCCTCCTCGACGCGGTAGACACCCTCGCCCCCGCCTAGGGAATCCATCAGCCGCCGCAGCGAGCCCAGATCCTCGTTGGACATGAAGGGGGAGACGACCGCCCGCGCGGCACCGGCGCCGGGAGCCATCTCCGCCAGGCGCAGCAGCGCCTCCGACCAGGAGGTGGGCACCAGGCGGTCGCCATCGCGCACCAGAGGCGCCTCGATGCGGCCGCCGCGGTTGATCCAGTGGTAGTTCAGCCGCCCGTAGTCGCACATCCAGTGGCCGTTGACCTCGTGGTTGACGCGCGGCTTCAAGCGCATCACCAGGTTGTCGCGCACCTCGAGGCTGATGTTGCACCCCTGCGAGCAGTTGGGGCAGATGGAGGGGGAGCGGTCCAGGTCCCAGGCGCGTGCCTTGTGCAGGAAGTCCTTCGAGACCAGCGCGCCGACGGGGCAGATGTCCACGACGTTGTCCGCCCAGATGTTGCCCTCGAGCCCCTCCTCAAAGAAGGTGTCGATCACCGCGCGATGGCCGCGCTGCACGGTGGTGAGCCGCTCGTCCTGCGCGACCTCCCGCATGAAGCGCACGCAGCGCGTGCAGAGGATGCAGCGGTCGCCATAGTAGAGCACGTCGCCGCCGAAGTCGTCGCGCCCGAAGATCCGCTTCGGCTCGAGGGTGCGCCCCATCGCGCGCCCCTCCTCGGCCACATAGTCCTGCAGCCCGCACTCTCCCGACTGGTCGCACACCGGGCAGTCCAGCGGGTGGTTGACGAGGTAGAACTCGAGCGTGCCCTGCCGCGACCTGAGCGCGTTCTCGCTGTGGGTGAGGATGACGTTCCCCTCGGCCACCTGCGAGACGCAGGCGGGGAGGAGCTTCGGCACCCCCTCGACCTCGACCAGGCACATGCGGCACTGGGCGGGGGCGCTGAGGGCGGGGTGATAGCAGTAGTGCGGCACCTCGACGCCCGCCATCGCGGCGGCGTCGATGATGCGGGTGCCCTTCGGCACCTGCAGCTCGATGCCGTCCACCACGCAGGTGACGCTCTCGGAATTCTGATTCTGATCAGCCAAGTTGTCCTCGCCTCGTTCTTACTTTACCGCCGCCGCACTGCGCAAATCTCCCGCCGCCGCAGGCACTGGAGCGCCCTGCCGGATGCGCTCCAGATACTCGGCGCGGTACTTCTTGATCGAGGAGACGATCGGCGTGGCGGCAGCATCCGAGAAGGTGCAGATCGTCTTGCCCGACATGTTCTCGGAGATGTCGAGCAGGGTGTCGAGGTCCTCCTCCACGCCCCAGCCATTCTCGATGCGCCGCAGGATCTTCGCCGCCCACCCCGTCCCCTCGCGGCAGGGCGTGCACTGCCCACAGGATTCGTGGGCGTAGAAGTCGACCATGCGGCGTACCTGCTTGATGATGTCGGTCGTCTCGTCCATCACGATCACCGAACCGCACCCGAGCATGGTTCCCGCCGCGGCCATCGACTCGTAGTCCATGCCGATGTCCAGCTCGTCCGGCGTGAGGATCGGCACCGAGGAGCCGCCGGGGATCACCCCCTTCAGCGCGCGCCCCGTCGGGGGACCGCCGCACACCTCGTAGATGAACTCCTTGAAGTTGAAGCCCATCGGCACCTCGTAGTTGCCGGGCCGCTGGATGTGCCCCGAAACGCAGAAGAGCTTGGTGCCGGTGGACTTCTCCGTTCCCCACTGCTTGTACCAGTCGGCGCCGTGCTGGACGATGAAGGGCACCGCGCAGAGGGTCTCGACGTTGTTGATCGTCGAGGGCATAGCGAAGGCGCCCGATACCGCCGGGAAGGGCGGCTTGAGCCGCGGCTCGCCGCGCCGCCCCTCGAGCGAGTTCATCAGCCCCGTCTCCTCGCCGCAGATGTAGGCGCCCGCGCCGAGATGCAGGGTGATGTCGATGTCCGTGCCGCTGCCCAGGACGTTCTTGCCCGCGTAGCCCGCCTCGTACGCCTCCTCGATGGCGCGCGCCAGGATCTGCGCGGCCTCGAAGAACTCCCCGCGGATGTAGATGTAGCAGTGCGACGCGCCGATCGCGTAGGAGCCGATCAGGCACCCTTCGAGCAGCATGTGCGGCACCCAGCGCATCAGCTCCCGGTCCTTGAAGGTACCGGGCTCCGACTCATCCGCATTGCAGATCAGGTAGTGCGGCTTGCCCGAGTCCTTGGGCATGAAGGACCACTTCACACCGGTCGGAAAGCCCGCGCCGCCGCGCCCGCGCAGACCGGATGCCTTGACCTCGTTGACAACGTCTGCACGCGCCATTCCCAGAGCCTTCGGCAGCGCCTGGTAGCCGCCGCGCTCCTTCCACCCCTCCAGCGTTCGCGCCTGCGGGTCGCCGAAGTACTCGGAGAGAACCCGGACCTCGCTCGGATGTCTATACGGATATGCCATATGTCAGCTATTGCTCATCAGCATCAGTCGCCCCTCGCGACGGTTTGCCCTGGCGCAACCTTCGACACCAGGGGGAAGCGCTCCGAGTGCTCGATCGACTCAACCGCCAGATCGATGTCCAGATCCGGCCAGTATAGATGCCCGCGATGAGGCAGCTCGACGTTGAAGATCGATCCGACAGGCGCATCCCGGAACCAGGGAAACTCGCCGAAGGGAACGAACAGCTCACGCTCCTCTATGAGCAGCCAGAACCCGTGTGTCGAGATGTTGGTGACCTCAACGTCCGAAGTGCCTTTGCCAAGCGGCTCGGATGTCATCCACGCGCTCCTCGATGATCCGCCTCGCCCGCGCGAGGTCCCTGTCCGCCAGTCCGTAGTTTTGTGCCAACTCGATCTTCGGCTCCATCCAGAACTTTGCCTCACCGTCACCGGAATACACATGCACGTGCATGCGAGGCTCTTCGCGCGAGAAGAAAAAGAAGCGAAAGCCGCCTTCGCGAAAGAGCGTCGGACTCACCCGTCTACTGCAGCCGCTCCAGGATCGCCGGCACGTTCTCCGGCCGCACGTTCTCGTAGTAGCGCTCGTTGATCTGCACCGCGGTCGGGAAGCCGCAGGCGCCCAGGCACTCGACCTCGATCACCGTATACAGGCCGTTGACGGAGATCTCGCCCATCTCGGTTCCGGTATGGTCGAGAAGGGCCTCCAACACCTGCTCGCCGCCGCAGAGATTGCAGGAGATGTTGGTGCACACCGGGATCAGATACTTCCCCAGGGGCTGCAGGTTGTACATGGTGTAGAAGGTCGCCACCCCGCGCACATAGGCGGGGGGCAGCTCCAGCCGCCCGCCGACCTCGTCGAGCGTCTGCGGGGAGAGGTAGCCGCGGATCTCCTGTGCCATGTGGAGCACCGGCAGCAGCGCGGCCTGCTGGTCCGGATAGCGGCTGAGGATCTTCTCGAGCCGCTCCGCGTAGGGACCCTCGAAGAGCGGCGCTTCGGGAGTGCGCTCCGCGATCTGGTAGGGGAGCGTGCCGGCCACCGAGGGATGCCCGCCGTCCAGCGGGCGCTTGCCCACATAGGAGATGCCGCGGATGTCGTCCTCCGTCAGCGCCGGGAACTCGCCGGTGTCGCCCGCGAAGCCAGGATTGGCTACGGTCGGAGGTGTCCAGACTGCCGTATCCTCCCGCGCCCGGTCCGCGCTCATCGGTCGATCTCTCCCAGTACGATGTCGAGCGAGGCGTTGACGGCGATCACGTCGGAGAGCAGCGCACCCTCGATCATCCGCGGCAGCGCGGCGATGTTGATGAAGGAGGGGCCGCGCACCCGCCAGCGCACCGGCTTGCTGCCGCCGTCGGAGACGACGTACATCCCCAGCTCCCCCTTGGAGCTCTCCACCGAGAACCAGCTCTCGCCGACCGGCGCGCGCACCCCCTCCATCACCACCTTGAAGTGGTGGATCATGGACTCCATGTCGTTCATCGCCGCCGTCTTGGGGGGCAGGATGACGCGCGGGTTGTCCACGTTGACAGGGCCGCCGGGAAGACGGTCGATCGCCTGCCGCAGGATGAGCAGGCTCTGCCGCATCTCCTCCATCCGGCAGAGATAGCGGTCGTAGATGTCGCCGTGCTCACCGACCGGAACGACGAAATCGTACGTGTCGTAGTCGTAGTAGGGGCGGTCCTTGCGGATGTCGTAATCCACGCCCGAAGCGCGCAGGTTGGCACCCGAGAGCCCGAAGTTGACCGCCTCCTCCGCCGTCATCACCCCCACGCCCTGCGTGCGGCCGATCCAGATCGCGTTGTTGGTGAGCAGCGTCTCGACCTCGTCCAGCGTGCGCGGGAACTCGCTCATCCACTTCTCCAGGCTCTCGATCCACCCTGGCGGCAGATCCGCCATCATCCCGCCGATGCGCGTCGCGGAGGTGGTGATGCGCGCGCCGGTGTAGTCCTCGTGGAGCTGATAGATCTTCTCGCGCTCCTGGAAGGTGTAGAGGAAGACGGTGAACGCCCCCAGGTCGATCGCGGTGGTTCCCAGCCAGAGCAGGTGCGAGAAGATGCGGTCGAGCTCCATCAGGATCACCCGCAGCACCTTGCAGCGCTCGGTGACCTGGATGCCCATCAGCTTCTCGACCGCCATCGCATAGGCGCAGTTGTAGATCAGCGGCGCCAGGTAGTCCATGCGGTCGGTGAGCGGGACGATCTGGTTCCAGGTGCGGTACTCGCCGAGCTTCTCGAAGGAGGAGTGAAGATAGCCGATGTGCGGGATGCACTTGATGACCGTCTCGCCGTCGAGCTCGAGCACCAGCCGCAGCACGCCGTGAGTGGCGGGGTGCTGCGGCCCGATGTTGATGAGCATGTGGTCACCATGAAGATCGCCGTCGATCTCCGGCAGGACCTCGCCCTGCATGGGCACGATCGGCGCGTGCACCAGGCTTCCGCCCGGCGCCATCTCCGGGTTGCGGGTGACGTTGTAGACGACTCTGCGGGTTGCCATCAGGTTGCTCCTCCCGCGCCGCCGATCCCCGGCATCAGGCCGGGGTTGGGCATGCCCTCACCGCCCTCCTCACCAAGCGGATGCGGAAGCACCTGCCCCAGGCGATTTGCCACCTGCAGCTCGTACGGCGAGTAGTGGTCCTCCGTTTTCATGGAGAGTGAGCGCCGCGTCTGCTCCGCGCGCGAGAAGCGTCCGCGCAGCGGGAAGTCCTTCCGCAGCGGGTGCCCCTCGGCGTAGTTGTAGGGCATGAGGATGCGCCGCAGGTCGGGGTGGCCGCGGAAGACGATGCCGAACATGTCGTAGACCTCGCGCTCCAACCAGTCGGCGGCGCGCCAGAGGTGGTAGACGCTCTCGATCTCGAGGCTGTCCATCGGCAGCTCGCACTTGACGCGCAGCTGCCGCTTGTGCTCCATGGACCAGAGTTGATAGACCACCTGCAGGAAGATCCCATGCCCGTAATCCACCGCGGTCAGGTCCTGCAGGAAGTCGTAGCGGTGCGCCGGATCGTCCTTGAGCCAGCCGAGGAGCTCGAGGTTGCTCCGCGGCTCGATGTAGACGATGTGCTCGTCGCCCGCCACCACCTCGTGGCGCAGCACGGCCTCGCCGAAGCGCTCGCGCAGCGCATCCACGGAGGGGTGCGGCGGCACGTCCCCCGCCGGCGGCGGGGTGCCAGGCGCCCCGTCCGACGCGGGCGCCGGCCCGGCGTCGAGTCCCTCGAGGCCCTTCTTGAATGATTCGTTGGCCATCGGAGCTTCGGTTCTCAGTACCGCGGTCAGGGTCTGCGGTCCGCCGGCCGCACGACTGCGCCGGTGGAGACCAGGCCGCTCGCGCGGTTCTGCAGCGTCGAGTTCCCGAACGGCCCCGTCATCGAGTCGATGACCTCAGCGGGGAGCGCCGGCACGCCCTCGATCAGGCGCTCTTCCGGGCGCCACTCCCGCTGCGCCGTGGGCTGCGAGCGGCGGATCTTCTCGTGCACCATCAGGATCCCGTAGATCAGCGCCTCGGGGCGCGGCGGGCAGCCCGGCACGTAGACGTCCACCGGAATGATGGTGTCGATCCCCTGCACCATGCTGTAGACGTCGAACACCCCGCCAGTCGAGGCGCAGGCGCCCATCGAGATGCTCCACTTCGGCTGCGGCATCTGCTCCCAGATGCGGCGCAGTACCGCCGCCATCTTGTACGAGACCCGGCCCGCGCAGATCAGCAGATCCGCCTGCCGGGGCGAGAAGCTCATGCGCTCCATCCCGAAGCGCGCCAGGTCGTAGTGCGAGGCCGCGGTGGCCATCATCTCGATCGCGCAACAGGCGGTGCCGAAGGGCATCGGCCAGAGCGAGTTGGCGCGCGCCCAGTTGACCACCGAATCGACGCGGGTGGCGAGAAAGCTCGGCGCGCCGGAGAAGATCCCCCCCTGCACCGGCTGATTCTGCGTAAGCTCGCCTTCCGCCGCGGCCATCTCCCTGCCATCGCCCTGCGGCGTGGCGGGACCGGAGCCGGACTGCAGGTCGTCGCGCTGTGGATTCTTCGCCTGCGGCTCAGTGGCCTGGCGGTTCAGTCCCATTCTAGCGCTCCCTTTCTCCATTCATAGATCAGACCGACCGTGAGGATCACGATGAAGATCATCGCGGCGACGAAGCCCGCCACTCCGAGCGGGCGCATCGCCACCGCCCACGGTACGAGAAACACCGTTTCGACGTCGAAGACGATGAAGAGGATCGCCACGACGTAGAATTTCACGGAGAAGCGCTCGCGCGTCCCCCCCAGCGGATCGATGCCCGACTCGTAGGGAGCCGACTTGACCGCCGTCGCCCGGCCCGGGCTGAACACCGTCGAGAGCGCCACCATGAAGATCGCGTTGACCACTGAAAGGGCCAGCAGGATCAGGAGCGGCAGGTATGATTCAAGCATACGGAGTCGCTGCCCGGCCGGGAGTTTGTGAAATCATTCACTTGTTACAAGGCGCGGATAATACGGTTCCACAATCGCAAATGTCAAGCCGAGCCTTGCCCCTCTCCGGCGTGCTCCGTAGCTTCTCCGCCTCCCGCCGCAACCGGGAGAACAGCATAGCTGTGGGATGCAGTGCATTCCGCCCTCACCCCTTCAAGTACCGTTCCAGATGAGCATCAAACCGGACCACTGGATTCGCCGCATGGCGCGCGAGCATGGAATGATCGAGCCCTTCGAGGACTCGCAGGTCCGCCGCGGCACCATCTCCTACGGCGTCTCCTCCTACGGCTACGACATGCGAGTGGCCCACGAGTTCAAGATCTTCACCAACGTCAACAACGCCATCGTCGATCCAAAGGGGTTCGACGAGCGCTCTTTCGTCCCCTTCGAGGGCGAGGTCTGCGTCATCCCGCCCAACTCCTTCGCCCTCGCCCGCTCGGTCGAGTTCTTCCGCATCCCGCGCAGCGTGCTGTGCATCTGCCTCGGCAAATCCACGTACGCGAGGTGCGGCCAGATCGTGAACGTTACGCCCTTCGAGCCCGAGTGGGAGGGATACGTCACCCTCGAGATCTCGAACACCACGCCGCTGCCCGCGAAGATCTACGCGGGTGAGGGAATCGCGCAGGTGATCTTCTTCGAGTCCGACGAGGTCTGCGAGATCAGCTACGCCGACCGGAAGGGGAAGTACCAGGGGCAGGTGGGCGTGACGCCGCCGAGGCTTTGACCTCCTCCCTCCCCTTCTCCGCCGCCACCCGGCGGCTGCACTGGGAGTCGCTCGGTCGGAAGGAGTTCGACCTGCTGGTGGTCGGCGGGGGGATCACGGGGGCGGGGATCGCGCTGGACGCCACGCTGCGTGGGCTGCGGGTGGCGCTGGTGGAGGCAGGCGATTTCGGGCAGGGGACCAGCAGCCGCTCCTCACGCCTCATCCACGGCGGGCTGCGCTACCTGGAGACCTTCGACTTCCGGCTCGTCTTCGAGGCGAGCGCCGAGCGGCGGCGCCTCCTGGAGCTGGCTCCCCACCTGGTACACCCCCTCCCCTTTCTCTTCCCCATCTGGAAGCGCGGGCCCGTCGGATACCGGAAGCTGCAGGCGGGCCTCTGGCTGTACGACGGCCTCGCGCTGCTGCGCAACATCGGCCGCCACCGCATGCTGGGTCGGGAGGCGGCGCTCGACGCCGAGCCCCAGCTCCGGCGTGACGGACTGCAGGGAGGGGGGTGCTACTACGATGCGGCGGTGGATGACGCGCGCCTCACCCTTGCGGTCGCGCGCGCCGCGCACCAGGCAGGGGCAACGATGTTGTCGTACGTGGAGGTGGTGGGCTTCCTGAGCGGCGCCCGCGGCTCCGCGGCGGCCGTCATCGAGGACCGGCTGGGCGGCGGGAGCGCCGAGGTACGCGCGCGGCTGGTGATCAACGCCACCGGGCCCTGGTCCGACGAGCTGCGCCGTCTCGCAGACCCTGCAGCCACGCCGCGGCTGCGGCCGACCAAGGGCGTCCACCTCATGCTCCGGCGTGAGCGGGTGGGCAACCGCGGCGCCCTCATCTTCCCCTCCCCGGTGGACGGGCGCATCATGTTCGTGCTCCCCTGGGGTCGGTTCACCTACCTCGGCACCACCGATACCGACTTCGAGGGAACGCTGCACGACGTACAGGCTGATGCGGCGGACGCCGAGTACCTGCTGGAGTCCGTGAACGGGATCTTCCCGGAAGCGCGTCTGCGGAGCGAGGACGTGATCAGCACCTGGGCCGGCGTGCGGCCGCTGCTCGCGGAGCACAGCGAGGAGGAGATCGCGGCCGGCGCCACCTCGCGCGAGCACGAAATCTGGCGGGACACGAATGGATTGCTGACCATCGCCGGGGGGAAGCTCACCACCTATCGCACCATGGCAGCGGAGGCGGTGGACGAAGCCACGCGCGTCCTGCGGGAGGAGCACGGCATCGAAAGCGGCCCCTCGCGCACCGCGGATCTCCGCCTGCCGGGCTCCCCGACGGAAGCCTGGAAGGAGTTCCACCTGCGCATCCGCGGCGAGGCGATCGCTCTGGGCCTCTCCGCCGATAC
>JBPCIT010000450.1:0-10777 GCA_051006015.1 Longimicrobiaceae bacterium
GTTCCTCTTCGACGACAAGGAGGCGATGGTACGCATCGACATGTCCGAGTACATGGAGCGCCACGCGGTAGCGCGGCTGATCGGCGCGCCGCCGGGCTACGTCGGCTACGAGGAGGGCGGGCAGCTCACCGAGCAGGTGCGGCGGCGTCCCTACTCGGTGGTGCTCTTCGATGAGATCGAGAAGGCGCACCCGGATGTCTTCAACATCCTGCTGCAGATCCTCGATGACGGGCGGCTGACCGACTCGCAGGGCAGGGTGGTGAACTTCCGTAACACCGTCATCATCATGACCTCGAACATCTGCAGCCCGATGATCCTCGAGCGCTCCCGGCAGATGGAGACGCCGGATGGCCGCGCCGAGGTCGAGGCGGCGGTGCTCGCCGAGCTGCGGCGCCACTTCCGGCCCGAGTTCCTCAACCGGGTGGACGACATCATCGTCTTCAAGCCGCTGGGCACCGAGGATCTGAAGGAGATCATCGAGCTGCAGCTTCGCCGCTTCGAGCGGCTGCTGGCCGAGCGCAAGCTGAGCCTGCAGATCACGGAAGAGGCCAAGCAGCTCATCGCGGAGGAGGGCTACGACCCCGCCTACGGGGCGCGGCCGCTCAAGCGTGCCATCCAGCGGCTGGTGCAGAACCCGCTGGCGGTGCGCATCCTCGAGGGGGAGTTCGAGGAGGGTGACACCGTCGTCGTCGAGCGCGAGCCCGGCTCGGCACAGCTCACCTTCCGCAGCGCCGCCTCCACCGTGGAAGTCGGAGCGTGACCGCGGGTGCTTGACACCCGCCGGCTTGCGCCGCTAGCATGACGAAGGGGCCGGACCCCGTGGGGTCCGGCCCATCTTTCTGTCTCCCCCTATTCATTGAAGATGCGCCTTTCCATTCGTCGGCTGCTCGCGTCCGCCGTGCTGCTCCTCCTGCTGGGAGCGGGCTGCGGCCCCTCTGTCCCTCCGCCCAAGAGCACCCCGGGCGCGCCGGTGGCCTCTGAGGCCGTCGAGCGCTTCCTGCGGCTGGCGGCGCAGCGGGATTACGTCGAGATGGGCTGGATCTTCGGCACGAAACAGGGGGCGATCATCCAGCGCGACCCCCCCGCCGACGTGGAGCGTCGCATGTTCGCTATGGCGCGCGTGCTCGAGAACGAGCGCTTCGAGATCCGCGGGGAGAACCCCGTCCCTGGCAGCGTCGGCGCTTCGGTGCGCGTGGACGTGCGGCTGCACAACCGCGGGCGCACCTACAACGTGCCCTTCACCACGGTGCGCGGCCCGCGCGACCGCTGGTACGTCGAGCAGGTCGCGCTCGAGGCGATCACCGGCGCGAGGTAGCGCCTCCGGACGCCGGGCCTCCTACGGGTGCGCTTCCAGCAGCTCGATGAGCACCCCACCGGTCGAGCGCGGGTGAAGGAACGCGACCGTGTGGCCGTGCGCGCCGGGCCGGCCATGCCTGTCGATCAGCTCGTAGCCCTGGCGCTCGGCCTCCGCGAGCGCCGCGGCGATGTCGGGCACGCGGTAGCAGAGATGGTGCATCCCCTGGCCGCGCCGCTCCAGGAAACGCGCGATGGGGGAGTCGGCGCGGGTGGGCGCCAGCAACTCGACACGGCCCGGTCCGGAGCCGACGAAGACGACCTCGACCCCCTGCGACTCGACCTTCTCCGGAGGGGAACCTTTCGCGCCGATGAGGTCTTCCCAGATGGGGAGCGCCTCCTCCAGCGAGGGGACGGCGACACCCACGTGATCCACAGTACGTTCGGTCATGGGATGTGCGGGTTTGCGGTAGGTTTCTTGCACGTCTATGGTGCATGGCTCAGGCGTGGTCCGCATCGCAGAATAGCTCCGGCAGGTGGGCGCGGCTACTCCCTTCACTCACGATCGAGGAGAGAACGATGGCAAGCAATGGTGGTCCCGTTACCGTAACCGACAGCAACTTCGCTGACGAGATAGAGGGGGTAGACGGTCTCGCGTTGGTCGACTTCTGGGCAGCCTGGTGCGGTCCCTGCCGCATGGTGGCCCCGATCGTCGAGCAGCTCGCGACCGAATACGAAGGGAAGGTGAAGGTCGGCAAGCTGGACGTGGATGCGAATCAGAAGACGGCTACACGCTTCAACATCCGCTCCATCCCCAGCATCCTCTTCTTCAAGGACGGCCAGGTGGTGGACCAGGTGGTCGGCGCCGTCCCCCGCCCGGTGCTCGAGCGCAAGATCCAGGAGCATCTGTAACCGATAGTGCGGCGTGCGAAGTGCGGCGTGCGAAGGAACTGAAGTAACTGCTGTTCACTTCGCACTCCGCACGCCGCACTTCGCACTTTTCTCATGCCTTCCCTCTACCTCGTCAGCACCCCCATCGGCAACCTCGGAGACATGACCCACCGGGCAGTCGATGTGCTACGCTCGGTGGATGTGGTGCTGGCGGAGGATACCCGCCGCACCTCCGTCCTCCTGCGCCACTTCGAGATCAGCGTTCCCCGCCTCATCTCCGCGCACGAGCACAACGAGGCTGCACGCGCGGCGACGGTGGTCGAGATGCTGCGCGAGGGCCGCAACGTCGCACTCGTCTCCGACGCGGGCACGCCCCTTCTTTCGGATCCCGGGGCGCGCATCGTTCAGCAGGCGATCGAGGCCGGCTTCGAGGTCGTTCCCATCCCCGGCGCCTCCGCGCTGCTCGCCGCCCTGGTCGCCTCCGGTATCCCATCGGACCGCTTCACCTTCTACGGCTTCATTCCCCGCAAGGGCGGGCGGCGCACCGAGCTGCTCGAGGAGATCACACGCCTGCCTCACGCCGCCGTGCTCTACGAATCCCCTCACCGCGTGGCGGAGCTCCTCCGCGACCTGCGGGAGATCGCCGGACCCGAGCGGCGCGTCGCCGTCGCCCGCGAGCTGACGAAGCTGCACGAGGAGTTCTTCCGCGGCACGCTCGACGAGGCGGTCCGCCGCTTCGAGTCGGTGGAGGTCAAGGGCGAGATCGTGGTGGTGGTCGATGGGGCAGCGGAGATCGAGGCGGAAGGCGACGTGCTGGACTCCGCCCGGATGCTCGCCGAGGCGCTTCTCGCACAGGGGCTCGTCCCCAGCGCTGTGGCGAAGGAGCTGCGCCAGCGGCTCAAGATCTCCCGCAACGAAGCTTATCAGCTCGTGCAGGTGATGGCGGCCGGGGAAGAGGAAGCGGCGCCTGACTGAGCTCCGGCTCGGCGGCAATGCGTCCGCGTTGCGGTGGCCGCGAAGGTGGGAACGCTGCCCCCTCCCAGCGGTACAGAAGCGCATGAATGAAAACACCATCTTCGCCGCTGAGGACGGCCGCCGCTGGGAGGTGCAGATCCTCTGGGGCAAGCCGGCGCTCCCCGAGCGCGGCATCCACGGCGCGCGCTACACCTGCCTGGACGACGCGGGTGAGCCGGTGCGCGTCGGCTTCATCCAGGAGTGGGCGATCCGCGACCAGGACGAGTGGCTGCTGCGCGAGATGCTGGCGGAGTCGGAGCCCGGAATCGAGGTCGGCTGACGGGTATGGAAGGAGTGCGTCCGGAGCTGTTCCTCGGCGCTGCGGCGGCGGAGCTGATCCGCCGTGAGATCCGCCGCGCCCGTGGGAACGAGGTCTGCTTTCTCGCGCAGGTCGCGGAGGACGGCGAGGTGGTCGAGCCGCGGCCGGTGGCGCGGGGGCACGCCTCCGCGGTGCTGGCCGCGATCCGCAACCCGGAGCCCGGCGGGGTGGTGCTGCACAACCATCCCTCGGGGGTGCTGGAGCCCTCGGAGGCGGATCTGGCGGTGGCGGCGCAGCTCTGGGAGCAGGGGCTTGGCTTCGCTATCACCGACAACGACGCCTCGGACCTCTATGTCGTCGTCGAGCCGCCGGCGGTCGAGCGGCTCGAACCGCTCGACCTGGAGCAGATCGAGGCGGCACTGCAGCCGGGCGGCGCCGTCGCCCGCGCTCACCCGCAGTACGAGGACCGGCCGCAGCAGCGGGCACTCGCCCGCATGATTGCCGAGCTGTACAACCGGGACGGCATCGGCATCGCGGAGGCGGGAACCGGCACCGGCAAGTCCGTCGCCTACCTGCTCCCGGCGATCCACTGGGCGCTGCAGAACCGCGAGCGCACCGTCGTCTCCACCAACACCATCAACCTGCAGGAGCAGCTGGTCGACAAGGATCTGCCCTTTCTGCGGCGCGCGCTGGGGCAGCCCTTTCGCTACGCGCTGGTGAAGGGGCGGCAGAATTACATCTCGATCCGGCGCGCCCGCCTGGCGCAGGAGAGCGCCGCCACCCTGCTGGAGCCGGCGAAGCAGGCGGAGCTGAGCGGCATCGTCCAGTGGCTGGAGAAGACGCAGGACGGCTCGCTCTCCGACCTCTCCTTTCGCCCCTCGCCCGAGGTGTGGGACGAGGTGGCCTCGGAGTCCGACGTCTGCCTGCGCGCGAAGTGCCCCTTCTTCGAGGATTGCTTCTACCAGCGCGCTCGCCGCGAGGCGGCGGCGGCGGACATCGTCGTCGTCAACCACCACCTCCTCTTCTCGGATCTGGCGGTGCGGAAGGCGCAGGGCAACTACTCCGCGCCCGCCGTGCTGCCCCGCTACAGCCGCCTCATCCTCGACGAGGCGCACAACCTGGAGGAGGCGGCCACCCGGCATCTCGGCGCCACCACCTCCCGGCGCGCGCTCTTCCGCATCCTGCGGCGGCTGGAGCATCGCGGGAAGGGAGTGCTCCCTGCCTTCGCCACCGTACTGGAGGCGACACGCCGTGATCTGCTGCGGCAGGCCGCGCTCGACCTCATCCGGGATCGACTGCTGCCGGAGCTGGAGGGGGCGCGCGAGCGTGCCGGTACCGTCTTCGGCTTCCTGGAGGAGGTGTTGCGCACCACCGGCGAGCACATGGTCCGCCTCGACGACTTCGCGCAGCACCCGATCTGGGCGCTGGGTCTCGATGACGCGCTGACCGCGCTGCTGGCAAATCTGGAGTCGCTGCTCGCCGGGATCGAGTCGCTGCGCGAGCGGGTGATCGCGGACGAGCAGGCGAAGGAGATGCTGGAGCAGCAGCTTCTCGAGCTGCGCGGAGCGGCGAATCGGCTGGAGCTGGCGGCGCTGGCGCTGCGCAGCGCGCTGCGCCCGGGAGAGGACGTAACGCTGAAGATGGTACGCTGGATGGAGCGGCGCAGCGAGAAGGAGGCGCGGGAGATCAACGTGATCCTCTCCGCCGCTCCGCTCGATCTCTCGGAGCTGCTGCACGACACGATCTTCGCGAAGCTGCCGACCGTAATCCTCACCTCCGCCACGCTCTCGACGGGCGGCGACTTCCGCTTCGTGCGCGGCCGCCTGGGCATCACAGAGCTGCCGGAGAAGGAGGTCGAGGAGGCGATCCACGCCTCGCCCTTCGACTATGGCGAGCAGTCGCTGCTCGTGGTGCCCACCGACCTGCCGATTCCCGCCGGCGACGCTGACGGCCGCCACGACGAGGCGACCATCCGTGCCACCATCGAGCTGGCCCGCATCAGCGACGGCGGCCTCTTCGTCCTCTTCACCTCCTATCGCGCGCTGCAGCACGTCGCGCGCGAGCTGCGGCGTCGGAAGACGGATCTGGAGTGGCCGCTCTTCGTGCACGGGGAGGCGCCACGCGCCCTGCTGCTGAAGCACTTCATGGAGTCCGGGCGTGGCATCCTGCTCGGCACCGCCTCCTTCTGGGAGGGAGTGGACGTGCCCGGCCGTCCGCTGCGTGGGCTGATCATCCCGCGCCTTCCGTTCAAGGTGCCCACCGAGCCTGTGACCGCCGCGCGCATCGAGGCGATCGAGGCGGCGGGCGGCAACTCCTTCATCTCCTACATGCTGCCGCACGCGGCGATCCGCCTCAAGCAGGGCTTCGGCCGCCTGATCCGCTCGCGCGGCGACAGCGGAGCGGTGCTCATCCTGGACGGGCGCATCGCGAAGAGGAGCTACGGGCGCTACCTTCTCGCCTCCCTTCCGGATGCGCCCGTGCACGTGGCGCCCTGGCGCGAGGTGCGCGAGTCGCTGGTCGAGTTCTATGCGGGCGTAGTGCCGCGGCTCGTGGCCCTCACCCCCTAACCCCCTCTCCCTGTTGTCCGGTGCGCGTAGCGCAGCGCAATTCTGGGAGAGGGGGGACTCAATCCTGCCAGACCTCGGCTCCGGTGCTACGGCAGGATCTGCAGTTCTCCCCTCCCCCGGGGCGCTGCTGTCGCACCGGACTACTGCGGGGGAGGGGCCGGGGGAGGGGGGTCCTTCCCGATCACCACGAACCGAAAGGATCGATGAACCTTCCCCGTCCGTCGAAGGTCGTCTGCGTCGGCCGTAACTACCTCGAGCACGCCCGCGAGCTGGGCAACGAGCTGCCAGAGCGGCCGCTGCTCTTTTTCAAGCCGCCCTCGGCGCTGATCGGCGATGGGGAGACGATCGTGCTGCCGCGCGAGTCGAGCCGCGTCGAGCACGAGGGGGAGATCGCGGTAGTAATCGGACGGCGCGGCCGCGGCATCTCACCTGAGGGAGCATTGGAGCATGTCGCCGGGTACGCAGCGCTCAACGACGTCACAGCGCGGGATTTGCAGAAAACCGACGGCCAGTGGACGCGGGCGAAGGGGTTCGACAGCTTCTGCCCGCTCGGCGCGATGGCGCCGGCGGCGGGGATCGATCCCCGGGAGCTGGAGGTGCTCTGCCGGGTTAATGGCGAGCTTCGCCAGCAAGGACGCGCCGCAGACATGGCCTTCGACATTCCAACGCTCATCGCCTACATCAGCTCGATCATGACGCTCGAACCGGGCGACGTGATCGCCACCGGCACCCCGGCAGGAGTGGGACCGCTGCAGCCGGGCGACGTAGTCGAGGTAGAGGTGCCGGGTGTCGGCACGATTCGTAACCCTGTGATAGAAGCATGACCTCACCTCTTCAGCGAGGGTTCGGCCTGGCGGTGCTCCTGGTGGTCGCCGCCGACTGGAAGAGCAAGTTCTGGATCCTGAACCGGGTCGCGCTCGGCGACACGCTGGCGGTGGTGGACGGCTGGCTCTACCTGGCGCACCGGCAGAACCCGGGAATCGCCTTCAGCCTCTTCGCGGACCTGCCGGAGGCGTGGAGAACGCCGCTGCTCGCCACCCTCAGCATCGGCGCGATCGTGCTCCTGTTGCGGATGCTGCGCTCCGCGACCGACGGCACGACGCAGTTCGGAAGTGTGCTGGTCACCGGCGGCGCGGTGGGCAACCTGGGCGACCGCGTGGTGGGTGGCAGTGTGACGGACTTCATCCACCTCCCGATGTTCCCCTACGTCTTCAACGTGGCGGATACCGCGATCGCCGTCGGCGGTGCGCTGCTGATCTACCGGATGCTCTTCTGGGATGAGGCGGCGGAGCAGGGAAGCACGGACGCCGGATTCTCCCCGCCCCTGGTAGCGGAGGCGCCGCGGGAGCAGAGCGCGGCCGGCGTGCAGACCCACCCTTAGCCTCGGATTGCGTTCGCACCCTATGCCATCCTTCTCCCGCCGCTTCGAGACGCTCCCCGCGTACCCGCTATCGGATGTGCCGACGTTGAAGCGCGAGCTGCGAGCGCGCGGCGTGGAGGTGATCGACCTCGGTGTCGGCGACGCCGACCTTCCCCCTCCGCCCGCCGCCGTCGCGGCGCTGCAGAGCGCGGCGGAGGATCCGGCGAACTCCCGCTACTCCTTTCAGCTTGGGCTGCCCGCCTTCCGCGAGGAGATCGCGGGCTGGATGGAGCGGCGCTTCGGCGTCGCCGTGGACCCGCTGCGCGAGCTGCTCCCGCTGATCGGCTCGAAGGAGGGGATCTTCCATCTCCCCTTCGCGCTGCTCGATCCTGGCGAGCTGACCATCATTCCCGACCCCGGCTACCAGGCCTACCTCGGCGGGACCATCTTCGCGGGCGGCGAGCCGTACATCGTGCCGCTGCGGCCGGAGCACGATTTCCTCATCCCGCTCGACGAGATCCCGGAGGAGGTCGCGCGGCGGGCGAAGATCCTCTACCTGAACTACCCGAACAATCCTACCGCCGCGGTGGCTCCGCGCGCCTACCTGGAGGAGGCGGTCGAGTTCTGCCGCCGCCACGACCTGGTGCTCGCCTACGACAACGCCTACTCGGAGGTCGCTTTCGACGGCTACGTGCCGCCCTCCATCCTCGAGATCCCCGGCGCTCGCGAGGTGGCGATCGAGTTCCACTCCCTCTCGAAGAGCTACAACATGACGGGGTGGCGTGTGGGCTGGGCGGTGGGAGGCGCGGAGCTGATCGCGGCCCTCTCGCGGGTGAAGACCTTCTGCGACACGGGAGTCCCCTTCGTGGTGCAGCACGCGGCGCTCGCCGCGCTGCGCTCGCACGCCGAGTGGCTCCCGGGCAACCTGCAGATCTTCCAGCGCCGGCGTGACGCCGCGGTCGCGACGCTGCGGGCCGGGGGATTCGAGGTCTCCTCGCCCTGCGCCACGATGTATCTCTGGGTGCCGCTGCCTGAGGGGGAGGAGTCGCAGGCCTTCGCCCGCCGGCTGCTCGTCGAGCAGGGTGTGGCGGTGCTCCCCGGCTCGGCGCTCGGAGCGGGTGGGGAGGGCTTCTTCCGCATCGCCCTCACGGTGCCCGAGGAGAAGCTACGCGAGGCTGCCTTACGCATCGCCCGGATTCTGCGGCCATCCTCCCCCTGAGGGGAGGAACCGCCTGGGGAAGGGGGAGTAGAATGCTCGTATGACGCCCACCACCCTCGACGCCCCGGCGCGGCCGCAACCTGCTGCGGCGTCTGCACCTCCGCCGCCCGCGCCGCCTGCTCCGAGGCGGCCGCGGCGCTCGGGCGCAACCTACGGCAGGGTGCTGCGGTGGTCGCTCCTCCTCTCCCTCCTCGCTCACCTGCTGGTGCTCGTCATCTCCCCCTCGTTCCTGCGCGTCGGAGCGCCGCCGGGCGAGACGGACACCGCCCGCGATCCGGCCGCCGCACCCGGGATGCGCATGGTGGATCCCGCGCTCATCCCCGACGCTCCCGCTCCCACGCAGCTCTCGCAGGCCGCGGAGGAGACCCCGCTCTTCGATCTGCCGGCGCCCGCGCCCGGTCCGCGGGTGCCGGTGCAGCGGGCGACGCCGGGCGCGCGCACCCCGGCGGTCGCGCCCGCTACCCGCGGCGATGCCCCTGACAACCCGCTGCGCCCGGGGCTGCGCGACCCACGCCTCTGGGTGACGCCGCGCGAGCTGCCGCCCCCCCCCGAGCCGACGCAGGAGGAGCTGCACGCGCGCTACATGGAGCAGCTGCAGGGGCGGCTCGACGCGCTGAACGACAGCATCTCCGGGGACGCCGAGCGTGCCCGCCGCGCCACCAACTGGACGGTGAAGGACAAGCAGGGCAGGCGCTGGGGCGCCTCGCCGGAGGGGATCCACCTCGGAGGCGTCACCCTGCCGCCCATCCGCATGCAGGGCGACCGCGACAAGGAGCTGGCCGCGCAGGAGAAGGAGCGGCAGCGGCAGGAGATCATCCGGCAGGCCGAGGATGCCGAGCGCCGCCAGGTGCGTGAGGAACGCATCCGCGCCACCCGTGAGCGCCGCGACGCAGAGCGCCGCCCGCCCGAAAGCTGAGCCAGAGCCCTGCCGGTCGGTTGAAGCTGCAGCGCCGCTGCACGACAGCCGCCGTCTTCGCGCTTTGCGCTCAGCGCCCACGAAGGTGCGCGGAGTGCACCAGACGAGCGTCGTAGTCGAAGCCCACGCAGGTGGGCTCTGTGCCTGGGTGACGCTGCGCCGCGAAGAGCGGAAAACGGCGGCGAAGTCATGGGCCCGGGGCCGGGTGCCGAGCGCCTCGCGGGGCGACCGCTCCAGGAGCACATCTGGAACGCGACTTGCACCCCACGAAGCGATGCGCTTTGCAGCACAATCGCTTACGACTAGATCGACGAGGGGGAGGTATGTGGGTTTTTCGCCAGCGAAAAGAGTCGGAGATCGGTACCCTGGTGCTGACGCTTGCCGTGGGCGCCGCGGGAGGACTCGCCGCCGGAGTGCTCCTTGGCGCGCGGACGCGGGAGCTGCCTGTCGGGGGGGGCGGGAATGGGCTGCGCGAGCGCGCCTGGAGCGCTGCCGCGCGTCTGCGGCCGGAGCGCCGCTACCGGCTGGATGGTGAGCAGACCGAGCTCGAGGCGCTCGAGGACGCGGTGCTCGATGCCTTCCTCGCCGATGAGATCCTCAGCGAGCGCGGCATCGACGTGGGAGCGATCAGTCGCGGCATCATCGAGCTCTCCGGCTCCGTCCACACCGAGGAGGATGCCGACCGCGCGGTGAACGTCGCGGGGCGCGTGGACGGGGTCGAGACGGTGGTGGACCGGATGGAGGTCGAGGAGGAGGTCCGGCATCTCGAGGAGACGCGCCAGCGCTTCGAGGATGAGGACCCGGCGCTTACCGAAACACAATGGGAGGGTAGACGCGTGGGAATGGGACGCATGCGGCAGGGTGGCCAGACGGAGCCGGATCGGCCGGACGACTCGCAGAAGCTCGAGGAGCGCGCACTGGCGGAGGCGGACCGCGACGAATGGGTGGAGGAGGGCTTCGCCTCCAAGAATCCGCGCATGACGGCTCACGAGAGGGATCCCGGCAACCCGACACGCTTTCACCACGATGACCTGGACAACCAGGATCCCCAACTCCGCCACCACGCTCCGGTGACGCTGGACGAGCAGCCCGAGGAGCGCAACAGCGCCGCCCGCGTCGGCGAGCCGCCGAAGCCGGGTACCGAGCTGCGGCTCGAGGACGCCGATGTACTGGTCAAGCCGCACGGCCGCAACGACCGTCGCGGCGGGGACGAGGAAGAGGGCTGAGCGGCGGATTCGCCTCAGCGTCGATAGCGGGG
>JBPCIT010000451.1:0-6830 GCA_051006015.1 Longimicrobiaceae bacterium
TCATGCGTCGCGGTGACAATGTGGAGGAGGAGTTGCTCTTCGTGTGCAACTTCACTCCCGTGCCGCGGATGGGCTATCGGATCGGCGTGCCACGGGCCGGACACTACCGGGAGCTGCTCAACAGCGATTCCGAGTACTATGGTGGGAGCAATCTCGGAAACTCCGGCGGCCTTGACACGGAGCCGATTGCCGCGCAAGATCGCTCTTGCTCGCTCTGTCTGGTGCTCCCTCCGCTCGCGATCGTAGTGCTCAAACGCGAGACGACGGAGGAGACGATGGACGAGAACACGCCGCCGGCATGAGCCGGTCTACTGGGGGCAGGTGTCGTACGGATCTCATCACGGAGGAGGGGAACAATGGCTGAGCAGACACCGGGCAGGACCGAAAACGCTGGCGAGACCACGGGCACCGGTGGGACCGCTGACGACGCGACCACGGCAGCTGGCGGCGCGGGCGCAGGCGGTGGTGCGGGAGCGGGCGGCGGCGAAGCAGGCGGGGCCGGAGGCACCGGTGGTTCGAGCGCTCGACGCGGAGGCCGGCGTGGCGCGACAGCCGACGCTGGAGCCGCAAAGGGCCAGACGGGTGGGACGACGCGCTCTCGCTCCCGCAAGACTGCCGCGTCGGGCGGGGCCGACACGCAGGCCGCGGAGGGCGGCAAGACACGCTCCCGCTCGCGCAAGGCCGCGACCCAGGCAGGCGATAACCAGGGCACCCAGACCGGAGGCACGCGCGCTGGTGGCGCACGCAAGGCAGGTGGGAGCGCCACCGGCCGGGGCAAGAAGAGCGCCCAGGAATCAGGCCCCGATCTGCGCGGCGACCTGCGGCAGTTCGTCTCATCTCGTCCGCACGGATGGGGACACGAGGACTGGACCGGTCTGCTCGGCAACCTGCGCGAGCGTGGCCATGACGTCAGCGACTCCGCTCAGATCGGCCGGCAGCTCGAGCAGGAACGCCTCTCGCACCAGCTCGAGCAGGTGCAGGACCTGAAGCCGCAGCAGGTCAAGGCGCTGAGCGAGCACTTCCGCACGCTCTACAGCCTGCGGCAGGCCAGCGTGGACGACATCGCGCAGGTGAAGAACATCAACCGCGAGACGGCCCAGCGCGTGCACGAGCAGCTGCGCTGACCGACTGCTGCACCACCTGGTTAGGCATACCTCTTGCGCCCTCCGGGGGACAATTTTCACCCGCTCTCCCGGAGGATGCCTGATGCTGAACCATCTGCTTGCAGCGGTCGGTTGCCGACCGCTGCGCACTCGCCCGTCCACCTTCTCAACGCGCACGAACCTGGCCGCGGCACCCGTGGCCCTCGCCGCGCTGCTGGCCACGGCAGCGTGTGCGCCGGGCGGAGCCGCAACCGGCGGACAGCTCCCCACACCGCAGACACCGGAGCAGCGGGAGGGGTTGATCGCGGTCTCGGCCGTCAGCTCCACGATTCGTCCCGAGCGCCGGGACTTCAGCGAGGAGCGCCTGCGGCAGCTTCGCGTTCCGGCGGGGTTCCAAGTCGACGTTTTCGCGCAGGGGCTGGAGAATCCGCGCGGCATGCGAGTCGCGCCCAACGGTGACGTCTATGTCGTCGAGCGCGAGGCCGGACGGGTTCGGCTGCTGCGTGACACCAATGGCGATGGTCGGGCGGATGTGTCGCGCGTGGTGGCCGAGGGGCTGGGCGAGGGCATGAGCGGTGTGCATGGCCTCGCTATCCGTGAGAACCGGCTGTACATGGTACGGGTGAACGAGCTGTACTCCGCTCCGATCCAGGCGGATGGCAGCCTGGGTGAGCGGACCCAGCACATCGACGACATCCCCGATGGCGGGCAGCACCCGAACCGGACCATGGAGTTCGGACCGGATGGGATGCTGTACCTCTCGGTCGGCAGCCAGACCAACGGCGTGCCGGAGCCCGACGAGGAGACCGCCACGATCCTGCGTGTCAACCCTCAGACGTGGGAGCGCGAGATCTACGCCGAGGGCCTCCGCAACACGATCGGCTTCGGCTGGCATCCGGTCAGCCGCAACTTCTACGGATTCGACCATAACACCGACCACCGTGGCGACAACTGGCCCCCTGAAGAGGTGAACCACATCCAGCAGGGCCGCCACTATGGGTGGCCGTTCTGCGGCGGGAATCGCGAGGTCGACTGGCAGGTCGCCCAGAATCCGGATGAGGAGGGTCTGACCCGGGAGCAGTTCTGCGCGCGCACCGAGCCGCCGGTGCTCACCTACACGGCCCACGCCGCGCCGATGCAGATGGCGTACTACACCGGGACGCAGTTCCCTCAGGAGTACCGCAACGACGCGTTCGTCACGATGCGCGGTTCCTGGAACCGCAACCCGCCGATCGGCTACGAGGTGGTGCGCATCCGCTTCGATCAGACGGGCAACCCCACCGGCATGGAGAGCTTCGTGAGCGGCTGGCTCATCGAGGGGGGTCGCGCGCACTTCGGGCGATTGATGGGCCTGGCGGTCGCCGCCGACGGCTCGCTCCTGGTGGGTGACGACAGCAACGGGGTGATCTACCGCATCTCGCACACGGGGGGGCGGTAGCGCCGTGAATCGAACGATCCGCAGCGCCGCGCTGCTCCTCACCGGTATCGTCGGCGCGGCACTCGCCGCCGGACCTCTGCGCGCGCAGCAGGCCGAGCCGGACACCACGCCGCGATACCGGCTCGAGCCGGTGGTGGTCGAGGTCTTCCGCACTCCGCTCCGCCTGGAGCGGGTGCCGCTGAGCGCTACCGTGTTGGGCGAGGAGAGGGTGCGCGAGGGCAGGCCGGGGCTCGCGCTGGACGAGGCGCTGCGCGCGGTGCCCGGCGTTCAGGTGGACAACCGCTACAACTACGCGCTCGGGGAGCGGATCTCGATCCGCGGCTTCGGCGCCCGCACGCAGTTCGGGGTGCGCGGCATCCGTGTGGTGGCCGACGGCATCCCCATGACCTTCGCGGATGGCCAGAGCGTGCTCGAGAACGTGGATCCGGGGAGCCTCTCGCGCGTCGAGGTGATCCGCGGACCCGCCTCCGCCCTCTACGGCAACGCGGCGGGCGGGGTGATCCTCTTTCGCTCCGTGCCCCCGCCGCCGGTTCCGCTGCGGCAGGAGGTGCGGGCGGTGGCGGGTGCCAACGGTCTGCTCCGCCTCGAGAGCCGCACCGGAGGGCGTAGTGGGCGTACCGCCTATCAGCTTCGAGCATCCCGCCTCACCTACGACGGATACCGGGAGTACAGCGCCTTCCACAACCAGCACCTGGCCGGCCGGGTCGAGCACAGCCTCGGCGGAGGCGAGCTGCGGGTGAGCGGCAGCTTCGTGGACTTCTCCGCGCAGAACCCGGGCTCGCTCTCGCAGGCGCTTCTCGAGCAGGACCCCTTCCGCGCCTTCCCGACCAACGTCACGCAGCAGACAGGGAAGGAGGGGCAGCAGGCGCAGCTCGGTGTGGGGCTGCGCCAGCCGCTCGGCGGGAGCGAGCTCGAGCTCACGCTGCATGCGCAGCGGCGGAGCGTGCTCAACCCCATCCCCAACCGCATCATCGATCTCGGGCGCAATGCAGGCGGTGCGCGCGCGGTGCTGCGCGGGGACGTTCCCGTCGTCGGGCGCAGCCTCTCCTGGACGGTGGGCGCAGATTTGGATCTGCAGAACGACGACCGGCAGAACTTCCTGAACCAGCAGGGCGAGCAGGGTGCGCTTACCCTCGATCAGCGGGAGCGCATCCGCAGCCTGGGCGTGTTCACGCAGCTCCTCGTGCCGCTCGGCGGCGCGGTGGATCTGATGGGGAGCCTGCGTGGCGACCACTTCCGCTTCCGCGCCGAGGACCGCTTCATCACCGCCACGGATCCCGACGATTCGGGGCAGCGCGAGATGCAGGCGGTAAGCCCTGCGGTGGGCGTGGTGTGGAACCCCGCACCCGCCATCGGCATCTTCGCCAATCTCGGCACCGCCTTCGAGACGCCCAGTGCCACCGAGCTGGGGAACCGTCCGGACGGAGCGGGCGGCTTCAATCCAGAGCTGCAGCCGCAGCGCGCGCTCTCCTACGAGGTGGGGGTGCGGGGCGAGATCGGCAACGGCGCTTCCTATCATCTGGCGGCGTACCGTGCGGAGATCACCAACGCGCTGATCCCCTTCCAGGTGCCGGATCTGCCGGGGCGCGACTTCTTCCGCAACGCCGGATCGGCGGTGCACCAGGGCGTGGAGGCTGCGCTCGGCATCGCGCCGCTACCCGGCCTCTCCGCGCGCATCGCCTACAGCTACACCGACGCGGTATTCCAGGAGTACCAGGTGCGGGGAACGGTGTACGACGGCAACCGCATTCCCGGCGTCGCGCCGCACCGGCTGGAGACGAGTCTCGACTATCGGCTGCCCGCCGGGCTCTTCCTCGGGGTCGAGGGCAGCCGCGTCGCCGAGATCCCGGTGAACGATGCAAATAGCGAGGCATCCCCTGCCTACACCCTCTTCCACGCCCGCGCGGGTCTCTCTGCCCTGCGGCTGGGGTGGATGGATCTGGCGCCCTTCGTCGGCGTGAACAACCTGCTCGATGTCCGGTACAACACCTCGGTGACCATCAACGCCTTTGGCGACCGTTACTACGAGCCGGGCCCCGGGCGGGCGCTCTACCTGGGTGTGGAGATGGGGGTGGGGCGGTAGGTAGAGAGTGCGATGCGCGGTCGCGGCCCCGCGAACGGATCGTGCAGCGGATTCGATCCGGTACGTATGACGGGAGCAGCAACCTGGAAGCGGGGACGAGGGAGAGGGATGAACATGAAGAGTACGATCGTAGTGATCGCGGCCGCGCTCGCCGTGGGGTTCGGTGTCGGGGTCGGGCAGGGAATAATGGGTGGAGCGATGCCCTGGGCGCAGGCGCACACCACGTTGGAGACGCTGGATGCGCAGGAGCAGGGAGTCGTGCAGGTGTACCGGCAGGTCTCGCCCGCGGTCGTCAGCGTGCGTCAGCGTGCGGGTGCGGGATCCGGGGTGCTGATCCGCGAGGACGGGGTGATCCTCACCAACGCGCACGTGGTCGGCACCGCGCGCGCGGTGCAGGTGGATCTGGCCGACGGCAGGAGCGTCCAGGGCGAGGTTCTCGGGCGCGATCCGAGCATCGACATCGCGGTGCTGCGCATCAGCGGTCGGAATCTGCCGGTGGCCCCCATCGGCGATTCCGACCGGCTCGAGCCCGGTCAGGCGGCGATCGCCATCGGCAATCCCTTCGGACTGGACCGCACGGTGACCAGCGGGGTGGTCTCCGCGGTGAATCGGGAGATCCCCGGCCTCGGCATGGACGGCCTCATCCAGACGGATGCGGCGATCAACCCCGGCAACTCCGGCGGACCTCTGCTCGACTCGCGCGGCCGCGTGATCGGGATCAACACCGCGGTGCTGCGCCCGCCGGGGGAGGTGGCGGTGGGGCTGGGATTCGCCGTGCCGATCAACATGGCCAACGATGTGGTGCAGCAGATCCTGACCACCGGGCGCATCGTGCGCCCCTTCGTCGGCATCTCGCACTTCGACCTGAACCCGCAGGCGGCGGCGCAGTTCAATCTGCCGGTGCGGGAGGGGGTCATCGTGGCGCAGGTGGTGCCCGGCTCGCCCGCGGCGCAGGCGGGAATCCGTCAGCAGGACATCATCACCCGCATCGACGACACGCCGATCACCAGCGGCGGCGACCTGCGGCGCGTGCTGCGCAACCGGCAGCCGGGCGACGTGCTCACGGTCACGGTTCTGCGCCCTGCCGGCGCCACGACCCTGCGCGTTCGCCTCGGCACCGCGCCGACGAGCTGAAGGCCCTAACCCCCTCTCCCGCGAGCGGGAGAGGGGGAACAGTTCCCTGCCGAACCTCGGCCCTGGTGCTACGGCAGAATCTGCAGTGCTCCCCTCCTCCCTTGCGGGGGGAGGGGCCGGGGGAGGGAGGTCACCCCAGCCGCTCCAGCAACGCCACGGGGAAGCTCCCGAGCAGCTCGGCGAGCGAGAGTGTGCTCCGCTCTCCTCGCCGGTGTGCCTCCACCGCCTCGCCGGTGAGCACGTTCCGGTAGCGGCCGGCGAGCAGCTCCGCCGGGCCCTCGATCCAGCTCTCCTCCCAGCTTTGCGCGTCGGGTAGAGCGAACTCCCGCTGCCGCGTCAACGTCGCGACCAGGCGCGGTACGACGGTGATCACCGCTTCTCCGCCGCGGCGGCGCGCAAAGGCCACGACATGCTCCGCCCGCGCCCCGCGTCCCTCGAGGGGCAGGTACTCGCCCTCGGCGAAGAGCTGCGGGTGCTTGCCGCGCAGGCCGAGCGCGAGGTGGATCAGATACATCTTGATCCGCCCATCCTCCCACTCGCGCAGCAGCTCGCGCGCCAGCGCGCGCCGCTCCCCACCGCGGAGTCGCTCCTGCAGCTCGGCGAGCAGCCGGCGCCGCAGCGCGTAGTCCACCGGCCGGCGGTTGTCGGGGTCTACCAGGCTGAGGTCCCACAGCTCCTGTCCCTGGTAGATGTCCGGCACCCCGGGGCAGGTGAGCTTGAGCAGCGTCTGCGCAAGGGAGTTGACCATTCCCATGCGGGCGATCGGCCGCTGGAAGGCGGCCAACTCCTCGAAGAAGCCGTTTTTCCCGCCGCGCTCCAGAATCGCGCCGATGAACTCCCGCAGTCCCTGGTCGTACTGCTCGTTGGGGTTGATCCAGCTGGTGTGGACCTTTGCCTCACGCGTCGCCTTCTCCATGTACTGCTGGATGCGCGCGACGAAGCCGCCGTGCGCCTCCTCGTCCAGCTCCTCCAGCGGCCAGGCGCCGACCAGCGTCTGGTAGAGGAGGTACTCGTCGTTGCGGTCGGGGATGGGGTGTCCGTCGTCCATCGGCCGCTTGCCGGCGTTCATCTG
>JBPCIT010000452.1:0-14780 GCA_051006015.1 Longimicrobiaceae bacterium
CGGCATCGGCGGGGACCCGATCAACGGCACCAGCTTCATCGACTGCCTCGCCGCCTTCGAGGCCGACCCCGAGACGCAGGCGATCGTGCTCATCGGCGAGATCGGCGGTACGGACGAGCAGGACTCCGCCCGCTACATCCAGGAGAACGTCTCCAAGCCGGTGGTCGGCTTCATCGCCGGGCAGACCGCGCCTCCGGGACGGCGGATGGGCCACGCGGGCGCCATCATCTCCGGCAGCGCCGGAACGGCCGAGGAGAAGATCCAGACCTTCGAGGAGAACGGCATCGGCGTCGCACAGCGGCCGATGGACGTGGTGGGGCTGATCCGGGAGCGCCTCTGAGCGCGCGTTCCGGCGAGGGGCCGATGCAGCTGACGGATTTTCTGCATGCCGGGCACATTCTGGCTCCTCTGCAGGCGGATACGTTCCGCGAGGCGGTGCAGCGCCTCGTCGAGCGGCTCGTCGCGACCGGCAGTGTCGTGGACGCGGAGCCGCTGCAGCGGCTGGTAGCGGAGGAGTACATCCGCGACGTCATCCATGTGGGCAACCGGGTGCTCCTGCCGCACATGCGGAGCGGCGCGGTAGAACGGATGGTTGTGTCGATCGGCGTTGCGCCCGCCGGGTTGCGCAGGGCCGCCGGCGATATAGAGGCGACCCCGCAGGTGGTCGTGCTGGTGCTCGCGCCCTCCTCGGCTGCCGAGGTGTACCTCCAGATGATCGCGACGCTCGCCAGAACGCTCCGCAGCGACGCCCTGGTGGATCTGCTGGTCGCCGCGACTTCGCCCGAGGAGGTGCTCGCGCTTCCCGACTTCCACGACCTGGTGCTGCAGCGTCGGCTCACCGTGCGCGATGTGATGACGCAGCGGGTGTACCGCGTCTCCCCGGAGATGTCCGTGAGGGAGCTGCTCGATCTCATGCGCCGGCACCGGCTCAACGCGGTGCCTGTCGTGGGAGAGAAGCGGGAGGTGCTCGGCCTTGTCACCGATCGCGACGTGCTACGCCATCTCCTGCCCAGCATGATGCGGGGCGGTGGGGCCGACCAGGGAGACTCCGGATCAGGCAGCACTGGGCAGGAGGAGGTGCGGGTGCGTGAGATCATGACCCGCTCCGTCATGTGCATCTCCGAGGATCAGGCGCTCACCGAGGTTGCCTCGATCATGGTGAACAAGGACACCGAGCGGCTGCCCGTGGTGAGCGAGGGCAAGCTCACGGGCTTCCTCACCCGCGCGGACATCGTGCGCAAGCTTTTCGGTCCCTGACCGGGATCGGTTCCATTCGACTCACAGGCTCTTCGACTCACAGGCTCAATGACACGAACACTTGCGATCATCAAGCCCGATGCAGTCGGCTCCGGCAAGGCCGGAAAGATCCTCGCCCACCTCGAGCAGGAGGGCTTTCGCGTACTCGGCGCGCGTATGGTCCGTCTCTCGCGCGAGCAGGCGGGGGAGTTCTACGCGGTGCATCGCGAGCGCGGCTTCTACGCAGAGTTGGTCGAGTTCATGACCTCCGGCGCCGTGATCCCCCTCGCGCTGGAGGCGGAGACCGCGGTGCCGCGGCTGCGCGAGGTGATCGGCGCTACCGACCCCGCGGAGGCCACTGAGGGAACGATCCGCAAGCTCTACGCGGAGTCGAAGGGCCGCAACGCCATTCACGCGTCGGACTCCGATGAGAACGCCGCGCGCGAGATCGGCTTTTTCTTCAGTGAAGCGGAGCTGGTGGCCACCGCAGGGTGAGACTCCTCCTTCGCTGGATTGCCTCTGCCGCTGCGGTCGCGGCGGCCGCCTACCTCATCCCCGGTATCCAGGTACAGGGTGGGGTGACCGCGCTGCTGGCGGTCGCCCTCATCCTCGGGCTCGTCAATGCACTGGTACGCCCGCTCGTCCGGCGCCTGGCGTGCGGCGTCATCGTGCTCACCCTGGGGCTCTTCATCTTCATCATCAACGCGCTGATGCTTCTGCTCACCGCCTGGATCGCCCGCAGCGTGGGAGTAGGCTTTGCCGTCGAGGGTTTCACGGCGGCGCTCCTGGGCGCGGTGGTGATCAGCGTCGTCTCTTTTCTGCTCTCCTTTTTCCTTCCCGACACGGAGCGGCGCCGTCGGCGCTAGGCGGAGCGCCCGGTCGCGGGAGGCGGTTGCTTGACAGAAGGTGTTTGCTCCGATAGGTTTGCCGTTTATGCTGAATCTCAATTTGAGAGATCTGGCGCACGGGGAGGTGCGGGTTCGCGGGGAGATCGCGCCTGACGACCCGATCTGGGATGGCGCGGAACTCTCCGCCCGCGAGCCTTTCGCGGTGGATCTCACCGCGTGGGCGGTCGGGGGAGGCGTGCTCGTCCAGGGCGCATTGCGTGGAAAGCTCCAGCTGGAGTGCCGCCGTTGTGTGAGCACTGTCGAATGGACGCTCGACGACGAGGTCAGCCTCTGGTTCGAGCCGCTCGCGAGCGAGGAGGCGGCGGAGGGCGAGGTCTACCCGCTCCCGGAGCGGGGCGACGAACTCGACCTGACAGAGCCGCTGCGGGAGCAGATCCTGCTGGGGGTTCCGCAGTACGTCCTCTGCAGTGAGGAGTGCCGGGGGATCTGCGCTCACTGCGGCGCCGATCTGAATGAGGGGGATTGTGGTTGCGCCGAGGAGCCCACGCCGGGCCCCTGGGACGCGTTGAAGAAGATCAAGTTCGACTGACTCATACGGGGGGGAAGCTCCGATGGCTGTACCTAAGAGACGGCAATCCAAGCAGCGCCAGCGCAAGCGGCGCACGCACATTCACGCCGAGTTTCCGGTGTATCAGGCCTGCCCGCGCTGCGGCGACCCGAAGGTGCCCCACCGAGTGTGCGCGACCTGCGGCTATTACCGCAGCGTCCAGAGGCTCGAAGTCGAAGAGTTTTAGCCGCGGCGTCCATCATGCGCATCGCGCTGGACGCCATGGGCTCCGACCGCGCTCCGGCCGCCGAAGTCGAGGGTGCGGTCGCTGCGTTACAGGAGCTGGAGGGCGACTTCCAGATCGTACTCGTCGGGGATCAGGAGCGGATCCAGGCGGAGCTCGCCCGCTTCCCGCAAACACCCGGCGAGCGCGTGGAGATCGTCCACGCGCCGGACCGGATCGAGATGGGGGACTCTCCGGCGCAGGCGGTTCGTCGCAAACCGAATTCGTCCATCGTCATCGGCCTCAACCTGCACAAGCGGGGAGAGGTCGATGCCTTTATCAGTGCCGGCTCGACCGGCGCCGTGATGGCCGGCTCCCTGGTGATTCTGCGCCCGCTGCCGGGCGTGGATCGTCCCGCCGTGGGCACCATCATCCCCAGCACGCAGGGGCACACCCTGCTCCTGGACGCCGGTGCCAATGTCGACACCCGCCCCCACCACCTGCTGCAGTTCGCTCATCTCGGCACTATCTATGCTCAGGATCTGCTCGGGCGTGAGCGGCCGCGGGTGGGCCTCCTCAACATCGGCGAGGAGCCGGAGAAGGGGAACGAGCTGGCGGTGGAGACGTACCGGCTGCTCGCCGACTCACCGGCACTGAACTTCGTCGGCAACATCGAGGGGCGGGACATCATCCTCGGCGCCTGCGACGTGCTGGTGTGCGACGGCTTCGTGGGCAACGTGCTGCTCAAGTTCTACGAATCGGTCGCCGGCTTCATCGTCGGGCTGCTGCGCAAGGAGTTGGATGCCGTCCAGGCCGACCTCGACCTGAAGCGGATTTTTCAGGTGCTTGACTACACCGAGTACGGCGGCGCCCCGCTCCTCGGCGTGAATGGCGTCAGCGTCATCTGTCATGGAGGCTCTCCGCCGCATGCAATCCGCAACGCGATTCGCGTGGCAGCGCAATCGGTCGAGAGCCAGATGGTAGCTCACATTCAGAGCCGGCTGGCGGCTCTGGCGCGAACCCCGGAGATCAACTGATGCCTCGGTCCACCGTGCCGCGCGCGCAGCTTGTCGGCACCGGCCGCTTTTCTCCGGAGCGGGTGCTGACCAATGCGGAGCTCGAGGCGATGGTCGAGACCTCGGACGAGTGGATCCGCACCCGCACCGGCATCCGCGAGCGGCGGATCGCCGATTCCGGCACCGGCGCCGCCGATATGGGAGCGGCCGCCGCTCGCCGGGCGCTGGAGGAGGCGGGACTCGCGCCGGAAGAGCTGGACATGATTCTCCTCTCGACGGCCACTCCGGACCGGCTCCTGCCCTCGACGGCCTGCGACGTCCAGGCGCTGCTTGGCGCCAGCAACGCCGCCGCGTACGACTTCGCCACCGCCTGCTCCGGCTTCCTCTACGGCCTCGGGATGGCCGAGGGGCACATCGCTACCGGCCAGGCGGAGAACGTCTTGCTCATCTGCACGGAGAAGATGAGCTCGATCCTCGACTGGTCGGACCGTACCACGTGCGTGCTCTTCGGCGACGGCGCAGGCGCCGCGGTCATCCGGCCCGCGGAGGGCGAGCGCGGCATCCTCTCGACCTTCATGAAGGCCGACGGCACCCTCTCCGACCTGCTGCACCGCCCGGCGGGCGGCTCACGCATCCCGATCGACATCGCTGTGCTCGATGAGCGCGAGCACTACGTCCATATGGCCGGTCCAGAAGTCTTCAAGGCCGCGGTGCGCTCGATGTGTGACGCGGCCGAACAGGCGCTGCGGCGCGCGGGTGTGACGGCGGAGGAGATCGACCTGCTGGTGCCGCACCAGGCGAACATCCGCATCATCGAGGCGACCGCCCGCTACGCCGGCATTCCGATGGAGAAGGTCTTCGTCAACGTGGACCGCTACGGCAACATGAGCTCCGCCTCCGTCCCGGTGGCGCTCGACGAGGCGCGCGAGCAGGGGCTGGCGGGCGAGGGATCGCTGGTGCTGATGGCCGCCTTCGGAGCCGGCTTCACCTGGGCCGCTAGCGTGGTCCGCCTGTGAGCGCCGGCATCGCCCTCCTCTTCCCCGGTCAGGGCTCGCAGAGTGTCGGGATGGGAAGAGAGCTGGCGGAGCACTTCCCGCAGGCGCGCGAGCTCTTCCGCGAGGCGGATGAGGTGCTGGGGGTCGAGCTGTCGCGCCTCTGCTGGGAGGGGCCGGAGGAGGAGCTGACCCGCACGGTGAACGCCCAGCCGGCGATCCTGGTGCACAGCGTCGCCGTCTGGCGGCTGGTTCACGACGCCAGGCTCCCGGTCGCTCTGGCCGCCGGGCACTCGCTCGGAGAGTTCAGTGCCTACGTTGCCGCCGGTGCCCTGGAGTTCGGGGATGCTGTACGAACCGTCCGCCTACGCGGCGAGCTGATGCTTCGCTCGGGCGAGGAGCGGCCGGGATCGATGGCCGCGGTGCTCGGCCTGGACGACGAGCAGGTCGAGCGCGTCTGCCGCGAAGCGAGCGGTGGTGGCGGGGTAGTGGTGCCGGCCAACTACAACGCACCAGGCCAGATCGTGGTGTCCGGCGACGTGGAGGCGCTCGAACGCGCGGGGCAGCTGCTCCGCGCGGCCGGAGCGCGGCGCGTGCTGCCGCTGAACGTCTCGGGTGCCTTCCAATCGCCGCTGATGCAGGTGGCGGAGCGTGGCCTCGCCGCGCAGCTTGGCGCCGTCGAAATGCGGGCGCCGGCATTCCCGGTGGTGTCGAACGTGACCGCCGCTCCGGTGCGAGACCCGGAAGATGCACGGCGGCTGCTCGTCGAGCAGCTCACCTCGCCGGTGCGCTGGGTCGCCTCGGTGCAGACGATGGTGGACGCCGGAATCACCCGCTTTCTCGAGGTGGGGCCGGGCAGCGTGCTCACCGGCCTCCTGCGCCGAATCGCGCCGGATGTGAAGGGGCGCGCCCTCGGCACCGCTGCCGAGCTGAACGCCTTTCTAGGAGAGGAGGTGTCTGCGTGGAGCTGAAGGATCAGGTCGCGCTCGTCACGGGCGGGTCCCGCGGAATCGGTCTTGCGGTGGCGGGAGAGCTCGCCTCGGCCGGCGCGCGGGTGGCGGTCGTTGCCCGCGACGAGGGCCGCGCCGCGGATGCCGCAGCTGGGCTGCCGGGCGAGGGTAACCGCGGCTACGGCGCCGATGTTGCAGACGCCGCCGCGGTGAACGCGATGATCGCGCGGGTGGAGGAAGAGATGGGCGGACTCGAGATCCTGGTGAACAACGCCGGGATCACCCGCGACAACATTCTGATGCGCCTCAAGGACGAGGACTGGGACGCGGTAATCAATACCAACCTCAGGGGCGCCTTCAACACCATCCGTGCCGCCACGCGCGGGATGATGAAGCGCCGTTCGGGGCGAATCATCAACATCAGCAGCGTCGTCGGGATCATCGGCAACCGCGGGCAATCGAACTACGCGGCATCGAAGGCGGGGCTGATCGGGCTCACCAAGGCGGTCGCCCGGGAGCTCGCCTCCAGGAACGTACTTGTCAACGCGATCGCTCCGGGATATATCGAAACCGAGATGACCGAACAACTTCCCGAAGCAGCACGCGAGACGCTGGTCTCGCAGATCGCGCTCGGTCGATTGGGGCAGCCGGAGGACGTCGCCTCCGTGGTTCGCTTCCTCTGCGGACCGGGATCAGCCTACATGACCGGCCAAGTGCTGGTGGTGGACGGCGGGATGGTGATGTAGCAGGCGCGTGCCCGGCGGGGGGCTGTGCTCCTCGCCCAACTTCCACCGCAACTCTCAAGGAGCACACAGATGGCGGACATCGAATCGAAGGTCAAGGATATCATCATCAACGAGCTGGGCGTCGAGGCGGAGAAGGTGACGCCGGAGGCGTCCTTTGTGGACGATCTCGGCGCGGACTCCCTCGACACGGTCGAGCTGGTCATGGCCTTCGAGGAAGAATTCGGCATCGAGATCCCGGATGAGGACGCCGAGAAGCTGCAGACCGTCGGCGATGCCATCAAGTACATCGACGAGCGCCAGGGTGCGTGAGCGTCCTCTGATCATGCGCGGGATCCTGCATCTTCCGGCCAGCCGGAGCGTGCGATGAACCCGCGTGTCGTCGTCACCGGGACCGGTCTCCTCACGGCTGTCGGGAAGGACGTCCAGTCGAGCTGGGCGTCGCTTCTCGACGGACGCAGCGGCGCCGGGCCGGTCACCCTGTTCGATCCGTCCGGCCTTTCCGTGCGCTTCGCCTGCGAGGTGAACGACTTCGAGCCGGCCGATTACATCGACCGCAAGGAGATCAAGCGCACGGATCGTTACGCGCAGCTCGCACTTGCCGCCGCCACCCAGGCGATGCGGGAGGCGGGGCTCGAGGAGAATCGCGACGATCTGGACCCGGAGCGATTCGGCGTGCTGATCGGCAGCGGGATCGGCGGCATCGGCACCTTCGAGGAACAGCACAGCCGCGCGCTGGAGAAAGGTCTAGGACGCATCTCGCCCTTCTTCGTGCCGATGTTCATCGCGGACATCGCCGCAGGGCTGGTCTCCATCCGCTACAACGCCAAGGGCCCGAACTACGCCACGGTCTCCGCGTGCGCCTCAGGAGCGCACGCCGTTGGCAACGCGCTGCGCCACCTGCGCAGCGGGGAGGCTGACATCATCCTCGCCGGTGGCACCGAGGCGAGCGTCACGCCTATGGCACTGGGCGGATTCGCGGCGATGAAGGCGCTCTCCGAGCGCAACGACTCGCCGGAGACCGCCAGCCGCCCCTTCGACGCCACGAGGGACGGTTTCGTTCTGGGAGAGGGAGCCGGCGTGATGGTGCTCGAGACGCTCGAGCACGCCCGGGCGCGCGGTGCCACCATCCTCGCCGAGCTGGTGGGCTACGGCCAGACGGCCGATGCGTACCACATCACCGCTCCTGCGACCGGTGGCGAGGGTGCGCAGCGCGCGATGCGGCTCGCGCTGCGCGACGCGGGCGCGGATCCGGCGGAGGTCGACTACATCAACGCGCACGGCACCTCCACGCCCGCCAACGACGTTAACGAGACGCACGCGATCAAGGCGGTGCTGGGCGAGCACGCCTATGAGATCGTCGTCGGCTCGACGAAGTCGATGACCGGCCACACGCTCGGCGCGGCGGGCGGCGTGGAGGGGGTGATCTCGACGCTCGTATGCCGGAATGGCGTGATCCCGCCGACGATCAACTATTCAGAGCCCGATCCGGAGTGCGATCTCGACTACGGCACGCGCGGCCCAACCGACCGTCCCGTCCGGCTGGCCCTCAGCAACAGCTTCGGCTTCGGCGGCCACAACGTCTGCCTCGCCTTCCGCCGCTGGGAGGAGTGAGACGAGGGAAGGGGAATCCCCACCTCTGCTCCACATTGCCAGTTCCCCATGAGAGTTGGACACGGATACGATTCGCACCGTTTCGCTGAGGGCAGGAGGCTGGTGCTCGGCGGCGTCGAGATCCCCGGCGAGCGCGGGTTGGAAGGGCATTCGGACGCCGACGCGGTCGCGCACGCCCTTACCGACGCACTGCTTGGGGCCGCGGGGCTCGGCGACATCGGGCAGCATTTCCCGCCTACGGACCCGCGGTGGAAGGATGCCGACTCGCTTCAGCTCCTCGCGCAGGTCGTCGGGCTGCTGCAGGAGCGCGACTTCCGTATCGTCAATGTGGACGTCACGGTGGTGGCCGAGCGGCCCCGCATCGCGCCGCATGTCCTGCCGATGCGCGAGCGCCTGGCTGTCGTGCTGGGCGTTCCGCTCGCCCACGTCTCGATCAAGGGCAAGACCAACGAGGGGCTGGGATGGATCGGGCGCGGTGAGGGCATCGCCGCCTTCGCGGTCGCGTTGATCGACGACTCGCTGGATCCGGAGGCGAGCCACACCCGCTACCCTCCTGCCGGGACGGGATGAGCCGAGGTGGGCCCATGACCGCATGACAGCGCCGCCTGAGGCGCTCCTGCAGCGGATGCTGGCCGCGCCAGATGAGCTGATCTACCTGGTGATGGCCGTTGCCGCGCTGCTCGAAAATCTGGTTCCTCCCGTACCCGCCGATGTGGTGATCCTCTTCGGCGGCTTTCTTTTGGGTCAAGCGGGAGGCCGGGTGTGGCTCGCTGCTCTGCTGGTGTGGCTGAGCAACGTCGCCGGGGCGCTGGTGGTCTACGGCGTCGGGAGGCGCTACGGGATGCGCTTCTTCGCCGGCCGCTGGGGGCGTATGTTGCTGCGTCCAGGGCAGCTCTCCGCGCTGGCGGCGTTCTATGCGCGTTACGGTTTCGCGGTGATCTTCGTGAGCCGCTTCCTCCCGGTTTTCCGGGCGGTGGTGCCGATCTTCGCCGGGGTCAGCCGCGTGGGACTGTTGAGGACGGCGCTCCCCATTCTGCTCGCCTCCGGCCTCTGGTACGGCGGCTTGATCTATCTGGGCGCTGCAGCCGGCGAGAACTGGGAGACGATCTGGCGTACTGTCGAGGCGGCCGGGCGTGGCTTCTACATGGTGGCGCTGCTCCTGACGCTCGCTCTCCTCTGGTGGTGGTGGAGGAGCCGCCGAGCCGAGCCCGAACACTGACGAGAGCGAGATGCAATTGACCGAACCGCAGCTTGCCGGGAAACCGCCTTCTACCGCCGATGACGAGCTATCGCGTGCGTTCGTTCTCGAGCCCTTTCTCGACTTTCTGCGCTTCGAGCGCGGCTCGTCAGAGAACACGCTGGAGGCGTACTGCCACGACATCATGCGGCTGGCGGGTTTCGCGCGGCTCGCCGGACGACGCGCGCCGGGGGAGGTGACCACCGCCGACCTGAGGCAGTACGTCTACATGCTCAAGGACATGGGTCTCGCTCCCTCCTCGATCGGCAGGAACATCTCTGCCATCCGCACGTATTTCACCTTCCTGGTGAGCGAGAGCCGGGTTGTGAGCGATCCCAGCGAGCGAATCGCTCCTCCAAAGGGGTGGCGCCGGCTTCCCGAGGTCCTCACCGTCGCAGAGATCGAGGCGCTGCTCGAGGCGCCCGACCTCTCGCACCCGCTCGCGTGGCGTGACCGCGCACTGCTCGAGTTTGCCTATGCGAGCGGGGTGCGGGTTTCGGAGCTGATCGGTCTCGAACTGCGGCACCTCTTCCTGCAGGAGGAGTTCGCCACCGTCTTCGGCAAGGGGAGCAAGGAGCGGCTGGTCCCCGTCGGTCGCCGCGCGATCGGCGCGCTCTCGATCTACCTGCGCGAGACCCGCCCCCGGCTCGAGCGAGGAAAGGGGCAGGGAAGGGTGTTTCTGAATGCTCGCGGCGGGCCGCTCAGCCGGATGGGTGTCTGGAAGATCCTTCGCGCGCATGTCGATGCGGCAGGAATCCAGAAGAAGGTCAGTCCGCACACGCTGCGTCACACCTTCGCGACTCACCTGCTCGAAGGCGGCGCGGATCTTGTCGCGGTGCAGGAGCTGCTCGGCCATGCCGACATCGCCACCACGCAGATCTACACCCATGTGGATCGCCGGTACCTGATGGAGGTCCATCGCAGCTTCCACCCGCGGGCGTGAGCTGCTCCAGATGAGTTTACACAGCAGGCGGTAAGTGATGATTCTCGTGGTAGATAACTACGACAGCTTCACCTGGAATCTGGTGCAGTATCTAGGCGAGCTGGGAGCCGATCCGCTGGTGCGCCGCAACGACGAGCTCTCCGTCGAGGAGGTGGAGGCGCTCGCGCCGGAGCGCATCGTCATCTCGCCGGGACCGTGCACACCTGCGGAGGCGGGCATCTCAATCGAGCTGATTCGCCGCCTGGGTCGGCGGGTGCCCATGCTCGGGGTCTGCCTCGGGCACCAGGCGATCGGCGCCGCGTACGGCGGACGCATCGTGCGTGCGGAGCGGCTGATGCACGGCAAGACCTCCCCGGTTGCGCATACCGGGGAGGGAATCTTCACCGGTGTACCCTCACCGATGACGGTGACGCGCTATCACTCGCTCGTCATCGAGCCGGCGACGCTCCCGGAATCCCTGCAGGTGATCGCCCATACCGCCGAGTCTGGTTACGAGTCCGAGATCCAGGCGGTGCGCCACCGCGAGCACCCGGTCTGGGGCGTGCAGTTCCACCCCGAATCGATCGCCAGCGAGCACGGGCACTCGCTCCTCCGCAACTTCCTTTCGCTGGCATGATCTCACTCGCCAAGCTCGTTCTCCTGGCCGTCGCGCTCTGCGTTGGCCCCGCGGCGCTCTCCGCGCAGACGTTGCAGGTGGAGGGGGGAGCGGAGTACCGCGCCGTGCAGCTTCTGCGGGAGATGTTGCTGCGGGAGCAGTATCTGCTCCTCTCGCGCGATACGGTGCTGCCGGCGGACTTTCGTACCACGGGCGACCTGCTCGTCGTCGATGCGGATGTGCGGGTCGAGGGGCAGGTGGAGGGGCGAGTGGCGGTGGTCGGCGGCGCGCTCTTCGTGCGGCCGGGCGCGCGGATCGCGGGATCCATCGCGGCTGTGGGGAGCGGGGTGTATCCCTCCAACCTGGCGGAGGTGGGGCAGATCGTTGCAACCCCCGCCGGCACCGCTGTCGAGGTAGTTGCCGTACCGGACGGATTTCTCGCGCGCGTTGCCTCGCCGCCACGGCAGCCATTCCTTCTGCTGCCGGGCGCCTATGGGGTTCGGCTGCCGACGTACGACCGGGTGGACGGGTTCACCCTCGCGTGGGGACCGCAGCTGAGGCTGCTGCGCCGTCCGGATGGCCCCACCTTGGAGCTGTGGGGGGCGTATCGTTCGGCTCGAGAGGCGGTAGACGGTGGCGCCCGCTTCGACGTGCCGCTCGGCGAGGGCATCCATGCTGTGGGAGAGGTCGCGCGGGCGACGCTCACCAACGAGCAGTGGATCCGCGGTGATCTGACCAACACCCTGGCTGCCGCCTTCCTGGGCACCGACTACCGCGACTACTTCCAGTCGGACTACGCCGCCCTCACCCTGGTGCGGCCTTTACCGTCGGGTGCCTTCGCGCCAGAGCTGGCGCTGGCGCCACGGCTCACCCTGCGCGCCTCACGCGACCGCTCGCTCCCGCTCTCGCAGACGTGGTCGCTTTTTGGAGGGGAAGGGATGCGGCGTGAGAACGCGGCAATCGACGACGGGGAGATCCTCTCCCTCACCGCGGGGACGGAGCTCGCCTGGGAGGGCACGAATTCCGCCTTCCGCGGCGACCTCCTCGTCGAGCGCGCATTCGCCGGGACTGATCGGCCAGACTTCACTCGCTGGATGGCGGAAGGGCGCTGGGATCTGGCGGCGCTCTGGAACCACCAGGTCTCCCTCGCCGCGCGCGCCATGGGGCCGCTCGGCGACGGGCCGCTGCCGCGCCAGCGCTGGAGCTTCATCGGTGGGACAGGCACGCTTCCCACCTTCGCGATCGGCGACTTCCGCGGCGACAACCTCATTTTCGTTCAATCGTCCTACGCCGTTCCGCTGACCTTCATCGAGCTGCCCTTTCTCGGCTCGCCGGTCCTTCGTGCGGTGCATGCCGTCGGCGCGGCGTGGCCGTCGGGCTCGCCCGGGCCGGACTGGGAGCAGAACCTGGGGCTCGGGCTGCGCATCATGCTGCTCGACGCCGCCGTGTACGTCGATCCTGCGCGCGGCTCGCGGCGGCCGGTGCTGAGCATCGGGCTGGTTCTCACTCCCTGAGAAAGCCCATACGCGCTTTGACAAATGGCGGCCCGCACGCTATCTTTTTTGGCGTGAATATTGCTGAGGATTCCCCTGGCCTGCCTCATTCCTCCGCCCGCGCGACGCCGCGGGTGCTCGGGGTCATTCCAGCCCGGATCGGCTCTTCGCGGCTTCCACGTAAACCTCTTCACTCGATCGCCGGCCGTCCCCTGATCGAATGGGTGTGGCGCAGAGCGCTCGCGGCCGATCTGTTCGCGGTAGTCGTGATCGCGACCGACAGCGAGGAGATCGAGGAGGTAGCGAGCGGCTTCGGCGCCCGCGTGGAGTTGACCTCGTCCGAGCATCCGTCGGGCACCGATCGAGTCGCGGAGATAGCGGAGCGCGACGCATATCGAGGCTTTGAGGTGATCGCCAACATCCAGGGCGACGAGCCGTTCGTCCGCCGCGAGCAGCTGGAGCATGCGGTGCAGCTCGTCGATAGCGGGGGCTGGGATGTGGGTACGGTCGCCGTGCCGGTTGCCTCCGTCGCCGAATGGCGGGACCCGTCGGTCGTCAAGGTCGTGCGTGATGCACGTGGGGGCGCGATGCTCTTCTCCCGCGCTCCCATCCCCTTCCGCCGCGACCGCGACCCGAACGCGCAGGAGCTGGCGAGCTGCTACTTCCTGAGGCACCTCGGCATCTACACCTACCGGCGCGAGGCGCTGCTGCGCTGGGTGCAGCTTCCCGAGAGCGATCTCGAGCGCTTCGAGCGCCTGGAGCAGCTCCGGCCGCTTGCAGCCGGCATCGGGATTGGGGTCGCTGTCGTTGCCGCGCCTCCTGCGGGAGAGGGCGGAGTGGACACGCCGGAGGATGCCGCGCGCGCCGAGCGCCGTCTTCTCGAGCTATTTCCTTCGCGAGAAAGAGCTTTCGCATGATCGAGCCGACCACCAGCCCGACCAAGTACATTTTCGTGACCGGCGGCGTCGTCTCGTCGCTGGGGAAGGGAATTGCCGCGGCCTCGATCGGACGGCTGCTGGTCGAGCGCGGCCTTCGCGTGACGATCCAGAAATTCGATCCTTACATCAACGTCGATCCGGGGACGATGTCGCCCTTTCAACACGGCGAGGTATTCGTCACCGACGACGGGGCGGAGACCGACCTGGACCTCGGGCATTACGAGCGCTTCATTGGCGTTTCGCTCTCTCAGGCGAACAACATCACGACCGGCCGCATCTACCAGGATGTGATCACCAAGGAGCGCCGCGGCGACTACCTGGGCGCGACGGTGCAGGTGATCCCGCACATCACCGACGCGATCAAGGGTGCGATCCGCCGCCTCGCGCCGGGGCAGGATGTGGTCATCACCGAGATCGGTGGCACGGTCGGCGACATCGAGAGCCTCCCCTTCCTGGAGGCGATCCGCCAGTACCGCCAGGAGATCGGACGCGAGCACACCCTCTTCATTCATCTGACGCTCATTCCCTACATCGCCGCGGCGGGGGAGCTGAAGACGAAGCCAACGCAGCACTCGGTTCGCGAGCTGATGGAGATCGGAATCCAGCCGGACATCCTGGTCTGCCGCACCGAGTACCCGCTCTCCGCGGAGATGCGCCGCAAGATCGCCCTATTCACCAATGTCGATGTCGCGGCTGTGATCGAGGCGCGCGACGTGGACACCATCTACGAGGTGCCGCTCGAGTATCGGGCACAGCGCCTCGACGATCAGGTGGTGGCGAAGCTCGGGCTCGACACCGCGAAGCCGGATCTGACGAGCTGGCGCGGCCTCGTCGAGCGCATCAAGCACCCGCGCAACGGGCGGGTGCGGATCGCGGTCGTCGGCAAGTACGTCGCGCTGGTGGACTCCTACAAGTCCATCAAGGAGGCGCTGGTACACGGCGGCATCGCCAATGACGTGGGCGTCGAGATCGACTGGCTCTCCTCGGAGGACATCGAGGGGGAGCAGGGGGCGGAGCGGCTCGCCGACTACGACGGTCTCCTGATCCCGGGCGGCTTCGGCGTACGCGGAGTCGAGGGGATGCTCACCGCCATCCGCTGGGCTCGGGAGAACGAGCTCCCGTTCTTCGGCATCTGCCTCGGTCTGCAGGCGGCGATAATCGAGTTCTCGCGCAGCGTCTGCGGCCTGCGCCAGGCACACTCCGCCGAGTGGGACGAGGCGACGGAGGACCCGGTCATCTGCCTGATGAACTCCCAGCGGGAGGTCACCGACCTCGGCGGCACAATGCGGCTCGGCGCTTTTACCGCTCGGCTGGTGCCCGGCTCGCGCGCAGCGGAGATCTACGGCGCGCAGGAGATCAGCGAGCGGCACCGCCACCGCTACGAGGTGAACAACCTCTACCGGGA
>JBPCIT010000453.1:0-7519 GCA_051006015.1 Longimicrobiaceae bacterium
CCGCGGCTTCCCCTTCGCTCCCTCGGTGCTGGAGTTCCTGGAGGGGCACGAGCTGAACTTCGTCATGGAGCAGAACCGGGACGCGCAGCTGCGCTCGCTGCTGATGATCGAGACCGGCTTCCCCCGCGCTCGGCTGCTCTCGATCCGCGACTATGGCGGCGTGCCCCTGAGTGCACGTCCGGTCATCGAAGGCGTCCGAAAACAGCTTGCCGGAGTGGAAGCATGAGCTCCTCGATCGCGAAGCCGCCGGTGCGGCACCCCGCCCTGCAGCAGAATGCCCTCGGCCTCACCCGGCGCGACTACGAGGGGGCGATGTCCACCCTCTGCGCCGGCTGCGGCCATGACTCGATCACGGCGGCCATCGTGCAGGCCTTCTGGGAGCTGGAGATCCCGCCGCACCGCGTCGCCAAGCTGAGCGGCATCGGCTGCTCCTCGAAGACTCCGACCTACTTCCTGCGCGAGGCGCACGGCTTCAACTCCGTCCACGGGCGCATGCCCTCGGTCGCGAGCGGAGCCAACGCTGCCAACCGCGACCTGGTCTACATCGGCGTCTCGGGGGACGGCGACTCGCTCTCCATCGGGCTGGGGCAGCTCTGCCACGTTATCCGCCGTAACGTCAACATGCTGTACGTGCTGGAGAACAACGGTGTGTACGGGCTGACGAAGGGGCAGTTCTCCGCCTCGGCGGATGTGGGCTCGAAGGCCAAACGTGGCGAGGCGAACATCCAGCGGCCGATCGATCCGGTGCTGCTGGCGCTCACCCTGGGTGCCACCTTCGTGGCGCGCAGCTTCTCGGGAGACAAGGCGCAGCTCGTGCCGATCCTCAAGGCGGGGCTCAACCACCGCGGATTCGCGCTGGTGGACGTGATCTCCCCCTGCGTCACCTTCAACGACCATGAGGGCTCGACCAAGAGCTACCTCTACACGCGCCAGCACTACCACGAGGTCGCGCCGGTCGACTTCGTCCCGCTGCGCAGCGAGATCACCGCCGCCTACCCGAGGGGCGCGAGTGCCACCGTGCGGACGCACGACGGCAGCCTGGTGCGCTTCCGCAAGCTGGAGGAGGGCTACGATCCCACCGACCGCGACGCGGCCTACGCCTTCGTGCGGGAGATGCAGGAGAAGGGGGAGGTCGTGACCGGGCTGCTCTACATCGAGGAGAGCGGGAGCGACATGCACGCGGCCAACCACACGGTGGAGACGCCGCTGGTGGAGATTCCCCACGAGGAGCTCTGCCCCGGCCGGACGGCGCTCGAGGAGCTGATGCAGGAGTTCGTTTAGGCTGTACCGTCGTCCGAACCACGAGCCTCGCGCGGACTGGATGTTGGTCTCGGAAGAGTGAGCTGAGCTCGAGGAAGAGCCCGTCGGCGCGGCGCTCGAGCCGGCACCCCCGATCGGAGCAGCCGCGGCCCCTCTTTACTTCGCTCCCCAGGAGCCCGATATTACGTACGTGGCCGGGCCCTGGCTCGGCTATCTGCTTTTCCCCCACAGGAGAACGTCGCATGGGAGCCATTTTTCGCCTGCTGCTGGTCAGCGGTATTCTGCTGGGCGCTCTCGCCGCCCCCGCCGCGGCACAGAGCGGGTTCGCCCTCAAGGGCCATTACATCTACAACCGCTCCGTGGTCGAAGCGGGGCAGCGGCTTCCCGCGGCGGATGGCTTCGGGGTGGGCGCCGAGTTCGTGCTCCCCTTCGGCCTGGGGGTGGGTGTCACCGGCTACACCTCGGGCAGCGTCTCGGAGTTCAGCGACGCCAGCAACGTGGTCGGCCTCGCCGAGGCGAACTACTTCCTCAAGCTTCCCCTCCTCCCGATCGCGCCGTACGCGGGGGTACACGCGGGACTCGGAACGTACACGCGGGAGGATCTTGTCTTCTCGGATCGTCCGCGGCTGCGGGACACCCACACCCATATCGGCTATCAGTTCGGCGTGCGCTTCCAGCCGATCCGCGTGATCGGCTTCGACGCGCAGTACCGCCGCGTCAGCGACTGGGCGGCCGGCGAGCAGGATGTGCGCTTCGAGCGGGGACAGGTGCTGCTCGGCGTCACGCTCTTCTAGCGGCCGGATCTCGCCGCTCGTACGCGGCCTCTCTTCGATGCCTGGTCGGCCGCTGCCGACCAGGCATCTTCCTTTCCTGGCGCCCGCCACCCCCGGCAAGGTAGCTACCTGCACAGCAGCTCTCTTGACAGCACCTTCCGGATCATCTATAACCAACACTCTCCAGAGTGCGCTCTGCAGCCGGATGTTCCTCGATGGAGGAGGAACAACCTCGGCGGGGGCCGCATGCCGCGCGATAGGCGGCGTCATCGGGAAAGGCAACGCAGTCACTCCGCTCTGTGCTCGCATCTCGCTTCGCTGCGCACTCGGCGGATTTTCCGTCACCCGGTTGAAAGGAGGCCGTCGACAGTGGTTGACCTGTTCCGGGAGGCTCTGGGGGTGGGGAGGGCAGCGTGATCCATCACCAGGCAAGACGTGGCACGAAGAAGGGTGTCCAGGGATGCGGTTTGGCATCCCAACGTGTTCTGGCGCTCGCACCGCCAGCCAGATCCAAGGAGAGATTCAATGAGTAGATTTCGTTGGCTAGTAGCGATCGTCTGCGCGCTCGCCGTGCTCCCGACCGGAGCTCTGGCGCAGGAGCGCGGAACGATCACCGGCCAGGTGGTCGACCAGGCCACCCAGCGCCCGCTCGGCGGGGCGCAGATCTTCATCGTCGGCTCCAACCGCGGTACGCTGACGAACCAGGAGGGACGCTTTCTGATCCCGAACGTGCCCGCGGGACCGCAGGAGGTGCGCGCCACCCTGATCGGCTTCACCCAGGGATCGCAGCGGGTGACCGTCGCCGGGGGGGAGACGGTGACGGTGGACTTCACGCTCGCCCAGTCGGCCATCGAGCTGGGTGGGGTGATCGTCAACGCCATCGGGCAGCAGCAGCGCACACGCGAGATCGGCAACGCGGTGGGCACCATCAACGTCGAGCAGGTCGAGCTGGCGGCGGTCAACAACATGACCGCGCTCCTGCAGGGCCGCAGCCCAGGCGTGGTGGTCACGCAGAACACCGGCACCACGGGTACCGCCTCACGCATCCGCATCCGCGGCTCGAACAGCATCTCGCTCTCGAATGAGCCGCTGGTGATCATCGACGGTCTGCGTATCGCGAGCGAGGATCGCTTCACCAACATCCCGCTCTGGCAGAGCCCCTCCCGGCTGAACGACATCAACCCCGAGGACATCGCGAGCATCGAGATCCTCAAGGGGCCGGCCGCCGCGGCGCTCTACGGCACCGCCGCCGCCAACGGCGTGATCCAGATCACCACCAAGCGTGGCCGCGCCGGCACCCCCCGCTGGAACGCATACACGGAGCAGGGCCGCATCACCGATCCGCACACCTACCCGGCCAGCTGGCGCTCGCTGAGCGGCTGCCTGATCGTCGATCTCGCCGAGGGTGACTGTGACCCTGCGGATCTCGCTCCGGATCAGCTCATCTCCTTCAACCCGCTCGAGCACCCGGACTTCACCCCCTTCAAGGATGGGTACCGCGGCAAGTACGGCGTGAGCGTCTCGGGCGGGGGTGAGGCGGCGACCTACTACGTCTCCGCCGACTACGAGCAGGAGGACGGCGTCTACCACCTGCAGGGTGTCAACCTGAACTGGCTGAATCGGCTGAACCTGCGCGGCAATCTGAGCACCCGCGTGAGCGACCGGCTGGACTTCACCTTCAACACCGGCTTCACGAACAGCAACCTCAAGCTGCCCGACAACGACAACAGCCTCTACGGGATTTTGCTGAACGGGCTGCTGGGGTCGGCCGATTCCACCGTCAACCGCGGCACCTACGGCATCCCCTTCGAGGAGACCTTCGCCTTCGAGACCGGGCAGGAAGCACAGCGCTTCATCACCGGAGTCAACGCGAACTACCGGCCGCTCGAGTGGCTGAGCCTCGTAGGCACCGCCGGTCTCGACCAGCTGAGCCGGCACGATCACGATTACGTGGGCGCGAACCAGGTCTCCAGTGTTTTTGGTGCGCTGATCACCGAGGGATACCGGCGCTCGAATCGCGTCTCGGTCACCAACTTCACCGGGACGATCAGCGGCACGGCCACCGTCCCGCTGCGCGAGGGGATCGTCTCGACCAGCTCGGTGGGGTCGCAGCTCAATCGTGAGGAGTACCACGACACGCGCGCCTTCGGCCGCGGCGTGGCACCCGGAACGCGCTCGCTGCAGGGCACCTCGCGGCTCTTCGCGGTGAGCGAGAACACGGTCGAGAACGCTACCCTCGGCGCCTTCTTCCAGCAGCAGTTCGGCTTCAACGACCGGTTCTTCCTGACCGGCGCGGTACGCGGCGACCAGAACAGCGCCTTCGGCACCGGCATCGGCTGGGTGTGGTATCCCTCCGTGAGCGCCTCCTGGGTGGTGAGCGAGGAGCCCTTCTTTCCGCAGATTGGTGCGCTGAGCAACCTGCGCCTGCGCAGCGCCCTGGGGCGCTCGGGCCTGCGGCCCAGCTTCCGCGACGCCATCACCTACTTCGAGCCGGTTTCGGTGAGGATCGGCACGGGGGACATCCCGGGCGTCACCGTCGCCGGTACTGGAAACCCGGACCTGCGGCCGGAGATCACGACCGAGCTCGAGCTCGGCTTCGATCTGGGGCTGCTGGGCGAGCGTCTCGGGCTGGAGTTCACCTACTACAACAAGACCGCGGATAACGCGCTGGTGCGGCGGGTGCTTCCGCCCTCTCTCGGACTGACCACCACGCGCTGGGACAACATCGGTCAGGTCAGGAACCAGGGCATCGAGGCGATGCTCAACGCGCGCCCGGTCGACATCCCCGCACTTCGCTGGGAGGTCACCCTCACCGGCTCCGGCAACCGGAACGAGTTGCTCGAGCTGCGCGAGGGCATCGAGCCGATCATCCTGGGGAGCAACCGCAACCAGCAGCGCCACCAGCCCGGTTTCCCGCTCGGCGGCTACTGGTCGCGGCCGGTCACCTATGAGGACCGCAACGGCGACGGCTTCCTCCAGGTCGACGAGGTGGAGATCGGCGACACGGCGATTTACATGGGGCAGCCGATCCCGACGCGCGAACTCTCCTTCAATACCAACCTCACCCTCTTCAACCTCCTGAGGGTCTCCGGCCTGGTCGACTACAAGGGCGGCCACAAGCAGATGAACTTCACGCGCTTCGACCGCTGCTCGTGGGAGATCCTCTGCGAGGCGGCGTTCAACCCGAACAACACCAACCTGCAGGATCAGGCGGGTCTGATCGCCTTCAACTACCTGGAGCCGGGCATCAACACCGCGGTCTACCTGGAGGATTCGGACTTCGTCAAGTTCCGTGAGCTCTCGTTCAGCCTGATGGCCCCGGAGCGCTTCACGAACCGCTACGGCGTGGGTGGGCTGCGGCTCACGCTCTCCGCCCGCAACCTCGCCACCTGGTCGGACTACTCGGGCTTCGACCCGGAGGTGAACGGGTTCGGCGTCTTCGATCAGGGCTTCCAGACGTTCGACTACTACACGCAGCCGCCGCTGCGGTATTACATCGCCCGTATCGATTTCAACTTCTAAAGGGCATCTGGCGATATGATGATGGCACATAAACACACGAGCCGCGGGAGGGGCCACTGGCTCCTCCCCCGGCTGGTGCTGGCGGCAGCCCTGCTGCTCCCGCTGGCCGGCTGCGATACCGACGGCATCCTCGAAGTAGAGGATCCGGACGTCACGCTTCCCGCGGCGCTCTTCGACCCCGCGAACCTGCCCGCGCTCCGCGCAACGGTGGTGGGCGATTTCGCAGTGGCCTTCGGCGGCTCGTCCGCTACCGGCACGCCCGGGACGGTGCACGCGAGCGGACTGCTGGCGGACGAGTTCTGGCACTCCGGCACCTTCGGCCAGAACCGTGAGATGGACAGGCGTCAGATCGCGATCACGAACAGCTTGGTACAGAACATGACGCGCAACCTGCATCGTTCGCGTCGCTCGGCGATGCTCGGCCTGGCCTCGTACGCGCAGAACCAGCCGAACACCGCGGCTCATGCGGAGATGGTGAACTACGAGGGGTACATCTACGTCTTCCTCGCGGAGAACTTCTGCTCGGGCGTCCCCTTCAGCGAGGAGGTCGACGGGCGCTTCGAGTATGGGCAGGGCGAACCGACGGAGAACATCTTCAACCGGGCGATCGCCTCCTTCGACCAGGCGCTGCAGATCGCCAACGCGGCGGGAACCGGGGCTCCCGCGGTCGCTCAGCAGCGCCTGGCGACCATGGGCAGGGCGCGGGTGCTGATGGACCTGAACCGCTACGCCGAGGCGGCAGCGCTCGTTCGGGACATCCCGACCACCTGGAGCTACGACGTTCAGTACTCGGACAACACCGGCCGCCAGAACAACGGCGTCTGGGGGAACAACCATGGGCGCCGTGAGATCGCGATGTCCAGCAGGGAGGGCGGAAACGGAGTCGAGTTCCGCAAGGGTACGGCGACCACGCAGAACACCGCCGTGAACGTGGACCCGCGCGTACCCTGGAGCTTCCGGAATGGCGCCGCGGATACCCGCTCGGTCCACCACTTCCAGCTGAAGTATCCGACGCAGAATGCCCCGATCCAGCTTGCTTCGGGTATCCAGGCGCGGCTGATCGAGGCGGAGGCGGCGCTGGCCCGTGGCCAAAGCGATGCTTACCTGCCGATCCTGAACGCGCTGCGGGGCACGATCAACCTGCCGGCGCTGGCGGATCCGGGAACTCCGGCTGCCCGTGTGGACCAGTTCTTCGAGGAGCGGGCGCTCTGGCTCTACGCCACCGCGAACCGGCTGAGCGACCTGCGGCGCCTGGTGCGCCAGTACGGCCGCAATACGGAGGCGGTCTTCCCGACCGGCGTGTATTTCCGTCCGGGCCTCGACGGACCGCGGCAGGACGGCGTCTACGGAACGGACGTCAACTTCCCGATCACGTTCGACGAGCAGAACAACCCGCAGTTCCAGCAGTGCATCGACCGCAACGCGTAGCGGTTAGCCGCTCGCGCTGAGCAACCTGGAGGAGGGGAGGGGCCGATGCACGGTCCCTCCCCTTCGCTTTCCCTACCGCCCCCTCGCCCCCAGGAAGATCGCGTTCATCAGCAGCCCCGCCGGGGCGTCGAAGACGCCGCGGAAGAGCGGGTCCTCGGCAAGCAGGATCACCCTGCCCTGCCCCACTCCGTCCACCGTGGCGTAGGGACGGCCGGCGTAGTGGCGCTGCGTGTTGTCCGGCCAGACGAAGCCGCTCAGCCGCAGGTCGCCGCCGGTGGCGTAGATCACCGGATTGGCGCCGGCGGTCGAGGGTCGCAGCGGGAGCGACTGCGCCAGCAGGGGCAGCTCATCCGCCCCGTAGCCGAAGGTGAGCCAGTGGGTGAGATCCATCCACCCGCGCAGAAAGGCACCGGGCACGATGAGCGGAGCGTCCGGGCGCGCCTCGGGGCTGGAGATGGGAAGCTGCGTTCCCCGCGGCGCTCGCGCGTCGACCGCGCGCAGGATCGCCATGACGGTGTCCGAGGGGAGCGCGGCAG
>JBPCIT010000454.1:0-4369 GCA_051006015.1 Longimicrobiaceae bacterium
GTGTGAGGGGATCTGCGTAGGAAGGCGAGGCGGGTCACACGGATCGCTCCCAGGCCGGCCCGAGAGGCAGGCCATGGCGTCAGGGATCGGGCAGGGGGAGAGTTGCCGGGGCGGCAGGACCGGCGCCAGGCAGAGCTACGCTCTCAGGCGCCGAGGGTCTGATCGAAGTCGAAGTCCGGGATTGCTTCCGGCTCGGTGGGATCGAAGGCGGGCGTCTGGTCGAGGTCGAGGAGAGGACCGGCGTCGTAGGCCGGCTCGTCGGGCGGGGAGCGGGCGGGGGTGAGCGGCGGCGGGGAGGCGGGAAGTCCGACGTGACGGAGGATACCGGCCACGGTGAAGGGGTCGGTGAGGAAGGCGAGGATCCGCATCTCGGCGCCGCAGTCGGGGCAGATGAGCGGCAGGACCTCGTAGATCCGAGCGATTAGACACGCCCATCGGGAGCGGGTGGCGCTCTGGGCGGGTGTCAGGGGCTGCGGGTCGGCGGAAGCCGGGTGCCGTGGAGCGTCCGACGCGTCGCGTTCGCGCAGAGCCTGCCCCGGGCTTGACCCGGGGGCGGCGTTGGGAGCCAGCACGCCGTGGTAGCGGTGCCGGTGGACGCGTGGCGGGGGGATCAGGCGGGCGAGAGCCGCGAGAAAGTCGAGAGGCGAGAGGACGAGGAGCGTGCGCCCGTCGGGGGTGGGGCGCGCAGGTTGGTAGAGGACGTGCCGAATCTCTCCGGCTCCCGCGGCTCGATCGTCCGATGACCTGGCCGTCGGCGCGCGCCATCCGCTCCGAAGCGCGGGCGGCGGAAGTAGATGTCGTACGTCTGCCACTCGCAGGGAGGCCGCGAGGCGTTGAACCGCGGAGGATACTGGCCGTAGATCGCGGCCGCCTGGCCGTCGGCGTAGGTGTCGCTCCGGTACGAGTCGAGCACCTGCACCTCGCAGCGGCCCATCAGAAAGACGCCGCTGTTGCCGCGATCCTGGCCGGTCTCCTGCGGAGGCTCCGGGGGACGCCCACTCGATGTGGAGCTGCACGTCGCCGAAACCGGTGCGGGTGCGGATCGCTCCACTGCCGGGCACGACCTCGAAGTAGCCGTCCTGGACCCGCTAGCCGGGCGCACCTCCGCCGGGGGTCGTCCACTGCGACAGATCGCTGCCGTCGAAGAGCACCACCGCATCCGGCGGGGGCGGTACCGGCAGGTTCTGCCTGGCCGGAGCAACCACCGGTGGCTTCGGCCGGTCCATGGCGTGAACCCTCCAGCCGTCACTCTCCCCCTGCCCCTGAGCCTGGGACGTTTGGGCCTTCGCGTCTCCGACGATCCCGATGGCGCTGATCAGGCCGGCACAGATCAAGGTGAACTGTCTCATTCAGATGTGCGTTCGGGTTGGCGAGATCATGCCTATACCCTGGGCGCCGGCGCTACCTGCGTCCGGTCCGCCTGGCCAGGGATGAAATGGGGTGTGCCGCGGCGGCGGTCGTTGAGAAACAGGAGTCCGGAGACGATCACCAGAAGGATGGAGAGCGGCGCCACCAGTGCATCCAGGAAGAGGGTGGCAAAGCCGGTCGCGAAGATCATCGTGAGCGTCCCCGCCAGGTGGGCCATCGTCCAGAAAGAGCCGTCCCGCATCGACTCGCTGGATCGAGGTCGCTGAGCGCATCGTCGCGGCCTCTGCCATGGAGAGCTCCGTGCTGCAGGGAGAGTGAGAAATGGGTGCTGCAGCTCGCTGTGATGCTGGCATCATGCCGGTAGAGACCGCGTCCTGCAAGCACCCGACCCTCCTTGGGGTGTCCGAACTCATCTGTTGCCTTCAGGGAGCGGGCTTGCGTGCCGGGGAGACGTGTCCTATCCATGAGATCGAACATCTCGAAATGGATCGAACGGTTGCGAGAAAGGTGTGCTCAGGGCCTCTCTCCTCGACGAGCTGAGCGCATTCCAGTCGCCGGTACGCCGGCGGTACTGCGGGTGGATAGCAGGGGGAGGAGCACCGGCTGGGTGCCGCTGCCGGCGCTGGAGCCGTTCGAGTCATACATCATCGAGCTGCCCGCGATGCGAAAGCGCGTACTCCGTACCAACTCCTCCTTTCCCGCACGGCGATGTGGGGCCGCCTCCTCGGAGGCACCATCAATCGAGCGAGAGTAGCCGTACGATGATGATGAAGCGCAGAGAATTCATGAAGGCCAGCCTGGCGGGGACCACTGCCTGGGCAGCGACGGCGTCCTCCCTGCAGGCGAGCACGGCAGCCGCCGCCGAGCCTGCAGGGAGGGCGACGCCCGCCTTCAAGCTCAACTATGCGCCCCACTTCGGCATGTTCCAGCGCCACGCGGGGGAGGATCTGATCGCCCAGCTTCGCTTCATGGCCGAGGCCGGGTTCAGGGCGCTCGAGGACAACGGCATGCGCGAGCGGCCGCGAGAGGTCCAGGAGCGGATCGCACGCGAGATGCAGCGGCTCGGTATGCAGATGGGCGTCTTCGTCGCGCACACGATCTACTGGAACGAGCCGAACCTCGCCAGCGGCAATCCGGAGCGGCGCGAGGAATTTCTCCAGGAGATTCGGGACTCCGTCGAGGTCGCCCGCCGCTTGAATGCCACCTGGATCACCGTTGTGCCGGGGCATCTGGACCTCCGGCTCGAGATGGATTACCAGACCGCCAACGTGGTCGAGACGCTGCGGCGTGCGGCGGAGATCCTCGAGCCGCACGGGCGGGTGATGGTGCTGGAGCCGTTGAACCCCTTCCGCGACCATCCCGGCATGTTTCTGAGCAAGGCCGCGCAGGCCTACATGATCTGCCGCGCCGTGAACAGTCCGGCGTGCAAGGTGCTGTTCGACATCTACCACCAGCAGATCGCCGAGGGGAACCTGATCCCCAACATCGACCGGACCTGGGAGGAGATCGCCTACTTCCAGATCGGCGACAACCCGGGCCGCAAGGAGCCGACGACCGGCGAGATCAACTACCGCAAGGTCCTCGAGCACATCCACCGGAAGGGCTACCGGGGCATTCTCGGGATGGAGCACGGCAACTCCCGCCCCGGCATAGAAGGGGAACGGGCCGTCATCGAGGCTTACCGCTACGTCGACAGCTTTGCGGAGCCTGCATGAGCCGGCTTTCAGCTACCCGACCAGATCGACTCACCCCCCGAACCTGACGGAGAATGATGCGGGTGCATCGCATGATCGAGAAGATCGCCACGCGCGCGCGTTCCCTTCTGGCCGCTGCGTCCGCCTGTCTGCTGGTCGCGCTGCTGGCGTCCTGCACCGGCGGAGCCGACACGCCGGGCGCCGAATCGTCGGGCACCCGGGCCGACGCCGGGCAGGCCGCAGGCTGGCGAGAGCTCTTCGACGGGGCGACGCTGGACGGGTGGCACAATCCCTACGATTGGGGTGAGGGCTGGGTCGAGAGTGGCGAGATCCACCTGCGGGCCGACCGGAAGTTCTTCCTCATGACCCGCGAGAGCTTCCGCGACTTCGTCTTCGAGGGCGAGGTGATGCTGCCGGACACCGCCTCGAACTCCGGGTTCATGTTCCGCGCGAACGTCGAGCAGAACCGCGTCTACGGCTACCAGGCCGAGGTCGATCCCAAGGCCCGTCGCTGGTCCGGCGGGCTCTACGACGAGGAGCGGCGTGGCTGGCTCAACCCGCCGGCGGAGGACACCGCCGCGCAGCGCGCCTTCCGCGAGGAACCCGGCACTGCATTCCGACCCGATGAATGGAACCGCTACCGGATCGAGGCGCGGGGCGACAGCCTCCGAATCTACGTCAATGACCGGCTCACGACCGCCTACCGCGACACCCTCGACCGGGAGGGTCCAATCGGCATTCAGCATCACGGGGAGGCGGGCAAGGTCTACCGTTTCCGCAACCTTCGCATCCAGCCGCTCGGAGCCGCGGAAGGACCGTGAGAGGGCCCTCACCCCCTAACCCCCTCTCCCGCATGCGGGAGAGGGGGAACGGCTCCGTGCCGGGTTCAGACTCAGTAGTTCTCCCCTCCCCCCTTGTGGGGGAGGGGCCGGGGGCGGGGGGTCCTCCCGGGACTGAGGGAGGGGGCGCCGCCCGGCCACACGTTCCCACGCTCTTCCTGCTGTTGCTCTGCCTGCTCGCCGCCTGCGACCGGAACGACTGGCCCCCGGGGGTGCGGGAGGTGCCGGAGGAGTCGCCGGTGCTCTCGCCAGCAGAGGCGCTGAAGACGTTTTCCCTGCCGCCGGGATACCGGATCGAGCTGGTGGCGGCCGAGCCGCTGGTGCAGGATCCGGTCGCGCTGGACTTCGACGCCGACGGACGGCTCTACGTGGTCGAGATGCGCGGCTACATGCCGAACGTCGAGGCCGAGGGAGAGGATCGGCCGGTCGGCAAGATCGTCGTGCTCGAGGACACCAACGGCGATGGGC